>NC_015387.1:910000-1210000 GCF_000195335.1 Marinithermus hydrothermalis DSM 14884
GCACCTCCGCGCCGACCCCCGGGCGTGTGCCTGGCGGGACCAACGCCTTGAACGCCGCGTTCCCAGGGAGCTCCAGGGTCACCAGGGCCTCGCGGCCCAGCGGCTCGACCACCCGCACCCGCGCGGGCACATCCCCCTCCAAGCGGACGTCCTCCGGGCGAATACCGAGGTACCCGGGTCCCGTGGGGTGCCCTGGAGGTACGGGAATGCGCAGCTCCTCCTTGAGGAACCACCCGTCCTCGAACCGGCCCTCGAGCAGGTTCATGGGTGGATGCCCCACGAACCGCGCGACGAAGGTGTTGACGGGGCGGCGGTACAGCTCGTCCGGGGGAGCGAACTGTTGCAGCTCCCCCATGGAGAAGACGGCGATGCGGTCGGCCATGGCGAGCGCTTCGGCCTGATCGTGCGTGACCAGGATGCTGGTCACCCCGAGCTCCTGCTGCAACCGGCGGATCTCGCTGCGCGCCTGGAGCCGGATCTGGGCGTCCAGGTTGGAAAGCGGCTCGTCCAGCAAGAGAACCTGGGGTTCCTTAACCAGGGCCCTGGCGAGCGCCGCGCGCTGCTGCTGTCCCCCCGAGACCTGCGCCGGGCGCCGCTCGAGGACGTGCCCGATCCCCAAAAGCTCCGCGGTCTGGCGCACCTTCCGCTCCACCTCGGACGCGGGCACCCGTTTAAGCCGGAGCGGGAAGGCGATGTTTTCGAACAGGGTCAGGTGCGGGTACAAGGCATACGACTGAAAGACCATGCCCACGTCCCGGTCCCGGGGGTGCAGGTGGTCCACGCGGCGGTCGCCGAAGTAGATCTCGCCCTCCGTGGGCCGGTAGATCCCAGCGATCATGAGGAGGGTGGTGGTCTTGCCGCAGCCCGAGGGGCCCAAAAAGGCGATGAGCTCACCGGCCTGGACCTCGAGGTCGAAGCGCTTCAGGGCGACGACCTTGCCGAACCGCTTGGAGAGCCCGTTTAAGCGTACGTTCACGCCCTTCATCCCTTGATTCCTCCGGAGTAGAGGTTGAGCAGGTACCGCTGGCCGAGGATGAAGAAAAGCACGACCGGAAGCGCGTAGAACAGGCCCACCGCCGCGACCAGCCCGAAGTCCGTGAAGGACTCACCCAAGAAGCTCTGCAGGTACAGGGCGAGGGTCCAGCGCTGCCCCGAGACGATCAGGGTGAAGGGCAGGATGAACTCGCCCCACGCGGAGAGCAGGGCGAAGGTGCTCAACGCGAGGAGGCCCGGGCGCACCATCGGCAGGGCGATGCGCCAGAACAAGGTCCAGCGCGAGGCGCCGTCTACGAGGGCGGCCATCTCCATCTCCCAGGAGAGGTTGTCGAAAAACCCTTTCATCAGCCAGATCCCTAGGGGCAGCTCGAGGGCGGCCTTGACCAGGATCACGCCGGTGAGCGTGTCGAAAAGGCCGAGGACCCGGAGAATGTAGAAGATCGCGATGATCAAGCTGATGGCGGGGAAGGCGTGCAGCACCAGGATGAGGCCCAGGTACACGGTTCGGCCGGGGAAGTTCAGGCGGGAGATCGCGTAGGCCGCCATGGAGGCCACCAGTACCTCGATGAACGCGACGGTTCCGGCGAAGAGCAGCGAGTTCCCTAACGCGATCCAGATCGAGGGGCGGCCGTTGATCGAGGGCTCCCACAGGAACCGCCAGTTGTCCAGCGAAAGGGGTTCGACGGGGATCAGGCCGTGCACCCGTTCGAATGAAGCGGTGAGGAAGAGCCAGAGAAGGCCTGTGGCGATGGGGAGGCTGAGGGCAGCGAGGAGCAGCAGCACGAGGCGCCAGCGTGGGGGGAGGAGGGGCATCAGTTCACCTCCACTTTGGGTTCGGTGACGAGGGTGCGGAAGTTAAAGAGGCGCAGGTAGAGGAGCGAGACGACCACGCCGATCACCACCAGCACCGCGGCCATCGCGGCTCCGAGGCCGAACTCGACGTTGCCGAAATAGTTGGACAGGGCGAGCTTGTAGGCGTGCAAGGACCAGACGGTGGTGGTGTAGAACCCGGGGCCGCCGTCGGTGAGCAGCAGGATGTATTCGAACGAGGTGAGGAGCGAGAGGGTCTGGTACGCCGTGACGAACAGGATCGGCCACCGCAACAGGGGCAGCACCACCCGGCGCACCGTCTGCCAGGTGGTGGCCCCGTCCACCGCGGCGGCGTAGAAGAGGTCGGTGGGGATGGACCGGATGGCTGAGGTGAAGATCAGCATGCCGAACGAGGCGCCCACCAGCCCGTTGGCCAGCACGATGACGTTCCAGGGCTCCGCGGAGATCCAGTTGCGCGAGACTCCCGTGAGATCGCTCAATAGGCCGTAAGGCGCTTCCCGCATCAAGCCTTGCCAGACGAAGACGTACACGACCGGGGGGATGATGCGGGGCAGCAGCCACAGGGCGCGGAACGGATCCCCATACCGTTCGGGTACGAGCGAGGAGAGCAAGGCCAGCACCAGGCCCATCCCCACGTTGAAGAGCAGCGTGAACCCCACGTACCGGGCGGTGTTGAGGAGGATCTTGTCCATGAAGGGGTCCTGGAGGAGGTCGCGGTAGTTCTGCAACCCCACCCAGCTCGGATCGCGGAAGGTGATGGTCGAGATGTCCGTCATGGACAGGAGGATCGTGGCGACCACCGGAATCAGGAAGAACAGGGTGATGAGGACCGTAGCCGGCAAGAGGAACAACAGGGGGGACGCGTACCGCCTCACAGGACCCCTCCCTCGCTTACTCGATGATCACCTGATCCCTCAGGAGCCGCTGCATCTCCGCCGCGACCACCTCAACGGCTTCCTCAGGCGAGAGGTCACCCGACTCGACCGCGGAAACCCCCCGGAAGAAGCTGTCCTGCCACTTGGAGAGGTCGGCGTGCGCGGGCTGGAAGGTGGTGAAGTTCAAGAGGTAGCTGACCTCCCGCGTAAACCGGTCGTCCAGGGTTTCCGGGGTGGTCTTCAGGATCGGCAGGTGCCCCGAGCCGACCGCGTGCTTACCGTCGAGTTCAGGCACGGTCGTGTAGGCCAACAGGCGCACCACGATCTCCTTGTTGGGCGAGTTCGCCGAGACCATGTAGGCCTGCGGGTTTGAGAGCGTGATGGGCTTTCCGCCCTTCTTATAGGAGGGGTGCGGCGCGAAGCCAAAGTTTTCGAAGAGCCACTCCTGACCGCCCTTGTCCGCGACCCACTGCTGGTCCCACTCCGCCCAGTTCCACGTCCCACCAGAGAAGAAGAGCACCTTGCCGTCCGTGATGTTCTGGTGGAACCGATCCCAGTTCCCGTCGAGGCGATCGCGCTCGAGCACCCCGCTGTCCACGGCTTCCTTCAACCAGCGGAAGTAGCGGAGCGCGGCCTCCTTGGTAAAGACCAGCTTGCCGGTCTCCGGGTCAAACGCCCGCCCGCCGAAGGACCGGTACCACTGGATGAAGTCCGGGCCGTTCTTGGGCCGGTGGTAGTACCCCTTGCCGGGCTCGATCACGCCCTTCTCCAGGGCTTCTTGCGCGGTTTTGAGCACGTCATCCCAGGTAAACTCCCCGTTCGTGATCCGCTCGGGGAGGCTCGCGATCTCCGCGTCGCTCCAACCGAGTTGCTTCAAGAGCGTCTTGTTGAAGTAGAGGGGGCGGGCCTCGGTGTCCTGGGGGATCCCCCAGATCTGGCCCTGGAAGCGCACCGAATCCCACAGGGTGGGGATCACGTCCTCGAACTGGGCGTACTTGGGGATGTACTCGTCGAGCGGCGCGATAAACCCTGCGGCGGCCCAGGTCGCGCTCAGCGCGGCCGAGGCCTGCACGATGTCCGGCGCTTGGTTGCTCTGGAAGGCGAGCAGCACGCGGCGCAGGTAGGGATCCCAGTCGGTGGTGTCGAAAAAGCCCTCCACCTTAACGCGGAAGTCCGCCCCTTCCTTCGCGAGGTCGGCGTTCAGGCGCTCCGCCGCCTCCTGCAGGTTCGTGAAGCGGGTGATCGAAGGATCGTCCGGCCCGATCGTCCACGCCTGGATCGTGATCGTCCGCTGGGCGTAGGCCAGGCCGAGCAGAACCGCTAGAATGCCAAGCAACCACTTAACCCTCATCTCCTACCTCCTTTCCCACAACCAACCCGAGCCCAGCACCCTGGCTCGAGCAGAGGGGCCCCATACGACAACCGGCTCATACCGTTACCTCGCGCTTGGAAGCGGACGGCGCGACCTCAGCGAGGGTGTACTCGAGCCCCCGCGCGCGCAGCGCCGCTAAAAACTCCGCCGGGGCGCGCGTGTCCGTGATGAGGTGGTGAACCTCCTCCAAGGCCGCGAACCGCGCCAGGGTGGCGTGCCCCAGCTTGCTGGAGTCCGCAAGCACAAAAACCCGTTCCGCAGCGTGCAGCATCGCGCGTTTGGCCTCGGCCTCGGTGGGGTTGGGGGTGGTGCACCCCTTCTCGAGCGAGACTCCGGTAGCCCCAAGGAAGGCCTTGTCCACGTGGTAGTCCTCGAGGGTCCGTACCGTGGCTGGCCCGATCAGCGCGAGGCTGTGGGGCCGCACCTGCCCGCCCGCGAGGAGGAGTTCCCAGCGGGTCTCCGCGAGCTCCAGGGTGACCGGGACCGAGTTCGTAATCACGTACAGCGAGCGAAAGCGGGACTTCATTAACCGAGCCAAAAGCAGCGTCGTGGTTCCGGCATCCAGAATGATTGAGTCCCCCTCGTCGATGTGCTCGAGCGCCGCGCGGGCGATGGCGCGTTTCTCCGCTTGCCGCAGGTACAGCTTTTCTCGGAACGAGGGGTTGAACAGGCTCTTGTGCGTGTAGGTCGCGCCCCCGTGGGTGCGTTGCAGCAGGCCGCGGGCCTCGAGCTCGGCGAGATCCTTGCGGATCGTGACCTGGCTGACGCCGAACCGTTCGGCGAGGGTCTCGACCCGGACCGAGCCGTGCTGTTCTAAAAGCCGGATGATCTGGCTGCGCCGCTCTTCCGCGCGCACGCTTCCTCCTCTTCGTTAGGGCTTGCCTATAGGTATTGTAATGGGTTGGCCCGCCCAGTCCTCCCGCATCCACGCCCAGTCAGGGTCGTCCTTGGGGGGTGTGGCGCGTGCCTCGTCCAGCAGCTCGCCCGCGAGGTAGTTGAGGTAGTACACGTTCGAGCCGGGCGGGGCCGCGACCGGGTGGTATCCTTCCGGGACCAGGATCAGGTCCCCGTCCCGGGCGAGCAGGCACTCGTCCAGGTCGGTGTCCTTCGTGTAGTTGCGGTGGATCGCGAACCCGTGCTTGGGTGTGATCTTGTAGTAGTAGGTCTCCTCCAGGTACGCCGATCCCATGCGACCGTCGTGCCGGTGCGGGGGCCAGCCGGACCAGAACCCGGAGGGGGTGTAGACCTCGAAGAGGATCAGGCGTTCCGCGGGCAGGTGCGGCCCCAGCACGTGGTTGACTTGGCGGGTGGCGTTCGCCCCGCCGCGGATCTCGACCTTCATCTCCTCGGGCTTAAAGCAGCGCAAAGGGTACCGGCCCCGTGCGGGCGCCCCGCCCAACGCGCACTCGAACGCGGTCTGGGCTTCGATCCGGTAGCGCGTGCCGGGCGGCAGGTACAGGACGTGCGGCAACTCGGCGAACACGCTCCGGCGCTCGAGGAGGAACTGTTCGCCGTTCGCCTCGATCCTTGCGGTACCCGCAAGGGGCACCAAGGCAACCTCGTGCCCAGCGGTCTCCTCAGCGTACGCCTCGCCGGTCTCGAGGCGCACGGCCTTGAACCACAGGTACCGCCAGCCGGCCTGCTGGGGCGTGACCTCCACCAGCACGCCGCGGTTCTTCTGGGGACGGATATGGCGCCTCATTGGATCTCCTCCACGCGTACCGGACGGCCTTCCTTTAAGCTCCGTGTCGCCGCGAGCCCGAGCCGGAGGGCCTCGAGGGCGTCCTCGGGGCCGGGGGTGGGGGGGTGGCCCGCGGCGACGGCGTGGAAGAAGGCCTCGAGCTCCAGCCGGTACGCCTCCTTGAAGCGGTCCATGAAGAAGAAGTAGTGGTCCGCGTGGTACCCCCCCTCGCGGAAGTGGTAGAGCGGAGTCTTGGGCAGGGCCTCGATCACGAGCTTGCCGCGTTCCCCGAAGACCTCAACGCGGATGTCGTACCCGTACACCGCGCGGCGCGAGTTCTCGACGACGCCGAGGGCGCCGTTCGCGAAGCGCAGCAGGGTAAGGGCGGTGTCCACGTCGCCGAGTTCGGCGATGCGCGGATCCACCCGCACCGCGCCCCAGCTCTGGACCTCGAGGACCTCACCGACCAAAAACCGCGCGGTGTCGAACTCGTGGATGGCCTGGTCCAGGAAGAGGCCGCCGGAGGCTTTGAGGTACTCGAGGGAGGGCGGGGCGGGGTCGCGCCCTACCGCACGGAACTGCTCGATCTCGCCGATCACCCCGTCGTCGATCTGGTCTCGGGCCGTGGCGTACCCGGGGTCGTAGCGGCGCTGGAACCCGATCTGGAACGGCACCCCGGCCGTACGGACCGCTTCGAGGACGCGCCGGGTCTGGGCGAGCTCGAGGGCGACCGGCTTCTCGCAGAAGATGGCCTTGCCCGCTTGGGCCGCGGCCTCGATGAGGGGGGCGTGGGTGGGGGTGGGGGTGGCGATCACCACCACCTCGACGGCGGGGTCCAGGATCGCGGCCTCGGGCTCGGGGTAGGTGCGCTCCGCGCGCGCGAGGCGCTGCGCGGCCCTTGCGGCCTCGGGGTCGGGGTCCGCAACCGCGACCACGCGCGCCGTGGGGAGGCCCGCGAGGTTCTTGGCGTGCTCGCGGCCCATGCGTCCTGCGCCTAGCAATGCCGTCCCGAAGGTCTTCATCGCACCTCCTCCAGGACCCGCTGGGCGATTTTTGGGGGCGAGAGGCCGTGTTGCTCCAAGAGGAACTCGTTCGGGGCGGACTCGCCGAACACGTCTTGGATGCCGATGCGGACCACGCGCTTGGGGTTGTGCGCGGAGAGGACCTCGGCGACGAGGCCGCCGAGCCCCCCGTAGACGTTGTGCTCCTCGGTGGTCACGACGAGCGCCGCCTCACCCACGGCCTCCACCAGCTCCGTTTCGTTCAGCGGCTTGATCGAGCCCACGTGGAGGACGGTCGCGTGGACGCCTTCCTTCTTGAGGAGCCGGGCCGCCTCGAGGGTCCGCGGGGTTTGGACCCCGGTCGAGACGAGCGCGACGTCGGCGCCTTCCTTGAGCCGGATCACGCGGCCGGGTTCGAAGACGTAATCCTCCTTGAAGAGGACCGGGCTGGGGTCGCGCGCGAGCCGCAGGTAGACCGGGCCAATGTACGCGGTGGCCCAGTGCATCATGGCCCGGGCCTCCACCGCGTCCGCTGGGGCGAGGACCACCATCTCCGGCATGGCCCGCACGATCGCGAGGTCCTCCACGTCCTGGTGGGTCTTGCCGGTGTACCCGGTGAGAAGCCCCGCGTAGGCCGCGCCGATCTTGACGTTGGCGTGGGTTTGCGCGACCAGCATGCGCAACGGGTCCGCGGCGCGGTGGGTCAAAAAGACCGCGAAGGAGCTGATCCAAGGGATCAAGCCCAGCGTGCTGAGCCCTGCCGCCGCCCCCATGAGGTTCTGCTCGGCGATGCCCATCTCGAGGAAACGCTCGGGGTAGGCCACCTCGAACTTGTCGGCCTTGGTGGAGTTCGCGAGGTCCCCGTCCATCACGACGAGGTTGGGGTACTGCGCGCCGAGCTCGACCAGGGTTTCGCCGAAGACCTCGCGCAGCGCTTGGGTCTTCACGCCAGAGCCTCCTCTCCCTCGATGCCGAGTTCCTTGCGGGCTTGCTCGAGCTCTTCCCTGGTGGGTACTTTCGAGTGCCAGGCGTGCTTGCCTTCGGTGAACGAGAGCCCCTTGCCCTTGATGGTGTGCGCCACGATCACGGTGGGCACCCCTTCCGCGGCGGCTGCGCGGGCCTCGGTGCACGCCGCGATGATCTGGTCGAAGGCGTGCCCGTCGATCTCCCGCACCCGCCAGCCGAAGGCCTGGAAGATCTGGCGGGGGTCCGCGTCGTCCCAGGGGTCGCGGCGGTCCCCGCGGCCTTGGCCGCGCCAGCCGTACTGCTGCAGACCGTTCCAGTCGAGAAGGGCGGTGAGGTTGCCGAGACGGTACTTCCGTGCGGTGTTGACCGCCTCCCAGACCATGCCTTCCTGGATCTCACCGTCCCCGAGCATCACGAAGGTGTGGAAGGTCTTGCCCTTGAGTTTGGCGCCAAGGGCGATACCCACGCCGAAGGAAAGCCCTTGCCCGAGGGAGCCGGTGGAGGCGTCCAATCCCGGAAGGCGCGTCATGTCCGGGTGGCCTTGGAGGCGGGAATTGCCTTTGTCGAAGGTGGCCAGCTCCTCCAGGGGGAAGTACCCGCGGAGGGCCATCACCACGTACAGCCCGATCGCGGAGTGCCCCTTGGAGAGGATGAACCGATCCCGGTCCTCCCAAAGGGGGTCCTCGGGGCGGATGTTCAGCACGTTGAAGTACAGGGCGATCAGCATCTCCATGGCGGACAGGGGCCCGCCGATATGCCCGGCCCCGCTGTGGTGCACCGTCTTGAGCACCAGGTACCGTCCCTTGCGGGCCAGGGCCTCCAGGTCCGCGTAGGCTTTCACGCTTCCACCTCCTCGAGTTTCTCCAGCACGGCGCGGGTCACCTCGCCCGTACGGGCGGTGCCGCCGAGGTCGGGGGTCAATACCCGGCCCTCGGCGGTGACCGCCTCGACGGCCTGCATGAGCGCGCGGGCCGCCGCTGCCTCGCCGAGGAACTCGAGCATCAGCCCGACCGCCCAGTAAGTCGCGATGGGGTTCGCGATGCCTTGGCCGGCGATGTCCGGCGCGCTGCCGTGCACGGGCTCGAAGAGCGAGGGGTAAGTGCGCTCGGGGTTCAGGTTCGCGCTCGCGGGCAGGCCGAGGCTGCCCTGGAGCGCGCCCGCGAGGTCGGTGAGGAGATCCCCGATGAGGTTCGAGGCCACCACCACGTCCAGCCGTGTGGGGTCCCGCACCAGCATGGCCGCGAGGGCGTCCGCGTGGTAACGGGTGACCTCGACGTCCGGGTACTCGCGCGCCACTTCCGCCACCACCTCGTCCCACATCACGAAGGCGTACTGCATCGCGTTGGACTTGGTGGCGTTCGCGAGCCTCTTTTGGCGTTTTATGGCGAGGTCGAAGGCGTACCGCACCGCGCGTTCCACGCCTTTTCGGGTAAAGACCGTGGTCTGCAGGGCCACCTCGTCCGGCGTGCCCTGGCGAAGCCGCCCCCCGGCGCCGGCGTACTCGCCCTCCGAGTTCTCCCGCACGAACACGATATCGAACGCCGGGTTCCCCTTGAGGGGGGTGGGCAGACCCGGAAGGGGCCGGGCCGGCCGCAGGTTGATGTAGAGGTCGAACCGTTGGCGCAAGGGCACGAGCAGCCCCCGGAGCGAGACGTGGTCCGGCACGCGCCGGGGGTCCCCCACCGCGCCGAGCAGGATCGCGTCGTGCTGCTTCAGGGCCTCGAACGCCGCCTCGGGCATCATGGTGCCGTGCTCGAGGTAGTACGCGCAGGAGTAGGGGTAGTCGGTGATCTGGAGGTCGAACCCGAACCACGCGGCGAGGGCCTCGAGGACCCGCACCCCTTCGGGAATGACCTCGGTGCCGATCCCGTCCCCGGGGATCAAGCCGATGCTATAGGGCACGCAGCACCTCCTCGAGGTACGCCCGGTTCTTCCGGGCCACCTCCGTGGGGTCATCGGGCGTGGTGTCCTGCTCGAGAACGAGCCACCCGGCGTACCCGTGCGCTTTGAGGGCGGCGACGATCTCGGGGATCCGGGCGATGCCTTGGCCGAGCGGGGCGAAGACGTAGCGCCGCAGGGCTTCGGAGAAGTCGTACCCCGCGCGCCGGGCTTCCTCAAGGACCCGCCCGTTCACGTCCTTGAGGTGAACGTACGCCACGCGCTTGCCGTAGCGGGCGAGCATCGCCGGCACCTCCCCGCCGCCGTAGACGAGGTGGCCGGTGTCCAGGCACCAACCGACCAGGTCCGGGTCGGTCTGCTCCAAAAGCCGCGCGGTCTCCTCGGGGGTCTCCACGTAGGTGCCCGCGTGGTTGTGGAAGACGAGGCGCATGCCGAGCGCTTGGAGCCGCTCCCCGAGCGCGTGCAGCCCCTCGGTGAGGCTGCGCCACTGGGCTTCGGACAGGCCCAGCTCGGGCGTGACGCGCCCCGCATAGCGCTGGCGTTGGGCGTCCCCGGAGTCCGCGGCCACCAGGTACCGCGCGCCCAAGGCGCGGAGGAAGCGGGCCTGGACGAGGGCGCGTTCGAGCTCCTCCTCGCGTTTGGTGGGGGTGCGGAGCTCGAGGCCCACGAACGCACCGAGGAGGACGAGGCCGCGGTCCGCGAGGTCGCGCTCGAGCCGTTTGGGGTCGGTGGGGAGGCTGGTGGACCACTCGGTGGCCTTGTACCCCGCCCGGACGATCTCGTCCAGGATCCTGGGGTATGGGGTCCAGGGGCGGTAGTCCCGCACGTCCTCGTTGTTCCAGTTGATGGGGGCGGTTGCGAGCTTCATGCTTCCCCCGGCGGGCTGAAGTACGGGCGCTGCTTGCGCCGGCCTTCCTCGTAGGCCTTGCGGGCCGCCTGGACGGCGGGCTGGCCGGTGGTCTCGGCGACGGGCACGTCCCACCACCCCTCGAAGTTCGGGACGGGGTCCTCCAGATGTACGGGCGCCACCACGACCTTAACCCCGGGGGTGTTTCGGGCCTCGGCCAGCGCGGCCTCGAGGGCGTTGAGGGTGGGTGCATGGTAGGCGCGGGCGCCCATGGCCTCGGCGTGCTTAACGTAATCGATCGCGACGGGGGGGCCATCGGTGCGGCCGGAGGCGGGGTTCCGGTGGCGCAGCTCGTTGTTGAAGGAGGGGGAGCCGCAGCTCATCTGCAGGCCGCGGATCGAACCGAACCCGTGGTTGTCCACCAGCACCACGGTGAGGTCGAGCCCTTCCGCGACCGCAGTAATGATCTCGGAGTTCATCATGAGGTAGCTGCCGTCCCCGATCATCACCACGACCTCCCGGCCGGGTTCCGCGAGCTTGACCCCGAGCCCCGCGGGGATCTCGTACCCCATGCAGGAGTACCCGTACTCGAGGTGGTACGCCTTGGGGTCCTCGGGCCGCCAGAGCTTTAAGAGGTCGCCCGGGAGGCTGCCCGCGGCGCAGATGACGGTGGCGTGCCCGCCGAAGGCCGCATTTACTGCGCCGATCACCTCGGCTTGCACCAGGTAGTCGCGGTGCTTGGGGGCGCGGAGCTGGGCGACGGTCTCGTCCCACGCGCGTTTGAGGCGGTGGACCTCCTCGCGGTACGCGGCCGGGGTGCCCGCGTACCCTGCGGCCTCGAGGGCCGCATGCAGCGCGGCGAGGCCGCGCTTGGCGTCCGCCACGAGGGGCAGCGCGCCGAGCTTGTGGCTGTCCATGGGGACGACGTTGAGGCCGATGAACCGCACCTCGGGGTGCTGGAACGCGGTTTTGGAGGCGGTGACGAAATCCCCGAGCCGGGTGCCGATCGCGAGGACGAGGTCGGCTTCGCGCGCGAGCCGGTTGGCCGCGAGGCCGCCGTTGGCCCCGACGGGGCCGACGTTCATCGGGTGGTTCCAGGGGAGGGCGCCCTTGCCGGCCTGGGACTCCGCGACGGGGATGCCGAAGGCCTCGGCGAAGCGGGCGAGCTCTTGGGTAGCCTCCGCGTAGATCGTGCCCCCGCCGGTGAGGATCAGGGGGCGCTGGGCTTTTTGGAGGAGGGCCACGGCCTCGGCCAGCGCCTCTGGTTCCGGGGCGGGGCGGCGCACGCGCCACACGCGCCGTTCGAAGAAGGCCGCGGGCCAGTCGTAGGCTTCGGCCTGTACGTCTTCGGGCAGGGCGATCGTGACCGCGCCGGTCTCCGCGGGGTCGGTCAGGACACGCATCGCCTCGGGAAGGGCCGAGAGGAGCTGCTCGGGGCGCGTGATCCGCGTGAAGAACCGGCTGACGGGCCGAAAGGCGTCGTTCACGCTGACGTCGTGCTCGATGGGGTGCTCGAGCTGCTGCAGGACGGGGTCGGGGATGCGGTTCGCGAAGTAGTCCGAGGGCAGCAGCAGGACCGGGAGGCGGTTGATCGTGGCGCCGGCCGCGGCGGTGATCATGTTCGTCGCGCCGGGCCCGATCGAGCTGGTGCAGGCGAAGGTCGAGAGCCGGTTGGTGTGCTTGGCGTACGCGGCGGCGAGGTGCACCATGGCCTGCTCGTTCTGGGGGCGGTAGGTGGGCAGCTCGAGGGCCGTCCCGAGCTCCTCCAGGGCCTGGCCGAGCCCGGCGACGTTCCCGTGGCCGAAGATGCCCCACACGCCCCGGATCAGCCGGTGCGTTTGCCCGTCCCGTTCGCTGTACTGTGCGGCCAAGAACTTGACGAGGGCCTGGCCTACCGTGAGTCGTTCGGTCTTCACAGGGCACCCCCAAACGCCGGCACCGTAACGGTGCGGCCGGTCTCTAGGCTGTGCTGGGCGGCGAGCGCGAGCCGGAGGGTGTACCAGCTGTCGCGCGGGGTGGGGGAGAGCGGTTGCTCGGCGCGCACGCCCTGGACGAACGCGGCGAGTTCCGCCGCGTACGCGTCGCGGAAACGCTCCTCGAATCCCGAGGGGCGGGGGAAGTGACCGCCATTTGGGTCGTACACGTTCAGATCGGGGTACCGGTCCGTCTCGATGTGGACCCGTCCCTTCTCGCCCACCACTTCGGTGCGGATCTCGTACCCGTAGGCGTTGTACCAGGAGGTCTCGAGCGTTCCGACCGCGCCGTTTTCGAAGCGAAAGATCGCGACGGCCGTGTCCGCCAGGCCGTGCGCGGCCAGCTCGGGAACGGCGTGCCCGCCGAACGCTCGGACCTCCTGCACCTCCCCCACGAGCCACCGGGCCACGTCCAGATCGTGGATGCCCATGTCCACCAGCACGCCGCCGCTGTCCTTTAGGAACTCGAGCGCTGGGGGGCCGGCGTCCCGCCCCACGCCGCGGAAGCTCAGGACGCGCCCGAGCCTTCCGCTCTCGAGGAGGGCCTTGGCCTTGCGGTAGGCCGGGTCGTAGCGCCGTTGGAACCCCACCTGGGCGGGCACGCCGGTTCGCTCGACGGCGGCGACCAGGCGGCGGCCGGCCTCGAGGCTCTGCGCGAGGGGTTTCTCTACGAACACGGCCTTGCCCGCCATGGCCAGGGCCTCCACCACTTCGGCGTGCGTGGGGGTGGGGGTGGTGAGGAGGGCCGCTGCGATCTCGGGGTCCTCGAGGACGTCCTCGAGGTGCGGGGTGGCTCGCGCGCCGAGGCGTTCGGCGAGGCGGGCGGCGCGCGTTTCGCGGGGATCCACGACCTTCAGGACGCGGCAGTCCGCGAGGCCGGCGAGGACGCGGGCGTGCACGGTCCCCATGCGGCCCGCGCCGATCAGGGCGAGGGGCAGTTTAGCCTGCATGCCCTGCCTCCCGAGGGGGAAGGGGGCGGCGTGGGGTGCGGGTTGGGGGGTGGGGGGATGTCAGAACGGCCCTCCCTTCCAGCTGGGGCCACGCGCAGGGGAGCTGCGCTGGCGTAGCGCGAACCGCGCGGTTTCCGGATGCGTATGCACTCAGTATAGGCCTAGGAGTTTCGTTTTGTCAATGTTCGTAAATAAAATGAAAATCTCTCGCGGGAGCCCCGCACCCGTAAAGCGCGGCCGCGTGGGGACCTGCCCCACGCGGCCACGTTACCGGCATGCCCTTATCGCGGGGATTGCAGCACCGCCCCCAGCGCCGCCGAGCTGACAAGCGCCGCGTACCGTGCGAACACCCCCCGCGTGTAGCGCGGCGCGGGCGGCGTCCAGCGCGCGCGCCGCTCGGCGAGCACCGCCTCGGAAACCTCGAGGTCGAGCCGTCGCGCCTCCACGTCGATCGTGATCACGTCCCCCTCCTGCACGAGGGCGATGGGTCCCCCCACCTGGGCTTCGGGGGCCACGTGCCCGATCATCAGGCCGCGCGTCCCCCCGGAGAACCGCCCGTCGGTGATCAGGGCCACCTCCGGCCCCAGCCCCTCCCCGACGATCGCGGAGGTCACCCCGAGCATCTCACGCATCCCCGGCCCGCCCTTGGGCCCCTCGTACCGGATGACGACCACGTCCCCCGGCCGGATTTCGCGGCGCAGCACCGCCTGCATCGCGGCCTCCTCCGAATCAAATACGCGCGCGGGTCCCCGGAAGTGCAGGCGTTCGGTGCCCGCGACCTTGAGCACCGCTCCCTCCGGAGCGAGCGAGCCGCTGAGCACCACCAGGCCGCCCTGGGGCTTGAAGGGCCGGGATGCGGTCGCGACCACCGTTTGCCCCGGCGCTTCCCGCGCGTTTTGGGCTTCCTCCGCGAGCGTCCGGCCGGTCACGGTGCGCGCCTCCCCGTCGAGCAACCCCGCCTCGAGCAGCCGCCGCACCACAAGCGGCGTACCGCCGGCTTCGTAGAGCTCCCAGGCGGTGTACCGCCCCCACGGCCTGAGGTCCGCGATCACCGGGGTTTTGCGGCTCACCTCGTCGAAGTCTTGGAGGCTCAAGGGGATGCCCACCTCGTGGGCCAGGGCCAAAAGGTGCAGCACCGCGTTCGTGGACCCCCCGGTCGCGGCGACCGCCGCGATCGCGTTCAGGAAGGACCGGCGCGTTAAGAACTCGCGCGGCGTGCGTCCCTCGCGGATGGCCTCGAGCAGGACCCGGCCCACCCCTCGAGTGGCCGTTTGTTTCTCGGGTGCCACCGCGGGGATCGCATTGTACCCCAGGGGTGAGAGGCCCAGCACCTCGAGGGCCATCGCCATGGTGTTCGCGGTGTACTGCCCGCCGCACGCGCCCGGGCCGGGGATGGCCGCGCGTTCGATCGCCTCGAGTTCCGCTTGGCCGATCTCGCCCGCGGCGTACTGCCCGACCGCTTCGAAGACCGAGACGATCGTGAGGTTCTTGTTCCCGAGCCTCCCCGGAGCGATCGTGCCGCCGTAGAGCACGAGGCCGGGCACCCCGCTGCGCACGAGGCCCATCGCGCCGCCCGGGATCGTCTTGTCGCACCCCACGAGGACAACCATCCCGTCGTACAGGTACCCTTGGGCGACCAGCTCCACGGAGTCCGCGATCACCTCGCGGCTCACCAGGCTGGCCCGCATGCCTGGCGTGCCCATCGCGATCCCG
This sequence comes from Marinithermus hydrothermalis DSM 14884, assembly GCF_000195335.1. Taxonomy (NCBI): domain Bacteria; kingdom Thermotogati; phylum Deinococcota; class Deinococci; order Thermales; family Thermaceae; genus Marinithermus; species Marinithermus hydrothermalis. Next base: position 925,105 of record NC_015387.1, read on the forward strand.
TCCGAGACCGCGATCGCCCCGAACTCAAAAGGGACCGCGCCCGCCGCGCGCAGCCCGGCCTTCACCTCCTGGGCGAGCTCCCGGAGGTGCGCGTTGCAGGGCATCCCGTCGGTCCAGGTGTTCACCACGCCCACGAAGGGCTTCTTGAAGTCTTCGTCCTCCACGCCCACCGCCCGGAGCATGGCCCGGGCCGGTGCTCGCGCTACCCCCATCTTCAATCGATCGCTTCGCATCACCTTCCCCTCCCGCGCCCCATCCAGGGGTTACGTACCGTCACGCCAGGTCGCGATCCCGCCGTGAAAGCGCTCCGGCTCCCGTTGCAGAATGCGAACCAGCGCTGCGGCGGTCTGCTCGGGGGTGAGCAGGACGCGCTGCTCCTGGTACCCCCGAAAGACCTGGTGCAGCGCCTCCGCCGCGCTGCCCTGCGCCTCGCGAGCCTCCTGCTGCATGCGGGTCTCCACCACCCCCGGTCGGTAGACGAAGCAGGTGAGCCCGGGGGCCTCCGCAGCGATCTGTTTGGCGAGGTGCTCTTCCGCAGCCTTCGCCACCGCGTACGCCCCGATCCCCGGCAGGTTCGTTTCCGCTGCCCCGGATCCCACGTAGACCGCGAGCCCCCCGCCGGCCTCGAGCAGCCTCGGCACGGCGAACCGCGCGAGCTGGTACCCGCCCACCAGGTGCACCTCGAGCACCGCGCGAAACTGAGCCTCGGGCAGCTCCCAGACGAACGGGCCCGGGTAGAGCACCCCGGCGTTGTGGATGTACCCGTAGAACCCCCCCACCTCCAGGGCGGCCGTCACCAGGGCCTCGGCCGTCTGGGCCTCGGCGATGCTTCCTGCGACGCCCCGGGCTTGTACGCCCAGGGCGCGGCAGGCCTGGACGACCTCCTCGAGGGGGCCTTGGGACCGCGCGTTCAGCACCAGGTTCGCGCCCGCGTCGGCGAGGGCCAGGGCCAACGCCCGCCCGATGCCGCGCGAGGCGCCGGTCACGATCAGGGTCTTGCCTCGAACTGCGCTCATGCCTTAGTGTACAAAGCCTCCAGGACTTGCCTCGTGAATGCTTCCGTGCTCGCGGTGCCCCCGAGATCCGGCGTGGGGTTTTGGGCTAGGGCTTGGGCTACCGCTTCCTCCACGGCCCGGCCCGCTTCGGCCCGGTCCAGCGCGTACGTGAGGAGCATCGCCGCGGAGAGGATCGCCCCTGTGGGGTTCGCGATGCCCCGGCCGGCAAGGTCCGGCGCGCTGCCGTGCACGGGCTCGAAGAGCGAGGGGCCCTCCCCGAGCGAGGCCGAGGGCAGCACCCCCAGCGACCCTGGCAGGACCGAGGCCAGGTCCGAGAGGATGTCCCCAAAGAGGTTTCCTGTAAGGATCACGTCGAACCGCGTGGGCTGCTGCACCAAGAGCATCGCCATCGCGTCCACGTACTGGTGCTCCACCCGAACCCCGGGGTAGGCCTGTGCGAGCTCGCTTACCGTGCGCCGCCAGAGCTCCCCCACCTCGAGCACGTTGGCCTTGTCCACGCTGGTAAGGTGCCCCCGCCGCCGCCGGGCCGCCTCAAAGGCCACCCGCGCGACCCGTTCCACCTCCGGTCGGGTGTACCGCATCGTGTTCCAAGCCTCGGTTTCGCCTAAGCCGCGCGGCCGGCCGAAGTAGATCCCACCCGTGAGCTCCCGCACGATCAGGACGTCCACCCCCCGCGCGACCTCGGGGCGGAGGGGGGAGTGCCCCTCGAGGCCCGGTAGCACCCGAGCAGGCCTAAGGTTCGCGAACGCCCGGAGGGCCTTTCGGAGCTCGAGGAGGCCCGTTTCGGGCCGGAGCGCGCGGGGTGCGTCGTCCCACTGCGGCCCCCCGATCGCGCCGAGCAGCACCGCGTCCGCTTCCAGCACGGCCTTTCGGGTCTCCTCCGGAAAGGGCGCGCCACAGCGCTCGAGCGCCGCCCCCCCGAAGGGAAAACGCTCGCACTCGAGGTCCAGCCCGTACACCTCGGCCGCCGCGGCCAGGACCCGCACCGCGGCCTCCGTGACCTCGGGGCCGATCCCGTCACCGGGAAGGACGGCGATGTAAGCGCGCGTCATGCCGCCCCCTAGTAGCTCCCCGCGCGCCCCGGGCAGGGCATCCGGCGGTCGAGGGCCTCGATGGACGGTTCGGCCTCGAGCAGCTCGTCCAGGGGGTCCCAGCGTCCCTCGAGAAAGGCACGCCGCGCGGCTTCGCGAATCTCGAGAGGCGCTTCCCGCCCGGCGTAGCGCACGGTGCGGGCCTCGAGGTCGATCGTGACCAGGGTTGTGGGGTCCGCCTGGACGGTCTGCACCAGGGTTTGGAGGGCGTCGGGAGCGAGCCGCACGCACACCAGGCCGATCGCGGTGGCGTTCCCGAAGAAGATCTCCGCGAAGCTCTCCCCGATGAGGGCCTGGAACCCCGCGCGGCGGATGGCTTGGGGCGCGTGCTCGCGCGATGAGCCCGAGCCGAAGCTGCTCCCGACCAGCAGGATGCGGGCTCCTTGGTAGCGGGGGTCGTTCAAGGGATGGGGCTTGGGGGTGCCGTCCGGAGCGAACCGCTCGTCGTGGAACAGGTGCCGCCCCAGGCCGTCGAAGGTCACGACCTTCATGAACCGGGCGGGAAGGATGCGGTCGGTGTCGATAGCGTCCCCAGGGACGGGGACGGCCCTGCCGGTAATCTGCCGGATGCGTTCCATGCCCTCACCTCCTCACGCGAGGCCGAACACCTCGCGGGCGTCGCTGATCACGCCGGTCACGGCCGCCGCGGCCACCATCACCGGGCTCATCAAGACGGTGCGGCCGGTGGGGCTGCCCTGGCGGCCCTTGAAGTTACGGTTGGAGCTCGAGGCGCACAACTGGTCGCCCTCGAGCTTGTCGGGGTTCATGGCGAGGCAGAGGCTGCACCCCGCGCCGCGCCACTCGAACCCCGCCTCGCGGAACACCTCCGCGATCCCTTCCTCCTCGCATTGTTGAGCTACGCGCTCCGAGCCCGGCACCGCGATGGCCCGCACGCCGGGCTTGACCCGGTGGCCTTTGAGGTGCTTCGCGACCTCGCGGAAATCCGAGACGCGCGCGTTGGTGCAGCTGCCGATGAAGGCCACGTCGATCGGGGTGCCTTGGATGGGACGGCCCGGCTCGAGCTTCATGTGGCGGAGCGCCTCCCAGGCCGCGGGGCGCGCCTCGGGGGGGAGGTCCTCGGGGTGGGGGATCTTCTCCTCGATGGAGATCGCCTGGCCGGGGTTTAACCCCCAGGTGACGGTGGGGGCGATCTCCTCGGCTTGGATCTCGACCACGTCGTCGTAGGGGCAGCCGGGATCGGAGGCGAGAGCGCGCCAGTACGCGACGGCGCGGTCCCACTCCGCGCCTTTGGGGGCGTAGGGGCGGCCCTTGAGGTAGGCGAAGGTCTTCTCGTCGGGGTTCACGTACCCGATGCGCGCCCCGCCCTCGATGGACATGTTGCACACGGTCATGCGTTCCTCCATGCTGAAACGCTCGATAACCTCGCCGCCGTACTCGTAGGCGTACCCGATCCCGCCCTTGACCCCGAGGGTGCGGATGATGTGCAGGATCACGTCCTTGGCGTACACGCCGGGCGCGAGCCGGCCGTTCACGTTGATGCGGCGCACCTTGAGCTTGGGGACGGCGAGGGTTTGCGTGGCGAGCACGTCGCGCACCTGGGTGGTGCCGATCCCGAAGGCGATGGCTCCGAAGGCCCCGTGGGTCGAGGTGTGCGAGTCGCCGCAGGCGATGGTCATGCCGGGGTGGGTGAGCCCCTGTTCGGGCCCCACCACGTGCACGATCCCCTGGCGGCCGCTCGTGAGGTCGAAGAGCGGGATGCCGAAGTCGCGCGTGTTCTTGCGGATCTCCTGGATCATTGCGTCGGCGAGCGGGTCCTCGAACGGCTCGGTGCGCCGGTGGGTGGGCACGATGTGGTCCACCGTGGCGAAGGTGCGGTGCGGGCAGCGCACCCGAAGGCCCCGCTCGCGCAGCATGCCGAAGGCCTGTGGGCTGGTGACCTCGTGGATCAGGTGCAGGTCGATGAAGAGTTGGGTGAGGCCGCCCGGCAGGGTGCGGACGGTGTGCGCTTCCCAGACTTTTTCATAGAGGCTTTTGGGTCCGGCCATTTCAACCCCCTTACGGCGTAAGCAACGCCCCCCGGGAGGTCCCGGGGGGCGTGTAGTACGAACCGGTACAAAACCGCTAAGGACCCCCCGGGGCTAGGGCGGCTAGGGATAGCGAAAACAGGATGCGGGAACCTGCCATTTGCGCATGAGTATACGCAGGCGTGCGGGGCACGTCAACCGCCCGACCCGCTCATCCCAGGAAAATCCCGTGGTGCTGGAGGATTTTCGGGGAGGCTTGACACGGGTGGGGCTGCTCTATACAATCAGCGGCAAGATGTTGAACCTGCGGCCCCAGACCCTCACGACCTACGGCGCACTAGCCATCCTCTGGCTAGTCGTAGGCCCGTCGGGGGGTGGGGTCTACCCGTAGGCGTTTAGCGGTTTCGCGCGGAACCACACCCCCCGGTACGAACCGGGGGGTTCTCTTTTCAGGGGTAGGGGAGGCGAGGCACGAATGAACGGAGCCCAGGCGTTACTGCAAGCCCTGATACAAGAAGGCGTCGAGCACGTCTTCGGCCACCCGGGGGGCGCGATCATGCCCGTCTACGACGCGCTGTACGACGCCCCCATCCAGCACTACCTCGTGCGGCACGAGCAGGCCGCCGCGCACGCCGCGGCCGCATACCACCGCGTCTCGGGGCGGGTAGGGGTCTGCCTGGCGACCTCGGGGCCCGGCGCGCTCAACCTCGTCACGGGGCTCGCGGACGCCCTGATGGACTCGAGCGCCGTCGTGGCGATCACCGGGAACGTGCCCCGCGCCCTGATCGGCACGGACGCCTTTCAAGAGGCGGACGTGACCGGAGCGACGATGCCGGTCACCAAGCACAACTACCTGGTCACCCGCGCCGACGACCTTCCCCGCATCGTCAAGGAAGCCTTTTACATCGCGCGCACCGGCCGTCCCGGCCCCGTGCTGATCGACATCCCCAAGGACGTGCAGCTCGAGGCCTTCACCGGGGCGTTCCCGGAGCGCGTGCACCTTCCCGGGTACCGCCCCACCGAGGAGGGCCACCCCCGCCAGATCGAGAAGGCCCTCGCGGCCCTCGAGGAGGCGGAACGGCCGGTCTTGATGGTGGGCGGCGGGGCGCGGCACGCCCACGCGGAGATCCGGGCCTTCGCCGAACGGACCGGGATCCCCGTGATCCCCACGCTGCACGGCCTGGGGGCGTTCCCGGGGACGCACCCGCAGTGCTTGGGCATGCCCGGCATGCACGGGACGGTCGCGGCGAACCGCGCGGTCCAGTACTGCGACCTGATCCTGGGGATCGGGCTGCGCTTCGACGACCGCGTGACTGGGAGGCTCGAGCGGTTCGCACCCCACGCGCGCACGATCATCCACGTGGACATCGACCCTGCCGAGGTGGGGAAGCTCGTGCCTACCCACATTCCCGTGGTGGGGGACGCGAAGCAGGTGACGGCCGAGCTCGCCGCCGGCGCGCGCCCCTTGCGGCTCGAGGGGTGGTGGCGGACGATCCGCGCCTGGCAGGAGCAGTACCCCTTGCGGATTCCCGAGCGGCCCTACCTGCAGACCCCGGAAGTGATCCGCGCCTTCTGGGAGGCGACCGGCGGCGAGGCGATCGTGACGAGCGGGGTGGGGCAGCACCAGATGTTCGTCACGCAGCACTACCCCTTCAACAAGCCACGCGCGTGGGTGACCTCCGGAGGGCTCGGCACGATGGGGTTCGGGCTGCCCGCGGCGATCGGCGCTCAGGTGGCCCGCCCGGACGCGCTCGTGATCGACTTCGACGGGGACGGCAGCTTCCAGATGACCCTGCAGGAGCTGGCCACCCTGGTCAAGTACGACCTCCCGGTTAAGGTCGTGATCCTCAACAACGGGTTCTTGGGCATGGTGCGCCAGTGGCAGGAGCTCTTCCACGCGCGCCGGTACAGCGAGGTCTACCTCGCGGACTCCAACCCGGACTTCGCCAAGCTCGCTGCGGCTTACGGCATCCCCGGGGTGCGCGTCGAGCGGCGGGAGGACCTCGCCAAGGGCGTGGACGCGGTGCTCGGAACCGACGGGCCCGTGGTGGCGGAGTTTAGGGTGCACCACGAGGAAGGCGTCTTCCCCATGATCCCCGCGGGCGGAAGCGCGGAGGACATGATCGTGGAGGACCCTCGGGAGGAGGTGAAGGCGTGAGGCATATCGTGAGCGTCCTGGTCGAGGACCACCCTCGCGTCCTGACGCGGATCACGGCTCTTTTCGCCCGGCGGGGCTTCAACATCGAGTCCCTCGCCGTGGGACGCACGCACCAGCCGGGCACGAGCCGCATCGCGTTCGTGGTTCGCGGCGACGACCACACCATCGAGCAGGTCGAAAAACAGCTGAACCGCCTGGTGGAGGTGCTCAAGGTCACGGACCACACCGAGCCCCACATCGAGCGGGAGCTGGCCCTGGTCAAGGTGCACGTGGCCGGCCTCGAGGAACGCCTCGAGATCCGCGAGATCGCCGCGGCGTACCGGGCGCGCACAGTGGACGTCGCGCGCCGCGCGCTGACCTTCGAGGTGACCGGCGAGCCGAGCAAGGTCGAGAGCTTCATCGAGCAGCTGCGGCCCTACGGCCTCCTCGAGACGATGCGCACCGGGGCCGTCGCCATGTCCCGGGGGGTGAAGGCCCTGAAGCCCCGTGAAAAGGAAGCGGTGCGTGAAAAGGAAGCGGTGTAGGAAAGGAGCGGGATCATGCAGGTGTACTACGATCACGACGCGGACCTCGAGGTCATCCGGAGGAAGACCGTTGCGGTGCTCGGTTTCGGCTCGCAAGGGCACGCGCACGCCCAGAACCTCAAGGACGCGGGGGTGCCCGTGGTGGTGGGGTTGCGCCCCGGCTCGGCCCGCTGGGCTGCGGCCGAGGCGGCGGGCCTCGAGGTCCTGGAGGTGGCGGAGGCCGTGCGCCGGGCGGAGGTGGTGATGGTCCTCCTGCCCGACGAGGCGCAGGCCGGGGTGTACCGGGAGGCGATCGCGCCGAACCTGAAGGAGGGGGCGGCCCTGGCCTTCGCGCACGGGTTCAACATCCACTTCGGCCAGATCCGGCCCCGGCCCGACCTGGACGTGTGGATGGTGGCCCCCAAGGGGCCCGGCCACCTGGTGCGCAGCGAGTACGCGGCCGGCCGCGGGGTGCCCGCCTTGGTCGCCGTGGCGCAGGACGCTTCGGGGAGCGCCTTCCAGACGGCCCTCGCTTACGCGAAGGCCATCGGGGCGACGCGGGCGGGGGTGATCCCCACCACCTTCGCCGAGGAGACCGAGACCGACCTCTTCGGCGAGCAGGCGGTCTTGTGCGGCGGCCTGACCCGGCTCATCGCCTACGGGTTCGAGACCCTGGTGGAGGCTGGGTACAAGCCGGAGATCGCGTACTTTGAGGTTCTGCACGAGATGAAGCTCATCGTGGACCTCCTGTACGAGTCCGGCCTGGCGGGGATGCGGTACTCGATCTCGAACACCGCGGAGTACGGGGACTACACCCGCGGCGACGCGGTTCTCCCGCCGGAAACGAAGGAGCGCATGCGGGCGGTGCTCCAGGAGATCCGCTCCGGTGTGTTCGCCCGGGAATGGATCCTGGAGAACCAGGCGGGCCGGCCGGTGCTCGAGGCGCGCCGCCGGCAGTGGGCACGCCACCCCATCGAGGCGATCGGCCCCAAACTGCGAGCCATGATGCCGTTCTTGAAGGCCCGCATCGCGGAGGAGGAGGTGGGCCGTGCGTCGGATTAAGATCTTCGACACCACGCTCCGTGACGGGGAGCAGTCCCCGGGCGTGACCCTCACCCCGGAGGAGAAGCTCGCCATCGCGCATCAACTCGCTCGGCTCGGTGTGGACGTGATCGAGGCGGGGTTCCCCATCGCGAGCCCCGGGGATTTCCACGCCGTTCGCCGCATCGCGCAGGAGGTCCGGGGGCCGACGATCGCGGCGCTCGCGCGGGCCGCCAAGCCCGACATCGAGCGCGCGGCCGAGGCCGTCGCGCCCGCGGAGAACAAGCGCATCCACACCTTCATCGCCACGAGCCCGGTGCACATGGAGAAGAAGCTCCGCCTGAGTCCGGACGAGGTGGTCGCGCGTGCCCGCTGGGCGGTGGGCTACGCCAAGGGGTTCGTGGACGACGTGGAGTTCAGCGCGGAGGACGCGGGCCGCAGCGACCCGGACTTCCTCGTTCGGATCTTCGGGGAGGCCATTCGGGCGGGGGCCACGGTGATCAACATCCCGGACACCGTCGGGTACCAGACCCCCTGGCAGTTCGCCGAGCTCGTGCGCTACGTCATCGAGAACACCCCCGGCATCGAGAACGTGGACGTCTCGGTGCACTGCCACGACGACCTGGGCCTCGCGGTGGCGAACTCCCTGGCTGCGGTCCGTGCGGGCGCAACCCAGGTGGAGTGCACCGTCAACGGGATCGGCGAACGCGCGGGAAACGCTTCCCTCGAGGAGGTCGTGATGGCCCTCTACACGCGCCGCGACGTTTTCGGGGCCGAGACCGGGATCCGCACCCGCGAGCTCTACCGCGCCAGCCAGCTCGTCGCGCGCCTGACGGGGATGGTGGTCCCGCCCAACAAGGCGGTGGTGGGGGCGAACGCGTTCAGCCACGAGTCCGGCATCCACCAGGACGGGGTCTTGAAGGCCCGCGAGACCTACGAGATCATGGACGCCGAGCTGGTGGGGCGTGAGGCGGCGGTTTTGGTGCTCGGCAAGCACTCGGGGCGTCACGCCTTCAAGAAAGCCCTCGAGGAGCTCGGCTACACCTTCAACGACGAGGAGGTGACCCGCCTCTTTACGCGCTTTAAGGAGGTCGCCGACCGCAAGAAGCAGGTCACGGCGGAGGACCTGGTGGCCCTGGTGGAGGACCAGCGGACCCGGGCCCCCGAACACTTCAAGCTCCAGGACCTCCAGGTGCACTCCGGCACCGCGCTCACCCCCGTAGCCACGGTGCGGGTCGCGACGCCGGACGGGGAGGTCACCGAGGCGGCCACGGGGGACGGGCCGGTGGACGCGGTGTACCAGGCGATCGCCCGAGCGGTCGGCCTGCGCCCCCGGCTCGAGGCCTACCGCATCGAGGCTACGACCGGGGGGACGGAGGCCGTGGGTGAGGTGACGGTACGCCTCCGGAACGGCCGGGCGGTCGTGACGGGGCGGGGGGTGGCGCCGGACGTGGTCGAGGCCTCGGCGCGGGCCTACCTGGACGCTTTGAACAAGCTCGTGGCCGGGGTGGGCGCGAAAGCCTCGGTGGAGGCGCCATGAGGCAATCCGCGGCGATCGAGGTGCTGGACACCACACTGCGCGACGGCACGCAGGGTGAGGGCTTCGTGCTCTCCACCGAGGACAAGGTAGCCATCGCGCGGCGGCTCGCGGCCTTCGGGGTGCCCCTCATCGAGGGGGGGTGGCCCGGCTCGAACCCCAAAGACGCGGCGTTCTTCCAGCGCATGAAGGGCGTGGACCTCGGCGCGGCCCGCCTCGTGGCGTTCGGCGCGACCCACCGCAAGGGGCTCCGCCCCGAGGCGGACCCTTCGGTCCAGGCCCTCCTCGAGGCAAGGACCCCCGTGGTGACCCTCTTCGGCAAGTCCTGGACGCTGCACGTCCGGGAAGCCCTCGGGGTGAACCTCGAGGAGCATCTCTGGATGATCGAGGCGACCGTCGCGCACCTGGTGCGGCAGGGGCGGCGCGTGATCTACGACGCGGAGCACTTCTTCGACGGGTTTAAGGAAGACCCCGCCTACGCGATGGAGACGCTGCGTGTCGCGTTGCGGGGCGGGGCGGACACCCTGGTCCTGTGCGACACGAACGGGGGAAGCCTGCCGGAGGAGGTCTACGAGATCACCCGGCGGGTGGTGGACACCTTCCCCCGGGTGCGCATCGGGATCCACGCGCACAACGACGCGGAGCTCGCGGTGGCCAACACCCTGGCCGCGGTGCGGGCGGGAGCGCGGCACGTGCAGGGCACCATCGGCGGGTACGGGGAGCGGTGCGGGAACGCGAACCTCGTCAGCCTGATCCCCACCCTGATGCTGAAGTACGGGTACGCGGTCGTGCCTCGCCCGCGCCTTGCGGAGCTGAAGGTGCTCGCGCGGTTCGTGGACGAACGCGCGAACCTCACCCCCAACCGCCGCGCGCCGTACGTGGGGGAGGCGGCCTTCGCGCACAAGGGCGGGGTGCACGTCTCCGCGGTGCTCAAAAACCCGCGCACCTACGAGCACATTGACCCCCAGCTGGTGGGTAACGCGCGCCGCATCCTCGTCTCGGACCTTGCGGGGCGCTCGAACCTGCTCGCCAAGCTCGCCGAGCGCGGCCTCGAGCTCGAGGCGGAAACGGCCCGCTCCCTTTTGGAGGAGGTCAAGGCCCTCGAGCACGCCGGGTACGCCTTCGAGGGGGCCGAGGCCTCGTTCTACCTGCTCGCGCACCGGCTCCGGGGCGGACGGCTGCCCTTTGTGGTCCGGGCGTTTCGCGCCTGGGTGCAGGGGGAGGCGCGCGGGGCGTGGCAGGCCGAGGCGACCGTGCAGGTCCAGGTGGGCGCGGAGGTCTACCACACCGCCGCGATGGGCGAGGGGCCGGTAGGGGCGCTGGACAACGCGCTCCGCAAGGCCCTCCTCGCCTTCTATCCCGAGCTCGAGGGGGTCGAGCTGGCGGACTACAAGGTGCGGGTCCTCTCCGGGCAGGAGCGGGGTACCGCGAGCGGCGTGCGGGTTTTGGTGGAGATGACGGACGGAAAAGACCGCTGGGGAACGGTCGGCGCCAGCGTGAACATCCTCGAGGCCTCCCTCAAGGCCCTGGCCGACGGGTACGCGTACGTGCTAGTGAAAGAAGCGCGCGCGCCACACCAGGCCCACAAAGCGAGCTAACCGTCCCGCGCGCGGCCAGCGCTTGGGGTCAAGCCCCACGCGCCAGAGCCACTCCACCCCCAGCCGGTGCGTCCACTCCGGGGCGCGCCGGGCTTCGCCGGCGAGGACGTCGAGCGTGCCGCCCACACCGATCGCGACCCGCACCCCGAGGTGGGGCTTGTGCCGGTGAAGGAAGACCTCCTGCCGCTCTCCGAGGCCAGCGAGGAGCAGGTCGGCCTGAGCCTCGCGGATTTGCCCCACGACCGCCGCTTCGTCCTGGAAGAACCCGTGGTGGCTGCCCGCGACCCGCACGCCCCACTCGGCCTGGGCACGCGCCGCGGCCCGCTCGGCCACGCCGGGCCGCCCCCCGAGGAAGAAGACCCGCAGCTTAGGGCCGAGGCGGCGGAAGAGCTCGAGGGTGAGGTCCACGCCGGTCACGCGCTCGGAAAGGCGCGCGCCGCACAGCGTCCGGGCGGCCCAAAGCACACCGACCCCGTCCGGGGTGACGAGCTCCGCCTCGCGGATGGCCCGGGCGAGCGCGGGGTCGCGCTGGGCCCGGACCGTGATCTCGGGGTTGAGCGTGACGACCTGGCGCGTGCCCGGCTCGGCGAGGAAGCCCTGGATGCGCTCGAGAGCTTCCCGCATCGAGATCGGATCGAGGGGCAGGCCTAGGAGTTCGAGCCGCTCCATGGGGTGAAGCGGTACAGGGGGCGTCCCTCGTGCTCGATGCGTTCGGAGAGGAGGGGCACCACGGGGTCCTGGCTGATCAGGCTGGCGTAGGCCAGGTCCTCCGTGTACCCGAGCCGCGCGAGGAACTGGCCGGCCCCGGACTGCCACAGGGCTTCCTGAGGGTCGGGGAAGGCCTTGAGCAGCGCGATGCTCATCCGGGCGGCGTCCGCGAGTTGGACGCGGTCCTCGCCGTACGTGCGGATCAGTTTCTTGGCGAGGAACCCCGCGACCAGCGTGTCGTCCAGTCCTTCGGCCCGCTCAAACCCCGCCCCAACCAGGGCGATCTCCTCCTTTGCGAGGGCGTGCGCGGCCTCCAGGACCGCCCGCGCGTTGCGGAACGCGCCCAGCAGCAGGTGCTTGTACCCCGTGATTTGCTCGAGGGCCCACGGCAGGTTGTCGCTCGAGTAATAGATCCTGCGCCCCTCCACCTCGAGCTTCACGAGCTCGGCGGGGGAGGTGCCGTAGTGAAAGCCTTCCGGGGGGATGCCTTCGCGTTCGCCCAGGAGGAGATCGCCTTCCTGCGCGCAAGCGCGGATCGCGCGTAGGCTAGGGGAGACCCAGACCTCACGCGCGCCGCGCGCGAGCAGGATCGAGATGGAGGTCGTGGCACGCAGGACGTCCACCAGGATGACCAGATCGTTGTACTGACCTTTGGGCAGCAGGTCGACACGAACACGCATCGCAGCAAATTGTACCACTTGATAGCATGGGCTCATGCGGGTGGATGAGCTCGGCGAGCGGGCGCTCGTGAAGCAACTAGCGCGCATCGGGTACCCGCCGAACGCGACCTTACCCCCAGGGGACGACGCGGGCGCGGTGCCGTGGGGCGGGGGGCACCTCCTCCTCAAGACCGACGGGTTCGCCTACCGGCAGGTGGCCCTTCAGGGCATGAGCCCCGAGGCCGTGGGGTGGCGCGCGGTCACCGCGGTCGCCTCGGACCTCGTGGCGAAGCTGGCGCGGCCCCTGGGGTTCACCCTAGCCCTCGCAGCCCCAGGGGAGGCCCGGGTGGAGACCCTGGTGGGCCTGACGCGAGGCGCGGCGCGCGCCGCGGCGGCGTACGGAGCGGCGCTGCTGGGCGGGGACACCAACGCGGGGGGCGAGCTCGCCATATACGCGAGCGGCGTCGGGGTGGCGAGGGCGGTCCTGCCGCGCGCCGCGGAGCCCGGGGACGGCGTGTACCTGCTCGGGGACCGGTGGGGCCTGAGCGGTGCCGCGATCCACGCGCACTACCACGGGATTCCGCTGGACGCGTACCCCGCGATCCGCCGGGCGGGCCACTGGCCCAAGGCGCGGCTCGAGGTCCTGGCCCTGGGCGCGGTGCGCGACGCCCTGTCCGGCAGCGCGGACTCCTCGGACGGCCTGGCCGAGACCCTGTGGCAGCTTGCCGAGGCGCTGGGCGTGGGGATTCACCTCGAGGCCCTCCCCGTTTTCCCCGAGGTGCGCGCGTACGCCACCGAGGCTGGGGTGGACGCGCACGAGCTCGTGCTGTATGGGGGGGAGGAGTACGAGGTCGTGCTCGTCGTGAAGCCTGGCGGAGAGGCCGCGGTTGAGCGCGCGCTGCGAGCCGCTGGCGTCCCGCACCATTGCGTGGGGCGGGTGGTGCGGGAGATGGGCGTTTGGTACCGGGGGGAGGTTCTGGCGCGTCGGGGGTACGCGCACTTCCAGGATTAGGGTCAGTCCCGAAGCAGCAGGACGGGCTCCTCCTCGATGGGCGGCAGGTCCTCCAGGCTCTCTAGTCCGAAGACCTCGAGGAACCGCTCCGTGGTCCCGTACAGCTTGGGGCGGCCGACCGCGGGTTTTTCCCCCACGACCCGGACGAGGTCGCGCTCCACAAGCCCCTCGAGCACCCCTTCCGCGCTCTTGCCCCGCATGGCCTCGATCTCCGCCCGGGTGATGGGCTGGTGGTACGCGACGATCGCGAGCACCTCGAGCGCCGCCTTGGAGAGCTGCGGCACGCGCGGCCGCAACACCGCCCGCACCGGATCGAGGTGCGTAGGGTGCACCACGAGCCGCCACCCGCCCGCCACGCGTTCGAGGGCCACCCCAAGCGTGCCGGAGGCGAGCCGGTCCTCCAGGGCTTGGAGAGCGCGCAGCAGCGTATCCTCCGGAAGGCCGAGTCCCTTATGCAGCTCCTCCAGGCTGACGGGACGGCCAGCGGCGAAGAGCACCGCGAGCAACGGGCCTTCGAGTTCCTTCATTCCGGCCTCCGGAGGTGGGGCTTGAGAGCGGAGGCCGGCACCCCGCCCTCACGCAGCACCTGACCGCGGACGAGGTCCACCACGCTCGAGGCCACCCCGGCCGGGGTATCGCCCGGGTGGACGCGGTCCACGAGGGGCGCGAAGGTGAGGGCTTCCTCGTACGAGCGGGCCGGGGGTGCGCCGCTTTGGTTGAGGCTGGTGGCCGCGGCGTGCCCCCCCACGCCCGCGAGGATCTCGAGGAGCTCGTCGTGCGCCGGCATCCGGAGGCCGACCGTACCATCCGGGCTGATCCAAGGGGGGATGGCCTGGCCGGGCACCACGATCGTGAGGGGGCCCGGCCAGAACTCGCGAGCGAGCTCGAGGAAAACGGGCTCGTGAGGGCCGAGCTCCGCGAGCTCGAGGGCGGCTTCCACGCTGGAGACGAGGACCTGGAGGGGTTTCTCCGCGGCGCGGCCCTTGATCCGGTAGATGCGTCGGCAGGCGGCCTCGTCCTCCATCCGGGCGAGCAGGCCCCACACGGTGTCGGTGGGGAAGGCGACGACACCGCCGTTGCGCAGCACCTGGAGGGTCGTTACAGCTTCGCGGTTCATGCCTAAGTGTAGGTTATACTAACCGCAAGATGCCGGTGTACCAGTACAAGGCGCGCGACCGCCAGGGCAGGGTCCTGAGCGCTACCATCGAGGCGGAGAACATCCGCGAGGCGGCTCGCATCCTGCGGGAAAAGGGGTACTTCATCGCGGAACTCAAGGAGCCCGGCCGGGGCTTGCAGGCCGAGGTGAAGATCCCCGGTCTCGAGCGCGGCCCGAGCCTCAAGGACGTGGCGATCTTTAGCCGGCAGCTCGCCACGATGCTCTCCGCGGGTCTGCCGATCGTGCAGGCGCTGGCGATCCTGGAGCGGCAGGCCGAGAACAAGAAGTTCAAGGGGATCCTGAAGGAGATCCGCACGGATGTAGAGGGGGGCGAGCCGTTTAGCGACGCGTTGAAGAAGCACAGCGCCTTTACCCGGCTCTACATCAACCTGGTGCGCGCCGGGGAGACCTCGGGCACCTTGGATTTGGTCCTGGAGCGCCTCGCTACCTTTCTGGAGAAGGAGCTCGAGCTGCGCGGCAAGATCCGATCCGCGATGACCTACCCGGCGATCGTCTTGGTCTTCGCGATCGGGGTGACGTACTTTTTGCTGGCGGGGATCGTGCCGCAGTTCGCGCAGATCCTGACGGACCTGGGGTCGGAGCTCCCGGTCCTGACGCGTTTTTTGATTGCGGTGTCGGACCTGTTGCGCGCGTACACCTGGGTGTTCGTGCTGCTTGTGGCGGTAGGGTACCCCTTGTACCGGATGTACTACCGGACGGAACGCGGGCGGCGCGTCGTGGACCGGATCAAGCTGCGGATGCCGGTGTTCGGCAGCCTGAACAAACGCAGCGCCCTGGCCCGGTTCGCGCGTACCTTCGGGCTTCTGATCTCCAGCGGCGTGAACGTGGTCGAGGCGATGGAGATCACGCGGGGAACGGCTGGGAACGCCGTGGTGGAGGATATCCTGGAGGAGACGAAGGAAGCGATCCAGGTGGGTGAGCCGATTCACGCTACCTTCCTCCAGTACCCGGCGGTCTTCCCGCCGATGGTGGCCTCCATGGTCGCGATCGGGGAGGAGACCGGCGCACTGGATAGTATGCTCCAGAAGATCGGGGATTTCTACGAGCGCGAGGTGGAGGAGGCCATCGCGAGCCTGACCGCGGCGATCGAACCGGTCATGATCATCTTCCTGGGCGTGATCGTGGCCTTGATCGTAGCGGGGATGTTTTTGCCGCTCTTCCAGATCATCAACACGCTCTCCCTACAGTAGCCCGCGCGGGGGCGGCGCGGCCTCGAGGATTACGGCGAGAACCGCGCTTTCATGCGGGCTGAGGGGTGAGGATCTGCGAAGACGGGGTCGACCGCGCGGCTGGAGGAGGTGCTGCGGTTGACGCGGCTGTGATCTTGGAGAGCGGCCCGGTAAGGGCGACCAGGACCCAATAGTCGGTGCAGGCCGTGCCTTCTGTTCGCAATAGCGGATATTGTTTTAGCTTTCGCATCAAGTAAATTTACATGCTGAAACGCGTAGAAACGCTCCTGACCCACCCCCCGGCGCCCGGCTCGAGCGCTATACTGGGGGCACCGGAGGTGCGTATGGGGTTTCCCGAGTGGTTCAAGGGGTTTCACCGCGTGGACGCCTGGCCGGGCCTCAAGGCCGCGGTGATCTCGGGCAAGGGCGGCCAGGTGGGGTTCTTCGAGTGCACCGAGGAGATCGAGGTCCCCGAGCACGCACACGAAGGCCAGTGGGGGATCGTGGTGGAGGGCGTGGTCGAGTTAACCATCGGCGGGGTACACCACGTGCTCCGCAAAGGGGACAGCTACCACATCCCCGCCGGCGTGCCGCACGCCGCCAAACTGCACAAGGGTTGCGCCTTCATCGACGTGTGGGAAGGGGTGCGCTTCCCCGAACTGACGGAAGCCTCGCCGTAGCGACCCGAAGAAAAAGGACCGAACAGCCCCTTAAGCACAGAGGGCGTTTCGGGAGGGCGGGGCTGGTGCGGTATCATGAGCCACAGTATGCATGCGCATGAGATCGTTCGCCGGGTTCGCGCGGGCGAGATGAGCCCCGTGGAGGTCACCCGGCGCTACCTGGAGCGCGTCACCGACCTGAACCCCAAGCTGAACGCCTACATCACGATCAATCCCGAGGCGCTGAGCGAAGCGGAAGCGGTCGCCGAACGGATGCGCCAAGGGGAGGCGTTGCCCCTGGCGGGCGTGCCGGTCGCGGTAAAGGACAACATCGTAACGCGCGGCCTCCGCACCACCTGCGCCTCGAAAAGCCTCGAGCGTTTCGTGCCCCCCTACGACGCCACCGTGATCCAACGCCTCCGCGAGGCTGGGGCGGTGATCCTAGGGAAGACCAACCTGGACGAGTTCGCCATGGGCTCCTCGTGCGAGTACTCCCACTTCGGGGCCACCCGGAACCCCTGGGACCTCGAGCGGGTGCCCGGCGGCTCCTCCGGCGGGTCCGCCGCCGCCGTCGCCGCGGACCTCGCACCGGTCGCGCTCGGTTCGGACACGGGCGGGTCGGTCCGCCAGCCCGCGGCCTTCACGGGCGTGCTGGGCTTCAAGCCCACCTACGGTCGCGTCTCCCGGTACGGGCTGGTGGCCTTCGCCTCGAGCCTCGACCAGATCGGCCCCTTCGCGCGCTCCACGCGGGATCTGGCCCTTTTGATGGACGTCATCGCCGGGCCGGACCCGCGGGACGCGACGAGCCTCGAGGTCCCGCCGCGGTTCGTGGAGGCGCTCGAAGCACGGGTGGAGGGCCTGACCATCGGGATGGTCAAGGAGGCCCTCGAGGCGGGCAACACCCCGGGGGTTCTGGAGGCCGTCGAGCGATTCCGCACGGTGATGGAGGGGCTTGGGGTGCGGTTCGTGGAGGTGAGCCTGCCCAGCCTGGAGTACGCCCTCGCCGCGTACTACTTGGTCGCGACCTCGGAGGCGTCCTCCAACCTCGCGCGCTACGACGGCACCCTGTTCTCCTACCGGAGCGAGGGGGAGGACCTCGTGGAGGTGATGATGCGCTCGCGCGCCGAGGGATTCGGCCCCGAGGTGCGTCGCCGCGTCTTGATGGGTACCTTCGCCCTCTCCTCGGGGTACTACGACGCCTACTACGGTAAGGCCCTCAAGGCACGCCGGCGGATCTACCAGGACTTCGAAGCGGCCTTTGCGCAGGCGGACGTCCTGCTCACCCCCACGAGCCCCACCCCGGCCTTCAAGCTCGGGGAGAAGACCCAGGACCCGCTCGCGATGTACCTTTCCGATACGAACACCGTAGCGGTGAACCTGGCCGGACTCCCGGGGCTGAGCCTGCCCGCGGGGAATGAGGACGGCCTCCCCGTCGCGGTGCAGCTCATCGGGCGCGCCCTCGAGGACGAGCGGCTCTTCACCTTGTCCATGGCCTTCGAACGCGCCACGGACGCAGCGTACCTTCAGGTGGCGCCCGTCGCTTAGCGGAGACTTCGATGATCCCGGCCCCCTACCGCCTGGCGAGCCGTTTGGTACGCCTGCTGCGGGAAGCGAAACAACCCGCCTCCCCCGAGGTACTGGCCGCGCACCTCCTCGCGGCGCGGCGCGTCCCCTCGTCGGAACGCTTTTTACGCGAGGTGCTGGACGGCCGGTTCTGGCAGGAGGGCGGAAGGGTAGGGCTTTGGGAGTGGCGGTACGCCTTCCCACCGCCGGGAGAACCCGTGGTCGTGCTGGACCTCGAGACCACGGGACTAAGCCCGGAACGCGACGAGATCATCGAGGTAGCCTTGATCCGCGTGGAAGGCGCGCGCCGCCTCGAGTACAGCCGCCTCGTCAACCCCGGCCGGCCCATACCGCCGAGAATCACGCGCCTTACAGGGATTCGTTCGGGGGACGTGCGGGATCAGCCGGACGTGTACACGGTGCTCGAGGAGGTCGTGCCGCTCCTGGAAGGCGCGACGCTGGTGATTCAGAACGCTCCGTTTGATCTGGGGTTTTTGCGCCCGCGGTTTGCTAAGCTGAGTGTTACAATACGAAACGAAGTTATTGACACAGTGCAGTGGGCGCGGAGGGCGTTGCCGGGAATGAGACGCAGGAGTTTAGACCACCTTATCGAGGTGTTCGAGGTTCCAAAACGGAGCCGGCATCGCGCGTTCGAGGATGCGGAGGCCACGCTCGCCGTGGCCTACGAACTGTATTACATGCTGACGGCCGGAAAGGCTCGGGCTTTGGGGGAGGTCTAATGCGGGGACGGTACGTGTTAACCAGCGCATGCTTGCACACCGGCACCATGAGCCTCACCCGGACCTTGCGCGAGATGCTGGAGGGCGTGGAACGCGCTCGCTTCGTGGACGAGGACGGTGAGGTGTGGGAGTGCTGGGTCAACCGGGCGGACGGGCGGGTCGAAGGACTCGCGCCGTACTACCAAAAGCGCCGCTTGGGTATCAACGACATCATCTGGCTGACGCTTCAGGAGGACGGCAGCATCGCCCTGGAGGCGGCGACAGCCCGGCAGCCTAAACCCCGCCCTGCGGTCGCGGCCAAAGCAGAACCGGTGCGGGAACCGGTCGAGGTGGAGGCGCAACCCGCAGGAAAACCAGCCCCGAAACGGGTGCGGGTTACTCCGTACCCCAAGACCGTCCTGTACCCCCAAGAGGGCAGCGAACCGTCCCCAGCGTACGTGCAAGCCCTCGAGACGCTGGGATTCCAGCGCGTTCAGGACCAGCGAGCGCCCATCTACCGCGCCCACCTGGGACGGCGCGGGTACGCCGTGGCCCTGGGGCGTTACGGCGAGGTGGACCTCAAGGACCTCCTGGCCGCGCGCCGGGAGGGGCGGGTGGCGTACGCCGCCGTGGTCGTCACCGAGTCGGAGAAGGAAGCCGTCAAGGCCGAGCTCCGCGAACTGCGGCTCGCCTTGGTCACCCCGGAGGCCCTGACGCACCTCGCGCGGCTGCGGAGCCTCTTCCCCGTAGGGCCAGTTGAACTCGAGCGCTTACTGAAGCAGGGGCGGGTCGACCTGGACGCCGTCGAGGCGTTGGCCCACGAGATCGACCGCTGGGTGGGGGAACGCGCCGCCTTCTCCACGGTGTTGATCGCACTCACGGACTACCCCGCGCAGCAGGTCTTCCTGCTCGAGGACCTCATGGAGAACCTCGGGGAGAGCGGCATCGATCGGGAAACGGTTGCCGCCATCCTCGAGGTGCTGGCGGGACCACCGTTCTTGCTCCTCAGGCGGCTCGCACCGGGAGAGTACCTGCTGCGAGAGACGGTCGCGGACGCGTTAGGGCACCTTGCGGAGTACGCGCTTTCGCTCAGGAACCGTTTGATGTCCTGATCCTCGAGCCCAGCACCGCATCGAAGCTCGAGGCTGCGCGTTCCTTCATAGCGTGCACCCAGGACCAGGTGGGTTCGCGGTGTTCCTCCACACAACGCACCAAGGCGTTCGCGTTCCCGGGAAGGGACCAGTACGGCGCGCCGGTTTCTTCACAAAAGGCCTGCACCTTGGGGTCGTAACTCAGACCGGCGTACGGGGTGCCGCTCGCGGCGGCGAGGATCAGGCCGTGTAACCGAATGGAGAGCACGTACCCGGCCTGCGCGAACAGGTACCGGGCCCGGCGGGGATCCCAGGCGATTTCCCGGGTGAAGCCCTCGAACAGAGCGATGGCGTCGTCGTCGTGGTGCGGTTGCAAGGCGACGGCGGCCACCTCGTACCCCAGGGATTGTAGCTGTTGCGCGGCCTGAAGCAGCGTGCGGTTGGCCTCCGGGAGCTTCCCGCGCGGCACCACAACGACCAGGCGCTCCTCACGGTGCGCGGGAGGCGGCTCGAGAAGCAGCGCCGGATCCGCGCCGAGGTGGGCGTTCAGGCCAAGGGCGCGGGCGTACTGGAACGAGGCTTTGTCGCGCAGGATCAAGGGAACGTCCCGCAACGCGCGGCGCACCCAGGCCTCCCCGCGCGACGAGAGGGGGCCGAGGGACTGGTTGAACACCCAAACGGGCTTGCCGTGCGCCCGAGCGAGGCGAATCACGGCGAGGTAGTACCCCAGGCTGCGCGCCGAAGTGCGGTCCTGGAGGAGCCCACCCCCACCCGAAAGGAGCAGGTCTACCGTCCGGATCGCGTGCCACACGGCGAAGGGGTTGGTGCGGGACGCGGCCCGGACGCGGTAGCGCGCCGCGGTCTCCTCCGGACGCGCGGAGAACACCAGGGGGTCGTGGCCTCGAGCCTTGAGCTCGCGGATGATCGCTTCCAGAATCGCTTCATCCCCGGCGTTACGATACCCGTAGTAGCCGCTCAGGCCGACCACCATCGCCGAATCCCCCGGATAATGATGAGCGCAGCTGCCCCCAGCATAAGCCCCGCCACCATCCCGTTCAAGGTGCGGGCTAACGATACCCCAAGCGGCGTGTGGTAGTGCGAGAACGTGTTGAGGATCGAAGCCTCCCCGATCGCGACGAACAAGAGCATGCCGTTACGCACCCAGGCCGGCCAGGCCGCGCCCCACGCGACGACCGCCATACCGTGCCCCAACAACTCCTTAAAGCGCGGACGCACCATCCAGTCCGAAAGCCACGCGCGCAGCTGAAGCTCGAGGTCCAGCACGATCGGTGCGTCGTTCCCGCGACGGAGGAAGACCAAGGCCAGCGCCGCGAGGGCCGCGAGGGCCAGGGCGACCTCCCCCAGGCGCACGGGATGGTTCCAGAGCGCGGCTAGGCTTTGCGGGACGGGCCGCTTGGGCAGGAAGGAAAACGCGACGAGCACGGGCGGCACGAGCAGCGTGAGGGAAACGCCCTTGAAGGGAATGAGGCCCAGGACCGTTTCTGGCTGGCTGCCAAGCGCGGAGAGAAGGACGGCCCCCGCGAGGGCGTACCCGGTCGCGGCCCCCCACATAGCAAACCCGCGTGCTCCGCTCACGAACCCCAGCACCGGAAACACCAGCGCGGCGAGTAGCGGCCCGGCATAAGCCCCGGCGTACGCCCACGCTCCCCCGACCAGCCCGAGCGCTAGCAGCGCGCCCAGGGGCTGGGGGTACCCCAGGGCGAGCAGCCCAAGCCCCGCCGCGACCCCCGCCCAGGCCGCGTACCGCAGCGGGGACGGGGTGAACTCCCGCACCCGCGGCTCCCCCAAGGGAATGCCGGAGGCCTCGAGGCCCTCGGTGATGCGCCGGAGGAAGCGTTCGGTGCGCTCCGGGGTAGGGTAAGGCCGGAAGTACAGGATCTGGTGTCCGCGCTCACGGGCCGCGAGAAGATACTTGTCCGCCGCGACCTCCGGAGCCAGCTTGAGCTGCCACTCCGCCTGCAGACTGAAGAGGCGCAACACAGGCACACGCGCAGCGATCGCGTCGAACCCAGCCTGGCGCGCCCCTTCAATAAACGCGACGGGAACAGGCAATCCCCGGGCAACCTCCTGAAGATGATCCGGGTAGCCCAGCGCCTCGGTACCGGCAAAGATCACGATGGAAACGCCCTCAGGGAACGCAACCGGGTAGGCGCGGTCCGGGTGGTTGATGGGGCGGTACCCGATGTAATACCCCTGACGGTAGAGCTCGAGCAGCTCATCCGGCGGCCCTACAGGGAACTTCTCCACATTGACGGGGAACCCCAGCCAGACCCGTCCTTCCCAGTAGACGCGGTGCTGCGGGAGCCGCCAAGCGGTGCGTAGCCGGGAAAGCACGGCCTCGTCCCCCGTTGCGTAGTACCACCCGGGATCAAACCCCGCCTCGGGAAACAACAACCGCAGGGTCGCGCCCGGCTGGTATAACACCCGCCCTGCGCGGACCAGATCGGCAACGGTACTTTCATAAACCCCCACACCCCGCACGCCCAGCTTCCGGTATTCAGCGAGCAGGTCCGGCAAGGAGACGCCACGCCGGGCTGCTTCCTCCAGGGCCGCGTTGCCGTCTAGCATCAGCACGACCGGGCCAGGGCGTTCGGCCTCGAGGCGGGGCGCGAGGCTCAGCAGGCTCGGAATGAGGGACAAAAACAGGATCAGGTTCAGCCAGCGTCTCACCGGAGTGCACCTCCGAGGGGGGAGGGGCTATACCTCGATCAAGGTCCGGATGCGGCTCACCAGCATCTCGAGGGCGGGCTGGTTGTGCCCCCCGCGCGGAATGATCACGTCCGCGTACCGCTTGGTGGGCTCCACGAAGGAAAGGTGCATGGGCCGCACGAACTCCAGGTACTGCCGAATCACGGACTCCAGGGTACGGCCCCGCTCCCGGATGTCGCGCTCGAGCCGCCGGATGAACCGCACGTCCGGGTCCGCGTCCACGAAGACCTTGAGGTCCATCAAGCGCCGCAGGTGCTCGTCGTACAGGGCCAGGATGCCCTCGATGACCACCACGGGTGCCGGGGCGACCGTAGCGGTCTCCAAAAGCCGCACGTGCTCCGTGAACGAGTACAACGGCATCTCGATCGGCACGCCGTTCATCAGGGCCTCGAGGTGCTCGAGGAGAAGCCCGGTGTCGAAGGCCGCAGGGTGGTCGTAGTTGATGCGCGTGCGTTCCTCGAAGGGAAGGTGGGACTGGTCCTTGTAGTAGTTGTCCATGGGCACCAGGGCGACACGATCCCGCCCCACGGTTTCGATGACCCGCTCGGTCACGGTTGTTTTGCCGCTCCCGGTACCGCCCGCAATGCCGATCACAAAGGGCTTCATGACCTCACCCCGCCCATCATACTCACTTGCGCACGGTGTGTGCTGGAGCCAAGCGCGGCAGGTACCCGCCAATCGCTTGCGTCACTGACTCGATTGTGACGAAGGCCTGAGGGGCAAGGGTCTGGACCGCCTCCAGTAGCACCTGTCCCCGGCGGCGTGGTGCCACCACGAACAGGATCCAGACCGCGCCATCCCGCCCCTCGCCGCGCACCAGGGTCACCCCGAACTTCTGCTCCCGCAAAGCGCGCACAAGCTCGTGGGGAGCCTCCTTATGGATGATGCGCACCAGGATGTACCCCGCGGCGATCCAGCCCTCCACCGTGATCCCAAACGCGATCCCCGCAGCGAACCCCAGGGCGTACCCGAAGAGGTTCCAGAGGTTGTCCAAGTGCCGGAAGACCTGCGTGGTGGCCGTGATCCAGATCAAGGACTCGAGAAACCCCAGCCCGGCCGCGACAGTCCGCGCCCCGCGCACCATGTAGAGGAGGCGGAGGGTACCGATGGTGACGTCGGTGACGCGCAGGGCGAAGATTAGCAAGGCGCCGAGGAGCGCTTCCATACCGCTTACCAGCCTACTGCACCCGACTGAAAACAGCGTGGGTTCAGGGCGTGTTGAGGGCTGGGGTTGAATGAGTGACCCTAAGCCACTCCTTCAACACTTCCCTCGATTTTTCGCGGGTTTGACCTTCTCGCACTTTGGAGTAGGAGGTACCCTGAAAATATGCCCCAAGTTACTAAAACCCAGAGGCTTATGAGTATGCTGGAAGCTTTAAAGCTGAGGCCTATGCGAGTCTCCGACCTAGCCCGCCGTTACGGAGTGAGCGAACGAACAGTAGAGCGGGACCTCATGGCTCTTGCCACCTTGGGGCATGAAGTAGAGCGGGTGGGGCGGGGACTTTATCGCGTGAAAGACCGCCCGTCAGCGTTGCAACCCGTGGAGGCCTTAGCGCTTTTCGCTGCAGGACGATTAATCTACCATCAAGCCCCTACTCGCCAATACAAAAGCGCTTTGGAAAAGCTAGCTCGTACCCTCCCCGAGCCCCTGCGCACCCTCCTCCTGCGCAGCACCGAAGGCCTGGAGAGCCGGAGGGGGGATAGCCGCACCTTGGAAATGGTGGCTCGAGCCCTTCTGGAAAAACGGGTGCTGGCGTTTGAGTACCGTTCCGGGGGATCCAAGAACTGGCGACCCAAGGAACTTCTGGTCTATTTCTTGGAAGCGAATCGCACCAACCTAAGCCTTTACGCCATCGGTTACGAGCGGAGCTACCACAAGAAGGTGCTCACCTTCAAGCTTTCCCGCATGCGCAACACTCGACTGCTAGAGGAGACCTATGAGATTCCAGGGGACTTTGACCCGAACGAGTACCTTCACCAGGCATGGGGCGTGGTGGGGGTAAAGGAAAAAGCGGTAGAGGTGTGCCTGCGCTTTGCTCCCGAGGCGGCTTGGAGGGTGTTGGAGGGAGAGTATCCGGGGCTTGAGGTGGAGGAAAAGTTCCCTGATGGAAGCCTTCAGGCCCGGATCTTAGCCGCTCCGTTCAAGGGAGGGGTGCCTTGGGAGGTTTTGGCTTGGGTGCAGAGTTTTGGTCCAAGAGTAGAGGTACTTTCCCCTCCCGAGCTGAGAGCGCTTTGGTTGGAAGAAGCTCGGCAGGTGCTAGCAAAAGCGTCAGAACCTGTCGGGAAGCAAGGCTAGGGTGAAAGTATGCAACTGAAGGAAGCCGCCCTCACCCTTTGGGCCAAGAGTGGCGAGCCCCCGCATCCTCTCCTCGCTCATATGCTGGATGCAGCGGCGGTAGCCCTCGCTATTCTTAAGCGGGAACCGGGGCGGACCCGCAAGCTTTATGCCAGGGATTGGGGTTTACCAGAAGAGGAGGCGCTGCGCTTTGTGGCCTTTTTGGTTGGCCTTCACGACCTAGGTAAAGCGAGCCCGGTCTTCCAGGCAGCCTGGCCTGAAGGTGCCGAGCAGGTGAAGGAAGCGGGGTTTTCCTGGGATGAGGAGCGGGTAGGGCAGAAGGAGTTTTGGGTAGCTCACGGGGTCTTTACAGAGGTACTAAGTTACGAGTTCTTGAAGGCAAAAGGTCTTCCACGAAGGATGGCGAGGCGCTTGTCCTGGGCTCTTGGAGCCCACCATGGGTTTCCAGCGCAAGAGGCAGAGAAGAAGAAAGCCGGCCTCCACCTATGCCTCGAAACCCCTCTTTGGCATGAGGCACGGGCCTTTTTGGTGGAGCGCTTGTGGGAGGCCGTGGAGGTGAGAGCGCCGCAAGCGAGGGAGGCTCCGCCCGAGGCTGTTCTTCGCGTCATGGCCCTTACTTCTTTTGCCGACTGGATCGCCTCTGATCCTAATTTCTTCCCCTACGGACGTCATCCCCTGGATACCAGCTACTGGGAAGAGGCTTTGAGCCTAGCCCACAAGGCCCTGAACCGCATTGGATGGACTTCCAGGGAACCCCTTCCAGAAAAACCTTTCCAGGCGCTTTTCCCCTTCCCGCCTAACGTGCTTCAGGAAACTACCGCCGATCTTTTACAAGAAGCCCAAACCCCTGTTCTCCTCCTGGTAGAGGCCCCTATGGGGTTGGGTAAGACGGAAGCTGCCCTCTACGCCTACCACCTCTTACAGGGGAAGGTGGGGCACCGAGGCCTCTACGTGGCCCTTCCCACTCAGGCTACGGCCAACGGCTTCTTCCTCCGGGTGAAGGAGTTCCTGGAGAAGTTCAAAGACGGTATCCTCCTGGACCTCCAACTCCAGCACGGCGCAGCGGTGCTGAACCCCCAGTACGAGGCACTTCTGGAGAAAGCCCGCCCTACTCAAGTATACGAAGCGGATTCCTTACCCGAGAAATACTTTCAGGAGGCGGAAAAGGCGGCTGTAGTTGCCTCAAGCTGGTTCTCTGCCAAGAAGCGAGCCATGCTTTCTCCCCACGGAGTGGGCACCCTGGACCAGGCCCTTTTAGGCGTGCTCAAAGTGAAGCACCACTTCATCCGCCTTTGGGGCCTCATGAACCGGGTGGTGATCCTGGACGAGGTTCACGCCTACGACACCTACACTTCCGGCCTTTTAAAAGCTCTTCTCCGCTGGCTCCGGGCGCTAGGTTCCAGCGTAGTCCTCATGACCGCTACCCTGCCCAGGAGGAAACGAGAAGAACTCCTCTCCGCCTGGGGTGCCACTCGAGAAGCACTCCCGCCCTACCCTCGAGTGGCTGCATTCGGGAAAGGGCTTTTAGGAGCAAAGAGCCTCTCCCTAACGCTTCAGAAGAGCGTCCACCTGGAGTCTGCGCCTATAGATGTGTCCGTCCTGTCGGACACTCTACGGGAAAAGCTCCCTGGTGTTGTGGGCGCCATCGTGAACACTGTGGACAGGGCCCAGGCGCTTTACCGGGCCTTGGGAGAAGGGGAACGCCTCACCCTGGCCGAAATTCTAGACCTCCTTGGGAAAGGCTTGGACAAAGGGCCCTGGCCGGAGTTACGGAAAGCTCGAGAGGAGAAGGGGCACTATGTGGTGGGCAAGCGCCTCCAGGACGGCACCCTGATTTTCCTCCTCCACGCCCGCTTTCCCGCTGAGGAGCGAGCTTTGAGAGAAGGGATTGCCTTAGCCCTCTTCGGCAAGCACGGGCCAAGGCCCCAAAAAGCTGTACTGGTAGCCACCCAGGTAGCGGAGCAGAGCCTAGACCTGGATTTTGACCTCCTCTATACGGACCTTGCTCCCATGGACCTCCTCTTCCAGCGGGCAGGGCGGCTCTGGCGGCATGAAAGGGCCAGACCTGAAAACCACCCAGAACCAGTATTGATGGTGGGCGGGATAGACCAGGGACCGGAGTTTGGCCGTGATCTCCATTGGAACCGGGTGTACGAGGACTACGTGCTGCTCTCCACGTGGCTTTCCCTACAAGAACGGAAAGCCCTTGCGGTGCCCCAGGGTCTCGAGGTCCTCCTGGAGGAGGTTTACGAGCGCACGCCTGATGTTTTCCCTGTAGAGCTCAGAAAACGTGCAGAAGAGAGTTTCGCTGCACTTATGGAGCGGTGGGCGCAGGAGGCTAAGATCGCCGAGAACTTGGCCCTCTCTGATTTGGAGATGCTCTTCTCTCAGACAGACACAGCGGCCTTGGCGGCGGAGTTTCGCTTGGACGACGAGGCAGAGGACGAGCGCACCCAACGCTTTCTTACCCGCTTGGGAGATCCTAGCGTACCTGTGGTTCCTCTCTACCGGATAGGGGAAGGGTGGTTCATGGACCCGCAAGGGAAGTGCAGGATTAAGCTAAAGGGTGACCTTACCAAAGAGGAAGCCCTGGCCCTTTGGGGTCGAGCTGTCCGCCTTTCACGTACACCCATTCCTCAGATTCTCCTCAAGGAAGAGCCGCCCCCGGCCTGGCGAAAGAGTGGGCTCTTAAGAAACCTTAGACCTCTAGAGGTGGGGCGGGATTTTGGAAGGATTCGGGTGGACCTTGATCCGGAGCTAGGCATAACGTACTTCACGGGATAACCCCAGTGGTCTGTATTTCGTTTTGAATTGGAATTGGTTAAGGATTCGTTAAACCTCCTTTTCAGTCCTTTGGTGTGTTTTAAAGCTGAGGAAAGGTAACGTGTGCTTTCTATCCAAAGAAGGTAAGCTCAAAACTTGCACCTCCCGCATATCCCGCATAAACCTTCACCCCCTCCCCCCGGCGGCCAGAGACCCAGGGCATAGAGCTCCCGCAGGGCGAGCTGCACCACGAGCTCAGGCAAGAGAACCCGCGCCGCCCGCTCCCTGGCCTCCCGCCAGCTTCCTTCCCCCTCCATGCCCACCCAGTGGGCCAACAGGTAGGCCAGAAGGGAAAGCACCAGAAAACGGTGCACCCCCAAAGCCGTCCGCTGCCCAAACTGCCCCAGGGAGAACTCGCTTTTCGCGGCGCGGAAGAAGTGCTCTATGGCAAACCGCCTCTTTCCCCAAGTGAGCGCCGTCCGGGGCGTGGCGGGAAAGGTGGCCACCACGTACCGCCACTCCCAGCCCCCTTGGGGCAGGGGGTAGCGGTACCAGGCCACCCAGACCGGGAAGGAAAGCCCCCAAAGGTAGACCCGGCTCCCCTGCCGCCTGAGGTTCCCAAGCCTCCCCCCTCCCCGCAGCCTCCGGTCCCGCCGCATCCCCACCACCGCTTCAAAACCCAACCGCTTCACCCCGAAAAGGAACCGGGTGGTGCCAAAGGCCGCATCCGCGGCCACCCGTATCCGGAAGGCCCGGCGCATCCAGGGGGGCAGAGAGGCCAGGAGGCTTAGGGGCCAGGCGGGAGGGGGCCTTCTCCCCCTTGCCCCGCCAGAGGCGGTAGGCCCAAGGGATGCGGAGGTCTCCGTAGACGAGGTAGAGGACCACCAGATGGAGTCCCCACTTGCCGTGAAAAAAGGAGAGGGGCAGGGCCTGGAAACGGCCCCGCTTCTCCAGAGTGACTAGGTCCAGGACCACCAGGAGACGGGGCTTGGGGCCTTTTTTCTTTCTGGCCCGGTCCAGGGCTTTCTCGGCCTCTTTTCTTGCCAGGCGGATGAGAGCGCGGGTGGGCCAGGGGTAGCGGTTGAGGAAGCGAGAGAGGGCGGAGGGGGACTTGACCTGGCTGTGCTGGGGTCTGGCCTTGCCGTGGCCGTGGAGGAGGAGCAAGAGCAGGGCCTTGAGGGATTCCTGGAGGTGGGGGCTTGGCAAAAGGGCCAGGAGGGTCCAAAGTAGGGACAGGGCCGCTTGGGTCATGGCACCCGTCATCAGACGGGAAACCAGCGGCCCCTTTCAAGTGGTCCTGGCGCATAGGTATCCCCAGGGTGCATAAGTGCAAGTTTTGAGGCATCCTAAAAAACGACACCATTTGTCGTGTTAATGACCTACAGTAATCTTAAGGAGGTGAATCCTTTGGAAAAATTCAACCTGCTAGAGGAGTCCTGGATCCCAGTACTCAAAAGGGGAACGGTTACGGAAATAGGACTAGCGGAAGCCCTTGTGCAAGCGCACAGCATTGAGCGTATAGAAACCCCTTCCCCCCTCGAGGAAGCAGCTCTCCACCGCCTTCTTCTATCCGTACTGCATAGAGCTCTGGGCGGGCCTAGGGATGTGGATGGAGCCCTGGATCTACTCGAGTCGGGGGTTTTCTCGAAAGAGAAGCTGGAGGCATACCTGGACCGCTACCACAAACGCTTTTACCTCTTCCATCAACAAACCCCTTTCCTCCAGATTGCGGACCTTCCCGAGGATCCCCCCCCGGTGCCTTGGGTCAAACTTCGTCCTGATCTGGCAAGCGGTAATAACCCCACCCTGTTCGACCATACCACCGAGGCTTCCTTTCCCACGGCAAGCTACGGTGAGGCGGCCAGAGCCCTCCTGGTTCACCAGACCTTTACCACAGGCGGGTTGCTTAAACGCTTCAAGGTAACTTCAGCCAAAGGAGGGCCATTAGCAGGTGCCGCAGCCTTCCTATCCACAGGAAAGAATCTCTTTGAAACCCTCCTCCTAAACCTGGTCCCCTACGCCCCAGAGGACGACTTCCCTGTGTGGGAGGCTTCCCCCCTTCGCCGAACGGACGTGGAAGGATACCAAACGGCGTGGCCTCTTTCCGGTACGACTCGCGTTTACACCTGGCCCGCTCGAGGCGTGCGCCTACTGGATGAGGGAAGCGGGGTTCGTTTCATGGCTTATGGGCCTGGAGTCAAACCTGGGGAGGCGTACTTCCGTGACCCCATGGTTGCCTACCGACAGGACAAAAAAGGACAAATGCTGCCCCTTCGACTGAGCACAGAACGGAGCTTTTGGCGAGACTTCGGAGCCATGCTCCCCGCAGCAGGCGGTGCGTGGCCTGCCACCCTAGCGCACGCGGAAGCTCTACTCCGAGAACAATCCCTTTATTTCAGGGACTCGATACGTCACGGCCTCCGGGTTCTAGGCCAGGTGGCGGACCAAGCCAAGATCCTGGATGTACGCCGGGAGGTTTACCCCCTGCCCCCAGGACTACTCGAGGCAACAGCGCTTTCCGACCTCGAGGTCGGTCTCAAGAGAGCAGAAGCTCTGGGCCAAGGACTGCGGAGCCTGGCTTGGACTGTAGCCCGAGGGATGCTGGGCGAGAAGGATAGCAAGGAACTCAGCAACTTCGCGGCTTCCCTCCCTCTGGAGCGGATTTTCTGGGCTCACCTGGACGGAGCCTTCCCCGGATTCATGGCCAGACTAGGGCAAAGCGGAGCCCTAAAAGGATGGAACGAGAGCCTCGCCAGAGCCGCACTTGAGGCTTGGGAAGCGACCCGACTGTTTGTAGGTACAGGAGGACGGCACCTGAAAGCGTTGGCAGAGGGGGAAAAGAGGCTAGGAGGACTCCTGAGGGAGGTGAGGGCGTGAAGGAAACAGCAAAAAGGTTCGTGGCCTACCTGGAGGCGCTGAAGGGGCAAAAGGCCTGGACCCGGGCTCGAGCCGCCCTGAGGCGGAGCCTGGCTTTTGATCCTGGGGCTTACCCGCCCGCCATGCCTTACGTGGAGCCCTTCGTAAGGGAGGAAGGCTGGCGTCGAGAGGCCCACTACCTGGTGGCTGCCCTTTACGCCTTGAAGGACGGGGATCACCAGGAGGGGCGAACCCTGGCCCGTGCACTTCGGGGGAAGGCCCAGGACTCGGCCAGCATCGAGCGGCGCTTTCTAGCCCTTTTGGACGCGGACCGGGACCAGATTACTCACCGGTTGCGTCAGGCGGTCGGCCTGGTAGAGGGTGGTCTCGATTTCGCCCTACTCTTAAACGACCTCATTTACTGGTTCTACCCGGAAAAAACCGTACAGGCTAGATGGGCTCGTGAGTTCTTCGGAACACCAAGTGAAGGATCGGGAACGGAAGCGACGGAGGTGACGAAATGAAGCTTTTGGAGGTACACATCCTGCAGACGGTGGCCCCTAACAACCTGAACCGGGACGACACGGGAAGCCCCAAAGACGCTTTCTTCGGTGGATACCGGCGGGCTCGTGTCTCCAGTCAAGCCCAAAAACGCGCGGTGCGGACGGCCTTCAAGGAGCAGCTTCTCCTCTCCGATGCTGAGCGGGCAGTGCGCACCAAACGCCTGGTCGAGGAATTGGTCAGGCGCTTCCCTGGGGTGGAGGAAGATAAGGTCCGCCTGGCGGTGGAGAACGCCCTGAACGCCCTGGGATTCGGAGTGAAGGAAGGTAAGACCGAATACCTGCTCTTCTTAGGGAACCGGGAGCTGGACCGCCTGGCGGAACTGATCCGGGATAACCTGGACGCCCTCGCAGTAGAGAAGGGCAAAGGAAAAGGCAAAACCGGGGTGAGCGGAGAGCTGAAGAAGAGCTTAGAGCGGGTCCTGGACGGAGGCAAGGCCGTGGACCTGGCCCTCTTCGGGAGGATGCTCGCCGACCGGCCTGACCTTGGTGTGGACGCCGCCGCTCAGGTAGCCCACGCCCTCTCCACCCACAAGGTGGACCGGGAGTTTGACTTCTACACCGCGGTGGACGACCTGAACCCCAAGGAGGACACGGGAGCAGGGATGATGGGGGACGTGGAGTTCTACTCCGCTACCCTCTACCGCTACGCCGTGGTGAACCTGGAGCAGCTCCTCGAGAACCTCCAGGGGGACAAGGAACTCGCGGTGAAGGGCGCTCGAGCCTTCCTGGAAGCCTTTGCCCTTACCCTCCCCTCTGGAAAGCAAAACAGCTTTGCCGCACACAACCTGCCTCTCTTCATTGCCTTCCGTGCTGGGGAGGGATTGCCCCGAAACCTGGCTACGGCCTTCGAAAAACCCCTGCGCCCCCGTCCAGATAAAGCACTCTCCACGCTTTCCGTAGAGGCCCTGCTGGAGGAATGGGAAAAGTTCGACAGTGTCTACGGCCCCCTCTTCCCAGAAGAGAAAGGCGCGATCAACCTCACAGAAGCCCGGTTAAACAACACCCTTCCCGAACTAAAGGACATGCAGGACTTGAAGGCTAGGGTGGAGGCAGCACTGCGCTTGCTCCTGGAGGGGTGAGATGCCCACCTTACTCCTTAGGCTCCAAGGCCCCATGCAGTCCTGGGGCACGCGGAGTCGCTTCGACCACAGGGACACCTGGCCCTACCCCACCAAAAGCGGGGTGCTGGGCCTCCTCGCCGCTGCCCTAGGCCGGGATCGGAAGGAAGACATCTCCGACCTTGCCGCCCTCCGCATGGGGGTACGGGTAGATCAAAAGGGCGTGCTGAAGGTGGATTACCAAACGGCCCGAAACGTGCTGGCCGCGGATGGACGCGCCCTCCGAGACGTACAAAGCTGGCGCTACTACCTATCCGGCGCGGCTTTCCTAGCGGGGGTGGAGGGAACAGAAGAACTACTCCAACAAATACACCAAGCCCTCCGAAACCCCCGCTTCCCCCTCTACCTGGGCCGAAAAAGCTACCTACCAAGCCCGCCCCCCTATCTCCCGGACGGGCTAAGGCCAGAAGAGCTAGAAGAAGCCTTGCGGGGCTACCCCTACCTCTTAAAAGAAAAGCCCAGGGAGGACCTCCTGCTAGCCCTCGAGGCTCCCCCAGAACAGGGCCGCCTGGTTTATGACCAGCCCCTCGCCCCCTTCGCTCAACGACGGTTCGGAGCTCGATACGTGCGAGAAATTGTCCTGCCTAAGGAGGAGGTGCGCCTTGTGGATCAGCAAGCTGGTACTTAACCCACGCTCCAAAGCGGTACGCCGCGACCTGGCGAACCCCTACGAAATGCACCGCACCCTGTCCCGAGCGGTAGCAGAGGCCCTAGGGACCCAAAAAGAACGGCTGCTCTGGCGGCTCGAGCCCACCCGGGCTACCGAGCCGCCCGTGGTGCTGGTCCAAACCCTGACGGAACCAAACTGGGGAGCCTTGGAAACGGACTACTACGCCGAGGTATTTCCCCCAAAACCCTTCAACCCCCACCTGCGGCCAGGCCAAACGCTCCGTTTTCGCCTCCGAGCTAACCCGGCCAAGCGGGTAGCGCGAACAGGAAAACGCATTGCGCTTAAGAACCCAGAAGAAAAACTCGCCTGGTTGGCCCGACGACTAGAGGAGGGAGGATTCCGCCTCTTAG
Source organism: Marinithermus hydrothermalis DSM 14884 (assembly GCF_000195335.1). Classification (NCBI taxonomy): domain Bacteria; kingdom Thermotogati; phylum Deinococcota; class Deinococci; order Thermales; family Thermaceae; genus Marinithermus; species Marinithermus hydrothermalis. The sequence goes on from NC_015387.1 coordinate 958,137, forward strand.
GAGGAGAGAACGGCTACCGGGCGCGCATCCTGCAGGATGTCTTCCTCGAGGCCCGCAAGAAAGAAGCCCTCCTCCAGGTTCAGGCGGTGCTCTTCGAGGGGATTCTAGAGGTGCTGGACCCCGAGAAGGCCCGAGCTACCCTGGAACGGGGCGTAGGCCCCGGGAAAGCCCTGGGTCTCGGGTTACTCTCGCTGGCTCCGTGAGGTGCGGGATGCCCCCGGTCCCGAACACCAGGAACCTGAAAGAACTCCCTAAATTCCGGGATGGACTCTCCTACCTGTACGTAGAGCACGCCTTCATCGAGCAGGAAGCCCAAGGCATTGCAATCTACGACCAGGAAGGAGCCACCCTGGTTCCCGTAGCCGCCCTTGGTGTGCTGTTCCTAGGTCCCGGAACCCGAATCACCCACGCCGCCATTCGAGCCCTAGCAGGCAACGGGTGCACCGTGGCCTGGATAGGGGAAGGATTTGCCCGCTTCTACGCTCAAGGCCTGGGGGATACCCGAAGCGCTCGGCGGCTCTACCTCCAGGCCCGAGCTTGGGCCGACCCCAAACTTCACCTGGAGGTCGTGCTCCGCCTGTACCGTAAGCGCTTCGCCGATCCCCTCCCCGAAGGGATTACTTTAAAGCAGATCCGGGGTTTCGAAGGCGTTCGAGTGCGGACCGCTTACGCACGCTGGAGCCGAGAAACTGGGGTTCCCTGGCATGGGCGAAGCTACGATCGACGAGACTGGGGGAACTCCGACCCCGTGAACCGCGCACTTTCCGCCGGAGCCGCGTACCTCTACGGCCTGGCCCACGCAGCCATCGTCTCTAGCGGTTTTAGCCCCGCTTTAGGCTTCATTCACACGGGAAAACTCCTTTCCTTCGTTTACGATCTAGCTGACCTCTACAAAACCGAGGTGCTCATCCCCACCGCTTTCCTCACCGTGGCCGAGTCCGAAGTGGAAGTAGAACGACGGGTACGGCGAGCACTCAGGGAACGCATCCAGGAGGTCCGTCTTTTAGAGCGGATGGTAGAGGACCTCCTGGACCTCTTTTCCGGCCTCGGCCTTCCCGAGGAGAAAGATCTGGTAGAGGGCGACCCCACCTACCCCGGAGGGCTCTGGGATCTAGAGGGCGAGGTAGAGGGGGGCGTAGCTTATGGTGGTGATGATTCTAGAGAAAGTGCCGAGGAGCCTTAGGGGAGAGCTCACCCGTTGGCTTGTGGAGGTGGACACAGGTGTTTTCGTAGGACGGGTGAGTGCTATGGTGCGAGACCTCCTCTGGGAGAAGGTAGTGGAGAAAGCAGGGGAGGGTCGTTGCGCCATGGCGTACCGGACCAATAACGAGCAGGGATTCGCGCTTAAGTTGCACGGTTATCAAGACCGGTCCCTACGAGACTTTGATGGTATAGTGCTGGTGGCAGTGCAGAACGCGAAAGCTTTGCGCAAAGCAAGGAAGCTAAAGCGTCTTCAGGAGCGGATGCGCGAGGATCTTGACAACACGACCCTAGAGTAGTGCCCCTGGTAAACACATAGAGGGGGAGGAGTAAGGGTTTGTGCTGTCCAGGACATCTGTAGTCCCCACGCACGTGGGGATGGACCGAGTAACGTTTGGGGCGTGGCTACGTGGTCTAAGTAGTCCCCACGCACGTGGGGATGGACCGCCTGGGCCGCACCGATCCAGGCCGCCCAAGCGGTAGTCCCCACGCACGTGGGGATGGACCGAGAAGGCGCAAACGCAAGAAAACCCCGTATAAGTAGTCCCCACGCACGTGGGGATGGACCGTACCTGGACCCACCCCAAACACCCGAAACGAAGTAGTCCCCACGCACGTGGGGATGGACCGGGGGGGTCTTTCATGAATGGCGCTATGGGTTTGTAGTCCCCACGCACGTGGGGATGGACCGCCTTCACTAACCAGAAAAACGAAGAAAAAAGCGTAGTCCCCACGCACGTGGGGATGGACCGTGGCTGCGGCGCGTGGCTCACGCGTGCGGGGTGGTAGTCCCCACGCACGTGGGGATGGACCGGCGCGGCTCGAGCCCGTCCAGCACGCAAAACCGTAGTCCCCACGCACGTGGGGATGGACCGCCCCGCTCGAGCTGCCGGACCTCCTCCTCACTGTAGTCCCCACGCACGTGGGGATGGACCGAGATTGGGGAAACCGCTAACGTCCAGGAAACCGTAGTCCCCACGCACGTGGGGATGGACCGTCCACGGTCTCCTCCAGGACCGCGCCCCGGTCGTAGTCCCCACGCACGTGGGGATGGACCGTCTTCGTGGAGGCGGGTTGGGCTGAACCCATTGTAGTCCCCACGCACGTGGGGATGGACCGGCCAAGTGGGAACGCAAACCCTAATATTTATGTAGTCCCCACGCACGTGGGGATGGACCTCGGCCTTATCCGTGTTGGACGTGGGGGTAATCGTAGTCCCCACGCACGTGGGGATGGACCGATCAGCACCTAAGAGTGAGGTGATTAGTAATGGTAGTCCCCACGCACGTGGGGATGGACCAGAGGGACTACGCGAGGCGCAAAACCTGCTCTCGTAGTCCCCACGCACGTGGGGATGGACCGCTAGAGGTCAAGCCCATCGCGGGGTGGCTAGAGTAGTCCCCACGCACGTGGGGATGGACCGTGCCGGCTCGCTCGGGGTGGACTCGTACCTCGGTAGTCCCCACGCACGTGGGGATGGACCGTATACCCTAGTGGATATCGCGCAACTGGACACGTAGTCCCCACGCACGTGGGGATGGACCCTCTAGCCCCTGCAACACAAAGCCCCGCCCCCAGTAGTCCCCACGCACGTGGGGATGGACCAGCTCACGCCCCTGGAGCGCGTGACGTACTACAGTAGTCCCCACGCACGTGGGGATGGACCAGGACCTCCTCGCCCGTCTCCGCGTCCACGGTTCGTAGTCCCCACGCACGTGGGGATGGACCGAACGAGCACCGCGCCGCGATCATCCTGAACGCGTAGTCCCCACGCACGTGGGGATGGACCTCACGCCGAACCTCAGCAAGAACCGGGACTTCCGTAGTCCCCACGCACGTGGGGATGGACCGCTTGCCCGCGCGCGTGAGGTTGAGGCTATCGAGTAGTCCCCACGCACGTGGGGATGGACCGAACCCAGTTCCGCTCATCAAGCGCACTGAGGTGTAGTCCCCACGCACGTGGGGATGGACCTTGCTCCACAGGCCGAGCAGCGTGCGGGATTGCGTAGTCCCCACGCACGTGGGGATGGACCGAGGGTGCCGCTTACCTACAAGAGCGTCAAGGTGTAGTCCCCACGCACGTGGGGATGGACCGTTTAGTCTCGAGCTCGCTGCTCCGCGCCTCAGGTAGTCCCCACGCACGTGGGGATGGACCGCACAACGTAACGCCCGGAATGTGCCTGAGGGGGTAGTCCCCACGCACGTGGGGATGGACCGCTGGAGCGCCATTGCCTCGCCGATGCGGGGGCGTAGTCCCCACGCACGTGGGGATGGACCGGGACATAACCCTAACCTCACGCCCGAGAGCCCGTAGTCCCCACGCACGTGGGGATGGACCGGGTAGCCCGGTACTCATGCCATGCTTTTTGAAGTAGTCCCCACGCACGTGGGGATGGACCGATCTTCCCCAAGTAACGCGGATGAGGTACCCCGTAGTCCCCACGCACGTGGGGATGGACCGTAACGCGTGAAGTACTTGACGCGCTTTAGTCCGTAGTCCCCACGCACGTGGGGATGGACCGCATACAATAAATCCGCATACGCACTTATTCCGGTAGTCCCCACGCACGTGGGGATGGACCAGAGTATCCGCAAGCACGTCAAAAGCAAAAGAGGTAGTCCCCACGCACGTGGGGATGGACCGACCTCACCCCGCTAGAGATTCAGTCCTGGGCCGTAGTCCCCACGCACGTGGGGATGGACCAAGTGGGAGGAAGCCAAAGCCACCAGGGCCGTTGTAGTCCCCACGCACGTGGGGATGGACCGCCCTCCTGGACTGGTTACGGCAGGACCCGCCCGTAGTCCCCACGCACGTGGGGATGGACCGTCTGCGGAGTCAGAGCCGATGGCCCGGGCCATGTAGTCCCCACGCACGTGGGGATGGACCGAACGCCTTGAGCACCACGCCGAACGCGTCCGTAGTAGTCCCCACGCACGTGGGGATGGACCGACGTGAACGATCTGCTCAGCGCGTGGGCGCTCGTAGTCCCCACGCACGTGGGGATGGACCGGGATCGAAATGGACAAGGCCGGATGGGCGATAGTAGTCCCCACGCACGTGGGGATGGACCGGTCCAGATAGGCGAGGTACCTGTGTTCCCCGTGTAGTCCCCACGCACGTGGGGATGGACCGGAATACCATACACGGGCGATGAAATAAACCGCGTAGTCCCCACGCACGTGGGGATGGACCGTCTACGAATTATTATGCGAAGAACTTCCGCCCGTAGTCCCCACGCACGTGGGGATGGACCGTTGAGGGGTTGTAGGCCCAGGTTGCGTATTGAGTAGTCCCCACGCACGTGGGGATGGACCGCTGGGAGCCGTCAGCGGGCTCTCCATCGGTTAGTAGTCCCCACGCACGTGGGGATGGACCGCCCCTGCGGGAGGTCACGGTACGTGTGCGCTCGTAGTCCCCACGCACGTGGGGATGGACCAGCCGTCCGTGCGTTCCTCATCCGCGAACTCCAGTAGTCCCCACGCACGTGGGGATGGACCGTACCGGAATGGCCGCTTAATGTCCGGGTTTTCGTAGTCCCCACGCACGTGGGGATGGACCGAAAAAAGTCGTGAGCACGCCCGTCACGGGCAGGTAGTCCCCACGCACGTGGGGATGGACCGTTCGCCACGCCGCGCACCATGCGCCGCGGGGCGTAGTCCCCACGCACGTGGGGATGGACCGGATAATCTGCTACAATTCTACGCCATGAATACGTAGTCCCCACGCACGTGGGGATGGACCGATGCTGAATGGGCATATACACGCGGTTTTGACGTAGTCCCCACGCACGTGGGGATGGACCGTCCGCCAGGCGCGCCTCGATCGACTCCGCTTCGTAGGCGCGCTTGCGGGACCTTCCTTGGGGAAGGCGAACCTCTGGGCACGCGGAGTTAAAGGATGCCCAGGATGAGCGAACCTATTCCCCGCGCGATGGCGTCGCTGGTGTTTTGGAAGGGGATCCCGGTCGTGCCAAGCGAGCGGCCAGCTCTGGGGATGCCCCTCCGGTTCGTGCGGCTGGGCTAGGGGTGTAGAATTCGGTCCGTATGGAGGCGCTGGGCCTGTACCGTCGCGCGCGAGCGCTGGGTTTACGCCCCGCTCTGTTGGAGTCCCTAGGGCCGCGCACCGCGTTCGGTCGCCGCACCCTGCTCGGCCTCCGGCCCACGCGCCGCCTCGAGGTGTGGGGCGGGGTTCTGTACGAGGACGGCCGGCTCGTGGGAACGGCCCTGGACCTTCTCGAGCGCCTCGAGGAGGGGCTGGGGGAGGGGCACTTCCCGGCCTGGATTGGGTTTTTCGCGTACGAGTTCGCGCGTCATTTGGGCTTGCCCGCGCGCGCGCCCATGCCGGGCCTGCCCGAGGCGGCGTTTTGTTACTACCCTGAGGGGTACGTTTGGGAGGACGGCCGCCTCGTGGAGGCCCCCAGCGTTTTGTTGGAGGTGGACCCCGGAATGCCCGTCGGGCTTCCGGAGGTGCGGCTCGTGAGCGACTACCCGCGGGAGGCGTTCATCGCTGGGGTGCAGGCGGTGCAGGAACGCATTCGGGCGGGGTGGGTGTACCAGGTGAACCTCTCGCACCGTTTTCGTTTCCCCGCTGTGGGGCTGGACCCCCTGGATTACTACGCGGCGCTGCGGCGCACGAACCCCAGCCCCTTCATGGGCCTCGTGGAGGGGGCGGGGTGGGCGGTGGTTTCCGGGAGTCCCGAGCGGTTGTTCGCGTTGCGGGAAGGGGTGCTATCCGCTCGGCCGATCGCCGGGACCCGCCGGCGCGGCCGCACGCCGGAGGAGGACCAGGCCCTCGAAGCGGAGCTCCGGGCGAACGTGAAGGAACGCGCGGAGCACGTGATGCTCGTGGACCTGCTGCGTAACGACCTTTCCCGCGTGGCGGAGCCGGGGACGGTCGAGGTGAGCGAGGCCTTCACCGTGGAGCGGTACTCGCACGTGATGCACCTGGTGAGCGAGGTGCGGGGAGTGAGCCGAGCCGGGGTGGGGGCGGCTTTGCGGGCGATCTTCCCGGGAGGCACGATCACCGGTGCGCCTAAGGAGAGCGTGATGCAAGCCATCGCTGAGCTCGAGCCCGTGCCGCGCGGGGCGTACACGGGGAGTTTGGGGTATGTTTCCGGGCGGGGGGCGGACTTCAATATCCTGATCCGGAGCTTGACCCTGGCGGGGGGGTGGGCGTACCTGTCCGCTGGGGCGGGGATCGTGATCGAGAGTGATCCGGTGCGGGAGTACGAGGAGACCCGCCATAAGGCCGAGGCGTTGCTGTACGTGCTGGGCCAGGGGCGGCCTGGGGTACGGCCCGAGCCGCCGCGCGTGATTGAGGCCTGGCGTCCTCCGCGGCCGCGGCGACGTTACGCGGCGCGGGTGGTTTTTCTGGAGAACCACGACTCGTTCAGTTACAACCTCGTGAACTACCTGCGGATGCTGGGCGCGGAGGTGCGCGTGGTGGATCACGGGGAGCCGCCCGCGCTTGGGGGGGCGACGCACCTTGTCGTGGGGCCGGGGCCGGGGGATCCGTTCACGGCGGGGCGCACGCTGGAGTGGGTGCGGGCGGCTCTCGAGGATGGGGTGCCGTTCCTGGGGGTTTGCTTGGGGCACCAGGCGCTTGGCGTGGCGTTAGGGGCGGTGCTGGAGCGCGCGCCGCGCCCCGTGCACGGGGAGGCGCACCCCGTGCGGCACGTGGGGCGCGGGGTGTTCGCGGGGCTGCCCGACCCCGCGCCGTTTACTCGTTACCATTCCTTGCACCTGCGCGACCTGCCGCCGGTGCTGGAGCGCCTCGCGTGGACGGAGGACGGGGTCGTGATGGGGGTTGGGCACCGTTCGCGGCCCGCTTGGGGGGTGCAGTTCCACCCGGAGAGCATGCTGAGCCCGTATGGCCTCGAGCTGCTCGCGAATTTTTTGGAGGTGCGGGGTGCGGCTGGTGATCGTTAACGGGGAGCCTGCGGCCGCGGCGTGGCCCGTGGCCTTCGTGTACCATGGGGCTTCGGTCTTTACGACGCTGCGCAGCGAGGGGGGGGAGCCGCTTTGGTGGGGGCGGCACCTGGACCGGTTGCGCCGCCATGCGGAAGCGTTGGGCCTGCCGTACCCGGGGCACGCGGCGTTCGAGCGGGCGTGGGAGCTGCTTCGGGTGCAAGGACCGGACCTTCGGGTGCGGCTCACGGTGGGGGAGGGGGTGTGGTGCGCGGAGGCCAGCCCGTACCGCCCGCTGGAGCCAGGCGTGTACCTCGAGGGGGTGCGGGTGCACGTGAGCCGCTGGCGGGTGCACCCGGACCTCGCCCGCTACAAGACGGGGAACTACCTGCCGTACCGGTTGGCCCTCGCGGAGGCGCGGGCGGCGGGGGCGTTCGAGGCGCTGCTGCTGGATGGGGAGGGGTGCGTGGTGGATGGGAGCCGCACCAGCCCCTTGCTGTATCGGGACGGCGTGTTGACCGTGTTCGAGGGCGGCCTCGAGGGCATCACCCGGGAGGTGGTGGCGGAGGCCGCGCGGGAGATGGGCCTGGGGGTGCGCCGGGCGCGTCTTGCGCCGGGGGCGCTTGCCGGGCAGCTGCTCCTGGCGGGGAGCGGGGTGGGGCTGGTTCCGGTGGGGGCGGTGCGGGACGCTGAGGTGCGGGCGTTGGTGGAGCGGTTCCGGCCTGGGGGTGGGCCGAGGTAGGCTTCGTGCCTTTTGGATTGAATCCTTGACCCTTTGCGTTAGGGGGGGTACACTCTAGGGTAACCGCGCGGGCGCGCGGCGACAATCTGCCCGTTCTCTTATCCAGAGCGGTGGAGGGACCGGCCCTGTGAAGCCGCGGCAACCGGTGGGCGTGCGCCCACGTCACGGTGCCAATTCCGGCCCGCTTCGGCGGGGAAGATAAGGGAAGGGGAGGCGGCCTAAAAAGCTTAACCCCCTTCTCGAGCGTTCTGGAGAACGACGCGGGAAGGGGGAGTTGCTACCCCCTTCCAACCGGCCCGCGCGGGGAAGGAGGGGGTATGCGCGATACCATTCCGGTGCAGAAAAAGACGGGGCACGCCGCCCGGAAGGGGGCGGTATGACCGGGACCGTGGTGTGCGAGGCGTGGGGGGAGCACGAGGCGTTACTGCTGCACCCCGTGACTGACGCGTCGGATGCGGCCACGGTGCGGCCGCGTACCGCGGTGCTTTGGCCTAGAACCGCGCCGTTCGTGACTGAGGAGGGGCGGTTGATTCCCGAGGTGCGGGTGCGGTTCGAGACCTACGGCCGGTTGAGCGCCCAGCGGGACAACGCGGTCCTCGTGTTCCACGCCCTCACGGGCAGCGCGCACCTCGCGGGCACCTACGACGCAGCGACCCTGGCGCGGCTCACGCCTTTAGAGCGGGCCTTTGGCCCTAAGGGCTGGTGGGACGCGCTCGTGGGGGCGGGCCGGCCCCTGGATCCCGAGCGGTACTTCGTGGTGTGCGCGAACATCCTGGGCAGTTGTTACGGCACCACCGGCCCCACGAGCCGAAACCCCACGACCGGCCGGCGGTACGGTCCGGAGTTCCCCCCCATCACCATCCGGGACATGGTGCGGGTCCAGGCGCGGCTTTTGGATCACCTGGGGGTGGAGCGGGCCCTGGTCATCGGGGGCAGCATGGGGGGAATGCAGGCCCTCGAGTTCGCCCTCATGTACCCCGAGCGCACGGCGGGGCTCGTGGTGATCGCGGCCACCGAGCGCTACGGCCCCTGGGCGCGCGCGTTTAACCGCGTGGCCCGCGAGGCGATCCTGAACGACCCCGCTTTTCGTAACGGGCGTTACGAGGCCCAGCCTCCCGGCCTGGCGGTGGCCCGCGCTGTGGCCATGATGAGTTACCGCGCGCCCCGGAGCTTCGAGGCGCGCTGGGGGGCGGACCCCAGCCAGAGCGAGCGCTACATCGCTTACCAGGCCCAGCGGTTCCTGCGGCGCTTCGACGCGAACACCTACCTCACGCTCTCCCACGCCATGACCACGCACGACGTGACCCGCGGCCGGGGGGCGTTACCCGAGGTCCTCGAGCGCCTAGCGATGCCGCGGCTTTTCGTGGGGATCGACAGCGACCTCCTCTACCCGGCCCCGGCGGTGCGGGCGCTGGCCCAGGCCGCGCGCGGCGAGTACGCGGAGCTGGTCAGCCCGCACGGGCACGACGCCTTCCTCATCGAGCACGACCAGGTGGCCGCGGTGCTCAAGGCCTTTGGGGTTTAGCGCGGCGGTAACGCCCAAGCAGAACCCAGAGGGCGAGGAGTACCGCGAGCAGCACGCCGAGGCTCGGGCGCACTGAGGCGGTGCCCGTATCCAAGGGCACCGCTTGCGTAACGAGCCCCCCGGGCGTGATGAGCAAGGTCACGGGTACCGTGGGGCCTTTCAGCTCGAGTCCGGCGATCTCGAACCGCACCCGCACGGGGGTTTCCGGGCCGAACTCTAGGGTGCCCGGCTGGATCTCGATGCGGGAGAGCGGCGCGTACCCCTGGGTTTGGCGTTCCTCGAGGACGCCTTCCACCCCCTGGAGGACGACCGCGGTGAGCGCGAGGGGTTCTTCTTCCCCGTAGACCAGCCGCGCCTCGAGGAAGGCTTCCGTATCGCGCACCAGGATCCGGGCGTTCTCGAGCTCGAGGTGCCCGCCGTGGGCTTGCGCGAGCGTGCCGAGGAGGAGGAGGGTGAGGAGGAGTGCGCGCATGGGGACTCCCGTTAGAAGCGACCGCCCCGCGCGAGGATGGGTTTCAGGTCCTCGGCGAGGGTCTGAGGGGCGAGGTTGGCTTCGTTGTACACCACGCGGAGCCGCCCTTGGGGGTCCACGAGGTTGATCGTTGCGGTGTGATCCACCAGCTGGTCTCGAGCCCGGTAGTAGATGAAGAACGCGGAGGCCGCTTGAGCGATCGCTTCTGGGGTGCCGGTGAGCCCCACGAAGCGGGGGTGGAACCCCGTGACGTACTGCTGGATCCGCTCGGGGGTGTCCGTTTCGGGGTCCACGCTGATCATCACGACCTGAAGGTCCTCGGGCTCTCCGAGCGCGCGGTAGGCGAGCGCGAGTTTTTGCATCGTGAGGGGGCAGACGTCGGGGCACCGGGTGTACCCGAAGAAGACGAGGAGGGTCTTCCCGCGGAACGCGCTAAAGCGTCGTGGGCGCCCGTCCCCGTCTATTAGCGTGAAGTCCGGGACGGGGCGCGGCGTGCTGAGCATCGTGCCGTGAAACGTGGGTTTGGGAGAAAGCGCCTTGTAGGCGGCGTACCCCGCGATCGCTAGAACCCCCGCGACGAGTAGAGCGATTCGCCAACGCATCGTCCCTATTCTAGAGCCCCCGCCTGGGACATTTGGCCCAAGCGCTGTTGGATGAGGGCCTCGAGCCCCGCCTCGTCCAGCACGGGAATCCCCAGCTCGCGCGCTTTTTGGAGCTTGCTGCCCGCGCCCGCACCCGCGACCACGTAACTCGTTTTCTTGCTGACCGCGCTCGCGACCTTCGCGCCCAGCGCTTCAAGCCGCCGCTTCACCTCGGCTCGGGGGCGGGAGAGCTCCCCGGTGAGGACGAAGGTCAGGCCCGCCAGCGCGTCCGATCGGGGGCGTTCCTTGGCCTCGAAGCTCACGCCCGCGGCGCGGAGCTGCTCGATCAGCTCGAGCATCGCGGGGTCGTGAAGCGTTTCGTGGATGCGGCGCGCGGTGAGTTCTCCCACGTCCTCGACCTCCAAGAGTTCCTCCGGGGTGGCCTCGAGCAGCCGGTCCAGGGTGCCGAAGCGGCGCGCGAGCGTGCGGGCGAGGGCCTCCCCCACCTGGGGGATGCCGAGGGCGAACAGCAGCCGCTCCAGGCCGCGCGTTTTGCTCGCTTCGATCTGGGCGAGAAGGTTCTCCGCGCTTTTCTCCCCGAAGCGCTCTAGGCTCACCAGGTCCGCCTTGGTCAGGCGGTAGAGGTCTGCGGGGGTGCGGATCAAGCCCTTCTCCAGCATCTGCTCGATGTGCCGTTCCCCCAGGCCCTGGATGTCCATGGCGCGGCGCGAGGCGTAGTGCCGGATGCGTTCGAAGGCCTGCGCGGGGCAGAGGGGGTTGGGGCAGCGGTGGATCTTGCCCTCCAGGACCAGGGCGTGCCCGCAGGCCGGGCAGGCGTCCGGGAAGACGAGGGGCCGTTCCGTGCCCGTGCGCTCCTCCTTCAGGACCCGCAGCACCTCGGGAATGATCCCGCCGGCCTTGTGCACCAGCACCCAGTCCCCCAGCATCAAGCCCAGCTCCTCCAGGTACGCCTCGTTGTGCAGGCTCACGCGGGAGACCGTGGTGCCGTCGAGCAGGACCGGCTCGAGGACCGCCACGGGGGTGACGCGGCCGGTGCGCCCCACCTGGAAGATCACCTCGAGGACCCGGGTCTTCTTCTCCTCGGCGGGGAACTTGTACGCCACGGCCCAGCGGGGGCTTTTGGCCGTGTACCCGAGCTCGTCCTGCCAGGCGAGGTTGTTGAGCTTCACCACGACGCCGTCCGCCTCGAAGGGCACCGTGTGCCGCTGGGCGAGGAAGGCCTGGTAGGCGGTCTCGATGCCCTCCACGCCGCGCACCACCCGCGCGTGGGGTTCGACCGGGAAGCCCGCCCGCTTGAGGTAGTCCAAAAGCTCAGCCTGGGTCTCGACACCCGTCTCCTGAAGGCCCAGCCCGATCCCGTAGAAGTAGGCCCGCAGGCCGCGCGTCGCGGTGACGCGCGGGTCTTGCTGACGCAGGGAGCCGGCCGCGGCGTTGCGCGGGTTCTTGAAGGGAGGCAGCCCCGCCTCCTCGCGCGCCTGGTTTAGTTTCAGGAAGGTGTCGCGCGGCATGTACACCTCGCCGCGCACCTCGAGGCGCGCCGGCGCGCCCTCGAGACGGCGGGGCACGTCCGGGATGGTGAGGAGGTTCTGCGTGACCTCCTCCCCGGTCCGGCCGTTCCCGCGGGTCGCGCCCCACACCAAGAACCCTTCCTCGTAGTACAGGTTGACCGAGAGGCCGTCGATCTTGTACTCGACCGTGTACTCGAACGGGCCCGGCCTTCCCAGGGCGCGCTCGAGGCGCGCCTCGAACTCCCGGACCTCCTCGAGGTTGAAGGCGTTGTCCAGGGAGTACAGGGGCGTGGGGTGCTGAATCTCGCGGAAGCTGGACTCAATCATCCCGGCTCCCACGACCTGGGTGGGAGAGTCCGGGGTGACGAGGTCGGGGTAGCGGGCCTCGAGGGCCTTAAGTTCTCGCATTAGAGCGTCGTACTCGGCGTCGGAGATCTCGGGGTCGTCCAGGACGTAGTAGCGGTAGTTGTGGTAGCGGATGGCCTGCCGCAGCTCGAGCACCCGTTTCTTGGCTTCTTCCCGCGTCACGGTCCTAGTTTACCCGGGGGGCTGGGGGAACTTTGCTGTATCGCGTATAATGTCCGTTGGCTGCGAAAGCCATAACGGGAGGTAAGTGATGAAACGACTGCTGCTAGTATCCGCGATGTTAGCTACGCTGCTGGGTATGGGTTCCGCCCAGAAATTGATCGGTATTGCCTTCGACGCGGGCGGGAAGAACGACCGCAGCTTCAACGAGTCCACCTGGAAGGGGGCGCAGCGGGCCGAGAAGGATTTTGACATCCAGCTGTTCGACTTTGAGCCGGCGGATCCTTCTCAGGTCGGCCAGGGGATCCGGGCCTTCGCCGAGGAGGGGTTTGACCTGATCATCGGCGTGGGGTTCGCGAACGAGCCCGCGATCACCGCGAACGCGCGGGAGTTCAAGGACGTGAACTTCGCGGTGATCGACGCGGTGCCGGGCGAGGGCAAGCTGGAGAACGCCGTGGGCCTGGTGTTCCGGGAGCACGAGGGTTCCTTCCTGGTGGGGTACATCGCGGGTAAGCTCACCCAGACCGGTGTGGTGGGCTTTATCGGCGGCATGGACATCCCGCTCATCCATAAGTTCGAGCAGGGGTACAAGGCCGGCGTCGAGTACGCCTGCCAGGAGGACGGCATCGAGTGCACGGTGCTGATCAACTACGTGGGCAACACCCCCGCGGCTTGGAACGACCCCGCGAAGGCCAAGGAGATCGCCATCAACCAGAAGGCGCAGGGCGCGGACATCATCTACCACGCGGCCGGCGGTTCGGGGCTGGGGCTGATCGACTTCGTGAAGCAGGAGATGTGCATCAAGGCCTCCGACCTCCCGGCGGGCGTGGAGTTCATCCGTGACCCGTTCGCGGACGTGCCGAAGTACCCCGCGTACGAGCAGAAGTGCGGCGAGGATGCGCGGCCCCTCTTCTTCATCGGGGTGGACGCGAACCAGAACTTCCTGGGGGACACCGACAACAACCCCGAGACGCTCAACCACGGCCTGACCTCGATGCTCAAGCGCGTGGACGTGGCCACCTACGAGGTGATCGAGTCCGTGGTGAACGACGCTTTCCAGGGCGGCGTGCGGGAGTTCGGCCTGGAGAACGACGGGGTGGGGTACGCCCTGGACGAGTACAACCGGGCCTTGATCCCCGCGGCGGTCGTCGAGGCCCTGGACCGGATCAAGCAGGACATCATCGCGGGCCGCATCGAGGTGCCCGCCTCGCGCTAAGGCTCGAGCCCCCCTGGGCCCCCGGGGTGTTTCCCCGGGGGTTTCGTATACTGGGGCCGTGAGTGAGTACGCGCTTGAACTGCGGGGGATCACCAAGCAGTACCCTTTGGTCCTGGCGAACGACGACATCCACCTCGGGGTGCGCTGGGGCGAGGTGCTGGCCTTGGTGGGCGAGAACGGGGCCGGGAAGTCCACCCTCATGAAGATCGTCTATGGCCTCGTGGAGCCCGACCGCGGCGAGATCTACGTGGACGGTAAGCGGGCGGAGATCCGCGGCCCGGCGGACGCGATCGCCCTGGGTATCGGCATGGTGCACCAGCACTTCATGCTGGTGGACCCGCTTTCCGTGGTGGACAACGTGATCCTGGGCTCCGAGCCGGTGCAGGGCGTTTCGATCGATTACCGCAAGGCCCGCGCCGAGGTGGTGCGCCTCATCGAGGAGCTCGGGTTCGACCTGGACCCCGACGCCCGGATCGAGGAGCTGCCCGTGGGCTTGCAGCAGCGGGTGGAGATCCTCAAGACCCTCTACCGCAAGGCGCGGATCCTCATCCTGGACGAGCCCACCGCGGTGCTCACTCCCCAGGAGGCCGCGGAACTCTTCCGCTTCCTGCGGCGGTACGTGGCCCAGGGGAACGCCGCGATCATCATTACGCACAAGCTCGACGAGGTGATGGAGGTCTCCGACCGCGTCACGGTGATCCGCGACGGCCGGGTCGTGGGCACGGTAGCGACCCAGGAGACGAGCCCGCCCGAACTCGCGCGCATGATGGTGGGGCGCGAGGTGATCCTGACCGTGGAGAAGCGCCCCAAGACCCCTGGGGAGGTGGTGCTCGAGGTTCAGGACCTCCGGGTGGCGGAGGCCGGGAAGAAACCCCGGCTGGATGGGGTGTCGTTCCAGGTGCGCGCGGGGGAGATCGTGGGGATCGCCGGCGTGGAAGGGAACGGCCAGACCGAGCTGGTGGAGGCCGTTACGGGCCTCAGGCCGTACAGCGGAACTGTGCGCTACGGCGGCGAGATCCTCGCGAGGCCGGACGCGCGGCGGGTGCGGGAGTGGGGCGTGAGCCACATCCCGGAGGACCGGAACGCCCGCGGGCTGGTGCTGGACTTCCCCACGCGGGACAACGTCATCCTGGGGGACCATTACAAACCGCCGTTTGTGGGCGCTTTCGGGTTTTTCGTGGACGAGGCGGTGAACCGCTACGCGCAGGAGGTGGTGGAGGCGTTTGACGTGCGTCCCCGCAGCATCCACCTCTCCGCGCGGCGCTACTCGGGCGGGAACGCCCAGAAGATCATCGTGGGCCGCGAGCTCGCCCGGCGTCCCCGGCTGCTGGTGGCGGCCCAGCCCACGCGCGGCGTGGACATCGGAGCGATCGAGTTCATCCACCGCCGCATCGTGGAAGCGCGCGACGCGGGCATGGCGGTGCTGTTGGTCTCCGCGGATTTGAACGAGGTCATGAGCCTATCGGACCGCATCCTGGTGATGTACGAAGGCCGGATCGTGGGGGAGGTGCGGCCGGGCGAGGTCACGGAAGAGGAGCTGGGCTTGATGATGGCGGGGATGCGCGCGAACGCTTAAGCGTACGGCCCACGCCGGGGCGCGCGAAGCCCCCCGGCGTTGTTTTTTTTCGCGAGTGAGCCTTTACTGAGTAGCCCGCATGACACGGTACGGCCCCACGGGTGCGTAGGGTGGAGCGTGGAGGTCAACCGTGCGAAACCTGTATGTAACCGTTTTTTTAGGGTTGCTGTTTGGGGGGGCGGCCGTGGGGCAGAGCTTTAACTTCGTCGTGCTCGAGGTGGACGCTGATACGGCCAACATCCCCGTGAACGAGGTCATCAGCGGCGGCCCCCCGCCCCAGGGCATCCCGGCGTTGGGGTTTACCGGGAGCTTTAACGGCCGGGTGCCGCCCACCCCGGCCCCGAAGTTCATCGCTGCGGAGGCGGCCTCGGCGTGGCTCGAGCCCCAGGAGCCGGTGCTGGCCTTCGGAATGAACGGGGAGGCCAAGGCCTATCCCTTGCAGATCCTGATGTGGCACGAGATCGCGAACGATGTCGTGGGTGGGGTGCCCGTGGCCGTGACCTTCTGCCCGCTCTGTAACAGCGCCTTCGCCTACGACCGCCGCGTCCCCCTCACCCAAGCTCAGCTGGAGGCGGTGCGCGCGAAGAACCCGAACGCGCCCCTCGTGGAGCCGGACGCCGCCTACCTCGAGGCCTACGCGGATGAGGTCGGGGAGGAAGCGGCGGCTCAGGTGGTCGCCGCGCTCGAGGTGACCTTCGGCACCTCAGGGATGCTCTTCAACTCCAATCTGGTGATGTTCGACTCGGCGACCAGTACCCTCTGGGCGCAGCTCGCCGCGGAGGGCAACGTGGGCACCCTGACCGGGGTGAAGCTCCTGCGCTACCCGGTGCAGATCGTGAGCTTCGCGGAGTTCCGCGAGGCCTTCCCGGAGGGCGTGGTGCTCTCGCGAGAGACGGGGTTCTCCCGGCGGTACGGGCAGAACCCGTACGTCGGGTACGACCGCGTGGACCAGCCGCCCTTCCTGTTTAGCGGGCCGACCGACGGCCGCCTGCCCCCCAAGCTGCGCGTGGTGAGCCTCGAGCTCGGTGGGGAACCGGTCGCCTACCCCTTTAGCGTCTTGGAGGAGGTGCGGGTGGTGAACGACGCGGTGGGGGGCGTGCCGATCGTGGTGATGTGGCGGGAGGGCACCACGAGTGCCTTGGACCGTTCCTCGATCAGCGGCAGTAAGGATGTCGGTGCGGTGGCGGTCTTCCGCCGGGAGCTGGACGGGCGGGTGCTGACCTTCGAGTGGAACGGCGAGGCCTTCGTGGACCAGCAGACCGGGAGCACCTGGAATCTGTTCGGGGCGGCGACCTCGGGGCCGCTCGAGGGCCAGCGGCTCGAGCCGGTCATTCACGACAACACCCTGTGGTTCGCCTGGGCGGCGTTTAAGCCCGAGACCCGGGTGTACGGTATCTCGACGGAGTAGCGATGAAGCGCGCCCTGCTGGTGTACGACGGCGGCTGCGGGTTTTGCGTCCGCTGGGCGCGCCGGTGGATGCGGTGGGACCGTGCACGGCGCTTGGAGATCGTCGCGTTTCAGGCGCCGGGCGTTCTCGAGCGCGCGGGGATCGGGTTGAGCGCGGCGCGGGAGGCGGTGTGGCTCGTGGAGGAGGGGCGGTGCTACCGGGGCGCGGCGGCGGTTTTTAGGACCTTGGATCTCGCGCTGGGCGTGCCGGTCTTTTACGCGGTGTACCGCCTGCCGGGGCTGGGGCGCGTGGCGGATGGGGTGTACGGCTGGGTGGCCGCGCACCGGCACCGGTTCGGGGGGGCGGGGTGTGGCTCGCACGGGTTGCCGTGAGGCGCTCGTGTCCCTCACCCGCTTCACATGTTTAACACTCCTTTCACCATGTTGGGGCGCATACTACAGAGACGCTCGTGGAGGCATACCCTAAGGTGGAGGTGCAAAGCCGTGAAGTACGTTCTGCGCATAGCGGTGGTGGTTTGGGCGATGGGACTGGCGTGGCCTGCTTTAGCCCAGGGGATCGGGACGCAGGCCCCGGACTTCACGCTCGTAGGGCGGGACGGGGAGGTGATCCGGCTCTCGGATTTTCTGGGCCGGCCGTTGCTCCTCAATGTGTGGGCCAGCTGGTGCCCCCCGTGCGTGGAGGAGCTGCCGCTCATCCAGGGCGTGGCGGACGCGCTCGGGCCGGAGGTCCTGGGGGTCTTGCTCCTCAACAACAACGAGCGCTTCGAGACCGCGCTGGCCTTTCTGGAGGAGCACAACCTGTCCCTTCCCGCGGCCCTCGACCCCACCCGCGCGCGGCGGAAGGAGCTCGAGGCGGCCGGAGTGAAGCTCGACACGACCCTCGGTGTGCTTCGCGCTTACCGAGTGCGCGGCATGCCCACCTCGTTCTTTATCGACGCGGACGGCGTGATCCGCGCGGTGAAGGTTGGGGCCTTTACCCGGCGGGAGCTTTCGCAACTCCTCGCGGAGATCGGGGTCGAGTGGAGGCCGTGATGGAGGGAGTGTGCACGTTGGGGGTGAGGACGTGAGTACCGTGAACGGCGCGCCTTCTAGAGCGTGGCTGCGCCTGCAGGTCACGCTGCACAGCCTGGCCTTCGTGATGGGCTTGAGCCTGGTTTTTATCGCGCTTGGGTTTAGCGCGGGGCTGGTGAGCGACTTCCTCTTTAGTTTCGGGGACGCGCTCCGCATCGGCGCGGGGGTGTTTTTGGTGCTGATGGGGCTCGTCATGCTTCGAGTGATTCCGATCCCGTTTCTGCAGCGGGATCTGCGGCTGCACCTGGCGCGCAAGCCCTCGGGGTACCTGGGCTCGATGCTGGTGGGGGTGGCGTTCGGCGCGGGGTGGACGCCCTGTGTGGGCCCGATCCTCGCGGGCATCCTGGTGATCGCGGGGACGAGCGGCTCGCCGCTCCAGGGCGGGTTGTTGCTCGCGAGCTACTCCCTAGGGTTCGCGATCCCCTTCCTGATCGCGGCGCAGATGCTGACCTACTGGCGCAAGCTCAACCGGTACACGCTCCTCGTCGAGCGGATCGGTGGGGTGCTCCTCATCGGGGTGGGCGTGGTGCTGCTCACGAACGCTGTGGCCACCTTCTCCCCGTACCTGGCGGGGCTTGGAAGCGCGGAGTACGCGCTCGCCGGGAGCGAACCCACGCACCTAATCGCGTTTTTAGGAGGGGCACTCTCCTTCATGTCCCCTTGTGTGCTCCCCATCCTCCCCGCCTTTTTAGCGTACCTAACAGGATTAAACGCGGACCAGCTCGCGCAGGCCGCCTAGTCCGCGCCCTCTACACGAACGGCCCCCACCCGGGAGCCGTTCGTCATGCGGGGATCAGTCCTGTCCCCGCCCGGCAGAAAGCACCGCCAAGAACGCCTCCTGGGGCACCTCGACCTTCCCGATGGCCTTGAGGCGCTTCTTCCCCTCCTTCTGCCGCTCCAGCAGCTTCTTCTTCCGGCTCACGTCGCCCCCGTAACACTTCGCGAGCACGTCCTTACGCAGGGCCTTGACCGTCGCGCGCGCGATGACCTTCCCGCCGATCGCCGCCTGGATCGGCACCGCGAACTGCTGGCGCGGGATGACCTCGGCGAGCTTGTCCACCATCGCCCGGGCGATGAAGTACGCCTTCTCCCGGTGCGCGATAAAGGCCAGAGCGTCCACGGGTTCCCCGTTCACGAGGATGTTCACCTTGACCAGCTCCCCGGGCCGGTACCCGATCTGCTCGTAATCCATCGAGGCGTACCCCCGGGTGATGCTCTTCAAACGATCGTGGAAGTCGTAGAGGATCTCCGCGAACGGCACCTCGTACACGAGCTCGACCCGCTTACCGATGTAGTTCATGTGAGCCATCCGGCCCCGCTTCTCCTGCAGCAGCTGCATCACCGCGCCCACGTACTCCTCCGGCGTGTACACCGTCACGCGCACGTAAGGCTCGAGCACCTCCCGGATCTTCCCAGCGTCCGGCAGGTCCGAGGGGTTGTGCACCTCGAGCTCCGTCCCGTCGTGCAGCACCACGCGGTACACGACCGAAGGGGCGGTGGCGATCAGGTCCAGATCGAACTCCCGCTCGAGCCGTTCCTGAACGATCTCGGCGTGGAGCAACCCCAGGAACCCGCAGCGGAACCCGAACCCGAGCGCTTCGCTGGTCTCCGGCTCGAACCATAGGGCGGCGTCGTTAAGCTTGAGTTTCTCCAGGGCGTCCCGGAGCCGGCCGTAATCTTGGCTGTCCACCGGGTAGAGCCCGGCGAAGACCACGGGCTTGGCGGGCTTGAACCCAGGGTAGGGCGCTTCGGTGGGGCGTGTGTGGTGCGTGATCGTGTCGCCCACCTGCGCGTCGTGAATCTCGCGGATGCCGGCCATCACCCAGCCCACCTCCCCCGGGGTGAGGGCGGGGGTGGCCTCTAGGTGGCCGGGGCGGAACACCCCGACCTTGTCCACCGTGTACACCTTGCCGGTGGACCAGATGCGGATCGGGTCCCCGGGCTTCACCGTGCCTTCGTAGATGCGCACGTACGGCACGACGCCCTGGTAACTGTCGTAGATCGAGTCGAAGATCAGGGCCTTGAGGGGCGCTTCGGGGTCCCCCTTGGGGGGAGGGATGCGCTGCACGATCGCTTCCAGGATCTCGTCCACGCCCTCCCCGGTCTTCCCGGAGGCGAAGATGGCCTCCTCCGCCGGCAAGCCGAGCGTCTCCTCGATCTCGAGGGCCACCTCCTCAGGGCGTGCCGAGGGCAGGTCGATCTTGTTCACCACGGGGATGATCACGTGGTCGTGCTCGAGGGCCAGGAAGAAGTTCGCGATGGTCTGCGCCTCAACCCCTTGGGTGGCGTCCACCACGAGCAGCACGCCCTCCACCGCGGCGAGCGCGCGGCTTACCTCGTAGTTGAAGTCCACGTGCCCGGGGGTGTCGATCAGGTTCAGGGTGTAGGTGTGCCCGTCCCGAGCGGTGTAGGCGAGCCGTACCGCCGCGGCCTTGATCGTGATGCCGCGCTCGCGCTCGAGCTCGAGGGAGTCCAGGAACTGCTCCCGCATCTCGCGCGCCTGCACCGCGCGCGTCTGCTGCAAGATCCGGTCGGCAAGGGTGGATTTGCCGTGGTCGACGTGCGCAATGATGGAAAAGTTGCGGATCCGCTCCTGCACCCCCTCATTCTAGCCCGTGGGCGTGCCTTGGGGTAGCATGGGGCTGGTGATGCGGCCACCGGTTTCCTTGCGGTACAAGCTGACCTACGCGGGCCGTCCGGCGGGGGAGGAGACGCTGGTCCTCGAGGCCGTCCGGCACGGGTTGCGCTTGACCCTCACGGCGGAGGTCACGCTGCCTTTACCAAAGACCCGGCAGCGCTGGGTGAGCGAGATGGACCCGGCGGGCCTGCCCAGGCGCTTCGTGGAGCGGGTCGAGGGCCGGGAGACCCGGGTTTTTGAGCTCGAGTTCTTGCGGGATGAGGGCGTGGTGGTGGGCCGCGGCCGGGAGGATGTGGTGCTGCCTTACGTGGTGGACTACCACGACCCGCTCTCCTTGATCTACGCGCTCTCCCGCTTCGAGGGGGCGTACGCTATGTTCCACATGGTGGGTGGGCGGGCGTACGCGGAGCGGTTGCCGGACGAGACCTTGGAGATGCCCTGGGGTCCGGTAACGGCGCGTGTCTTCCGGTTACGGCCGGGCATCGGCCTGGTGTACTACGATCCCGAGGGCATCCCGTTGCGCTTCACGCAGCGGCTGGGCGGGCACGTCTTCGAGGCCCGGCTCGAGCGGCTGGAGCGGGGGGCGCCGGAACCCAAATCGAAGGAACGTCGTGGTCGCCGCCGCCGACGGCGGCGCAGATAGGGGTGAGGTATGGCCGAGATGCGCGTGTATCGAGCGGAGGAGGTTCGGGACCGGTTTCGTTCCCGGCGGCTCGCGTTCACGGTGAGCGAACGCCTGAAGGAAGGCATCGCGCGGCATTTTGGGGAGGCGCTCTCCCCGGAGGAAGCCGTGCGCCGCATCCTAGCGGAGGTGGCGCGCGAGGGGGACACGGCGCTTGACCGGTGGAGCGAACGCCTGGACGGGCACCCGGTGGAGGAGGTGCCCAAGCGAGCCTGGCGCGAGGCATACGACGACCTGCCCGCCGCCTTAAGGCACGCCCTTGATGCGATGCGCGAGCGGGTGCAGGCCTTTTACGCGCGCGAGCCCCAAGGGGGGTTCGTGCACGCGGATGCGGATGGGGTGTTGATGCAGCTCGTGCGCCCCCTGGAGCGGGTGGGGGTGTACGTGCCCGGAGGCAGCGCGCCGCTGGTGTCTACGGTTGTGATGACCGTGGTGCCCGCGCGGGTCGCGGGGGTGGAGGAGGTGATCCTCGCCACCCCGCCCAAGCCGCACCCCGCGATCCTAGCCGCGGCCTGGGTGGTGGGGGCGGACCGGTTGTTTGCCATGGGGGGCGCGCAGGCGATCGGGGCCCTGGCGTACGGCACGGCGCGCGTTCCGCGCGTGGACAAGATCGTGGGGCCGGGCAACCTCTTCGTGACCCTCGCGAAAAAAGAGGTCTTCGGCACGGTAGGGATCGACGGCCTCGCGGGGCCCACCGAGACCCTGATCGTGGCCGACTCGAGCGCGGATCCTAAGGTGCTCGCGGCGGACCTGCTCGCGCAGGCGGAGCACGATTCCCTCGCCGAGCCGTGGCTCGTCTCGCCGGATGCGGCGCTTTTGGAGCGGGTGAAGGCGGAGCTGAAGGCGCAGCTCGCCGACCTGCCCAGGGCGGGGATCGCACGCGAAGCCCTGGCGCAGGGGGGGATGGTGTGGGTGCGGGATTTGGAGGAGGCCGTGGAGCTCGCTAACCTGTACGCGCCCGAGCACCTGTGCCTTTCGGTGGCGGACCCGGCAGCGCTGTTGGGCAAGGTACGGAACGCCGGGGGGGTGTTCCTCGGGGAGCACTCGGGGGAGGCCCTGGGGGATTACGTGGCGGGGCCGAGCCACGTGATGCCCACCGCGGGCACCGCGCGCTTCCAGGGAGGCTTGAGCGTGCGGGACTTCCTCAAGGTGATCCCGGTGGTGGGGCTCACGCGGGACGCGGCCGCGCGGTTGGCGGAGCCCGGCGCGGAGGTGGCGCGGGCCGAGGCCCTCGAGGCGCACGCGCGCGCGCTGTTGCGACGAAAGACAGACTAAGCCCCCGCCATGGCTTTATCTACGGTGGGGGCTCGGGTGGGTTTAGCGGTGTAGGTCCTTGAGGTGCCTGAGGGCGATGGGAGCGGCGAGGGCGAGGCCGAAGAGGAGGAAGGCGCGCTCGCCGCTCCAGCCAAGCGCGATCAAAGGCAGGATGCCTGCCGTGATGAACGCGGCCCGGTACGGGCGGCGGGCGGCGAGGGTGAACAGCGCCCAGAGCCCAAAGGCGCTCGCGAACACCCGGGGGTCCACAGCGAGAAGCACGCCCGCGGCGGGGGCGATGCCTTTGCCGCCCCGGAACCCCAGCCAGGCCGAGTAGGCGTGCCCCCATACGCTCGCGGCGCCGGCGGCGAGCGCGCCAGGAAGACCGCCTATAGCCTCGCCGTAGAGCACGGCCAGGACGCCTTTCGCGACGTCCAGGAGCAGCACCATAAGGCCCGGCACCACTCCCAACACCCGCAGGGCGTTGAGGGCGCCGGGGTTTTTCGAGCCGAGTTCGAGGATGTTCTTGCGCTGGATGAGGCCGAACCAGTACGCGAAGGGCAGACTGCCGAGCAGGTAACCGATGACCGTGGCGGTAAGAGGCTCCATCAGCGGTGCATTCCGTAGTACTCGGGGTTGGGCTTCCAACCCAGGGCGTTCGCGAGCCGGTTCGTGAAGTTGAACATCGCGATGATCTGCGCAGCCTCGAAGATCGCCTCGTCGCTGAGGCCCGTTTGGCGTAGCGGCTCGAGGTCCTCGGGGCGCATCTCCGCGGAGTTACGGGTCATTTGGATGGCGAACTCGATCAAGGCCCGTTCGCGTTCGGTAAGCCCCTCGGCGCGGCGTGGGTTGTGCGTGAGCACGTCCACCTGGATGGGGTCCGCGCCTGCTTCGCGCAGGTAGGCCGAGTGACTCGCGAGGCAGTACTCGCAGGCGTTCTCGCGCGAGACGACGACCGCGAGCAGCTCGCGTTCGCGGCGGGAGAGAAAGCCCTCGCCGCGCATGAGGAAGTCGTAGTAGTTGAACCAGCGGAGGAAGTGCTCGGGGGCGAGGGCGAAAACGCGGAAAACGTTCGGGACGAAGCCGAACTTCTCGCGGGCCTTGGCGAACAGCGCGCGGACCGCTTCGGGGAGGTCTTTTTCCTCGGGGACCTTGAGCCAGCTGATGGACATGGGCCCTCCCGTGAACTAGCGGTCCTGCTGCGCCGACCAGCGTTGGGGCACGGCCTGCTTCAGGAAGTCTACGATCTCCTGGGTGGGCGTGCCGGGGCCGAAGGCTCGAGCCACCCCGATCTCCTGGAGTTTGGGGATGTCCTCGTCGGGGATGATGCCGCCGCCGAAAAGGAGGATGTCGGAGGCGTTCTGTTCGTCGAGGAGGCGCTTGACCTCGCGGAAATAGTGCAGGTGCGCCCCGGATAGGATGGAGAGCCCGATCGCGTCCACGTCTTCCTGGAGGGCCGCGGAGACGATCATCTCCGGGGTTTGGCGCAGCCCGGTGTAGATCACCTCCATGCCCGCGTCGCGCAGCGCGCGAGCCACCACTTTCGCGCCACGGTCGTGGCCGTCCAAGCCGGGTTTGGCGATAAGGACACGGATACGGCGTTCCATGTAACGTATTTTACCCGATAAATCCGAAAAGCGTTAGTTGTTAGGGCGTAAAGCGCGGCGAGGGCAGGAGGATCCCGCCCTCGCCGGTTCGCGCTCGCGTTACACCATCACCGGTTCCTCGTACACGCCGTACACCTCGCGCAGCACGTCCATCATCTCGCCCAGGGTGCAGTACGCCAGGGCACACTCTACGAAGTGCGGCATCGTGTTCCGGTCCTCGACCGCGGCCTGTCGCAGCCCCTCGAGGGCCTCCTTGGCGCGCTCGGGGTCGCGCTCGCGGCGGACGCGCGCGAGGCGCTCGCACTGGACGCGCTCCACCTCGGGATCCACCTGCAAGAGCGGCACCTCGACGTCCTCGTCGTCCTGGAAGGCGTTCACGCCCACGATGATCCGCTCGCCGGACTCGACCTCCTTCTGGTACTTGTAGGAAGCGTCGGCGATCTCGCGGAGGAAGTACCCCGACTCGATGCCCTTGATCACGCCGCCCATGCGCCGGATCTCCTCGATGTAGCGCATGGCCTCCGCCTCGATCTTGTCCGTGAGCCACTCGACGTAGTAGCTGCCCGCGAGCGGGTCGATCGTGTGCGTGACCCCGGTCTCGTAAGCGATGATCTGCTGGGTGCGGAGCGCGATCTTGGCGGCCTCCTCCGTGGGCAGGGCGAGGGCCTCGTCGTAGGCGTCGGTGTGCAGCGAGTTGGTGCCGCCGAGCACCGCGGCGAGCGCCTGGATCGCGACGCGCGCGATGTTGTTCAGGGGTTGTTGCGCGGTGAGGGAGACCCCGGCGGTCTGGGCGTGGGTGCGGAGCATCCAGCTCCTGGGGTTCTTGGCCCCGTAACGCTCCCGCATCTCCCGGGCCCAGATGCGCCGCGCGGCGCGGAACTTGGCGATCTCCTCGAAGAAGTCGTTGTGCACGTCGAAGAAGAAGCTGATGCGGGGCGCGAACTCGTCGATGTCCAGGCCGCGCTTTAAGGCCCACTCCACGTACTCGAACCCGTCCGCGAGGGTGAACGCCAGCTCCTGGACGGCGGTCGCGCCCGCCTCGCGGATGTGGTACCCCGAGACCGAGATGAAGTTCCAGCGGGGCACGTGCTTGGGGCCCCACTCGAAGGTATCGATCACCAGCTTGGTGCTGGGCTCAGGCGGGAAGATGAACTCCTTCTGGGCGATGAACTCCTTGAGGATGTCGTTTTGGATCGTGCCGCCGAGCTTCTTCCAGTCGTACCCCTTCTTCTTGGCCATCGCCAGGTACATGGCCCAGATCGCGTTGGCCGGGGCGTTGATCGTCATGGAGGTGGTCACCTTCTCGAGGTCGATCCCGTCGAAGAGGATCTCCATGTCCGCGAGGCTGCTGACCGCCACCCCCATCTTGCCGACCTCGCCCTTGGCGAGCGGGTGGTCGGCGTCGTACCCCATCAGGGTGGGCAGGTCGAACGCGGTGGAAAGCCCGGTCTGGCCGGCCTCGAGGAGTTTCTTGAACCGCTCGTTGGTCTGCTCGGCGGTGCCGAACCCGGCGAACATGCGCATCGTCCAGAGTTTCGAGCGGTACATGGAGCCGTACACGCCGCGGGTGTACGGGTACTCGCCGGGGTAGCCCAGTTTCTCCTCGTAGTTGAAGTCCTTGAGGTCCTCCGGGGTGTACAGCGGCTCCGGTTCGATGTCGGAGAGGGTCTTGTGGAGCACCGGCCGCTCGGGCATCTTCTCAACGCTCTTCTGGTAGGTTTCGCGCATCCAGGCGTGCTTGGGCCGCATGGGTTACCTCCTGGATCCGATTATATTACGTTTTACACCCTCAGTGCTCATAAAGCGTGGGGGTTGGCCGGGCTAGCGGGCGGCCAAGACCGAGAGGAGCCCCTCGCTCCGCAGCGGGCCCACGTGCTGCTCCACATGCATCCGCAAGGCGCGCAGCAAGCGGTCCACCGGCCCCGCCTCGAGCGCCGGGATGGCCGCGGTTCCAGGCTGCGTGAGCACGCGCGCAAGCGCCTGCGCGCCCTCCCCCCCCAAAAACACCGCTTCCGCGCCCGCGCACGCCCCGCACGCGAGCGTGCCCCCCGGCTCGAGGTGGGTGGGTGCGTGCCCGCAGCGGCTCGCGAGCGCCGGGCCCAGCCCCGCTGCCCGCAGCATGCGCCAGCCGCCCCACACGAGCGGCACAATTGGACGCGGGTGTGCCCCCACCCCCCTGAGGGCGGAGGTGAGGAGGGGCCAAAGACGAGCCGCGACCTCCGGTGCGGCCAGATGGTAGGCCAGTTCCCCCAAGTAACTCGCCGCAGCGAAGCGAGAAGGGGCGGTGAGGCCCTCGAGCCGGCCCACGAGCTCAGCCTGCGTCAGGGTGGGCAGGTCCGAGCCGGGCTTGTGGTAGGCCTGGAAACGCACGTGGTGGAACAGCATCAACCGGCCCGAGCGCCCCGTGGGACGAAGCGCCTTGCGGGCCACGGCCTCGAGCGAGCCCTCGAGGGTCACGAAGCGCAGCATCACGTCCCCGCCCGGCAGCACCCGACGCCCGACGATGATGCCCTCGTGCAACCGGTACCGCTCCACCCCGTTATGGTAGCGTGGGAGCGTGGTACAGTTGGACGCTTCGCTTACCTTGGCGGAGTTCATCCGCGTAGTACGCAACCACGAACGGGTCGTCCTGGCTCTCGCTGCGCAGGAACGGCTCGCGAAAGGGCGCGCCTACGTGGAGCGCCTCCTCGAGCGGGGCGACGTGGTGTACGGTGTGACCACCGGGTTCGGGAAGTTCGCGAACGTGCGCATCCCTCTGGAGAAGGCGCGCGAGCTGCAACGCAACCTCCTCCTGTCCCACGCGATCGGGGTAGGGGAGCCTTTCCCGACCGAGGTGGTGCGCGGCATGCTCCTCCTGAGGGCCCAATCCTTGGCCCTCGGGTACTCCGGGGTGCGGCCGGTCGTGGTGGAGCGCCTGGTGGACTTCCTGAACCACAATATCCACCCCGTCGTGCCCTCCCAAGGCTCGGTGGGAGCCTCCGGGGACCTCGCGCCCCTCGCGCACATGGCCCTCCCCTTGATCGGGGAAGGGGAGGTGGAGTACCAGGGGCGCGTGCGGCCCGCGCGCGAGGTGCTGCGCGAGGTGGGCCTCGAGCCCCTGGTGCTCGAGGCGAAGGAGGGGCTGGCCCTCATCAACGGCACCCAGGCCATGACGAGCCTGCTGGCCCTTCTGGTCTGGGACGCGGAGGTCCTCCTGAAAACCGCGGACGTGGCCGCTGCGATGAGCGTTGAGGCCCTCAAGGGAAGCCACAAGCCCTTCGACCCCGCGGTGCCCCGCCTGCGCCCGCACCTGGGGGCCCGCGCGGTTGCGGAGAACCTGCGGAAACTCCTCGCGGACTCCGAGATCGAGCGGTCCCACGCGAACTGCAGCAAGGTGCAGGACGCCTACTCCCTCCGCGCGGTGCCCCAGGTGCACGGCGCGTCGCGCGACGCGATGCGCCACGTGCGCGAGGTCGTGGAGCGCGAGCTCGTGAGCGTGACGGACAACCCCTTGGTCCTCTGGGACGAGGGGCGGGTGATCAGCGCGGGGAACTTCCACGGCCAGCCTCTCGCGCTCGCCGCGGATTATGCGGGAATCGCATTGGCCGAGCTCGCGAACATCTCCGAGCGCCGGGTGGAGCAGATGCTGAACCCCGCCCTGTCCGGCCTTCCGGCCTTCCTCGCCGAGCAGGGCGGGCTGCACTCGGGGCTCATGATCAGCCAGTACACCGCCGCGAGCCTGGTGAGCGAGAACAAGGTGCTCGCGCACCCCGCCTCCGTGGACTCGATTCCCACCAGCGCGAACCAGGAGGACCACGTCTCGATGGGCACGCACGCCTGCCGCAAGGCGCACCAGATCTACGAGAACACCCTCTGGGTACTCGCGATCGAGCTGGCCTCGGCCGCGCAGGCCCTGGACTTCCACAAGCCCCTCCGCCCCGGGAAGGGGGTGGCGGCGGTCTACCGCCGCATCCGGGAGGAGGTGCCCCACCTGGACCGGGACCGGTACCTGAGGCCCGAACTCGAGCGCTTACGCCAGATGATCCGGGCTGGGGAGATCATCGCGGTGGCCGAGAGCGCGGTGGGTGCGTTGGCCTAGGGGGTACGGCAGGCGGGTGTGCTACCCTGAGATCAGAAAGAGGTGGTGGTTGTGGGGGAACGTACGCTGGAGGACGTGCTCGAGTGGGTGGTGCTGGGGCTTTTGGTCGCAGTCATCGTCCTGGTCGCCTTCTGGCTGGGCGGTTGGGTCATGGTCTTCGTCGGGCGGGTGTTTCTTGCGCTGGCTGCGTTTATCGTGGCGCTGTTGAAGTTCTTTGTGCCGGCCTTGATCGTGGCGGGGTTGTTCTACCTCCTGGTGCGGTGGCTCTCCCGCCCGCGCACCGCGTGAGGCGAACACAACCCGCCCCAGCGGGCCAGGCCCGCTGGGTTTGTGTTTGCGTGCAGGGCCACTTCCCGGGCCGAGTCCGTGGTTTAGAATGAAGCGCTGGCTCCGGATGGCGGGGCGCAAGGAGGGAAACGCGCAGCGTGAACGAACGGCTTAGGAAACGCATCAAGGAACGGCTCGAGGCGGAACGCGGCACCATCTACAAGGACGCCCCGGTGCGCGTGACGCTCGCGTACCCGAATACCTACGCGGTCGCCATGGCCTCCCTGGGGTTCCAGGTGGTGTACCGCATGTTCAACGCGGAACCCGAGTTCGCTTGCGAGCGGGCCTTCCTCGAGGACGCGGAGTACGTTCGTAAGGGAGAACTCCCCACCTACGAGTCCGGACGGCGCGCCGGGGACTGCCACATCTTCGGGATCTCGGTGGCCTTCGAGCTGGACCTCGTGAACATCGTGCGCCTGCTCGAGGCCGCGGGCCTCGAGCCGTTCCGCGACCGACGGGACGCGCAGGACCCAGTGGTGATCATCGGGGGTCCCTTAACCTCCTCGAACCCTCACCCGCTCCGTCCCTTCGCCGACGTGATCCTGATCGGGGATGGGGAGGAGACCGTCCCGGCCCTCGCCGAGGCCTGGCGTAACGCTTCGAGCAAAACCGAGTTCCTCGACCTGATCGAGGGACTGCCGGGCGTATTCCTTCCGGACCGCGAGGAGCGCGACCCGCGCTGGGCCACCGCGCGGGTGGACTGCTTGCCGGTCTACTCGCAGATCATCACCCCGAACACCGAGCTGCCGAGCATGTTCCTCATCGAGGTGGAGCGCGGCTGTCCTCGGCCCTGCACCTTCTGCCTCGCCCGCGTGATGTACGGCCCCACCCGCAACGCGGACCCCGAGCGGGTCCTCGCGGTCGTGCCGGACGGGGTGGAGAAGGTGGGGTTGATCGGCGCGGCGCTCTCGGACTACCCGCACGTGAAGTACGTGGGCCACAAGCTCCTCGAGCGCGGCGTGAAGCTCGCGGTCTCGAGCATCCGCGCGGACCGCGTGGACCACGAGCTGGCCTGGATCCTGAAGGAAGGCGGGCTGCGCACCTTCACCATCGCGGCGGACGGCCCCAGCCAGCGGTTGCGGGAGCTCTTGAAGAAGCAGATCAAGCTCGAGCACCTCTATAAAGCGGCCCGGATCGCGCGCGACCTGAAGTTCAAAGGGTTAAAGCTCTACCAGATGATCGGCCTCCCCACGGAGACGGACGACGACATCACCGAGATGATCGAGTTCACCAAAGAGCTCGCGGAGATCACCCCGGTCGCGCTCGGGATCTCCCCGTTCGTGCCCAAGCGGCACACCCCGCACTTCAACGACCGCTTCGCGGGCATTCGGGTGATCGAGGCCCGCCTGAAACGCATCCAGAAAGAACTCCGCAAGCTCCGGCCCCGCGTGGAGGTCCGGAACACGAGCGCGAAATGGGCCTGGATCGAGGCCGTGATCGCCCGGGGCGGACCCGAGGTGGGGCGGGCGGCCTACCTCCTCAAGGACCGCGAGTCCTTCAGCGCGTGGAAGACCGCCCTCCGCGAGGTCGGGTGGCACGACCCCCGCACCCTGCCCGATCCCCCTGAGGAGACGGAGCGCCTCGAGCTGCGGGTCGTCTAGCGCGCGACGGTGCGGGAGGGGCGGGTGGAGTACACCGAAGCCGTCCGCTGGTTGTACCGGCAGACCCGCGCCGGTCGTGCCCGCACTCCAGCACGCACCGCGGCCCTCCTCGAGGCCCTGGGGCACCCCGAGCGAACCTTTCCCGCGGTGCACGTGCTGGGCACGAACGGCAAGGGAAGCGTCGCCGCGTACCTCGAGGCCGGCCTCGCCGCGGCGGGGGTGCCTTATGGCGTGACCACGAGCCCGCACCTCGTGGACTTCCGGGAGCGCGTGCGCACGGACCGGGGGCTGGTCCCAGCGGAGGAGGTGGTGCGGTTCGTGCGTTGGGTTCGAGGGCGCGCTTGGGAGGAGCCCCCTACCTTCTTTGATCTGGTCACCGCCCTGGCCTTCGCGCATTTCAGCGTGCGGGGCGTGGCCCTCGCGGTGGTTGAAGCGGGGGTGGGCGGCGCGCGCGACGCGACGAACACCCTGGCGGAGGTGCGGGTCACGGTACTCACGAACGTGGGGGAGGACCACCTCGAGGCCCTCGGCGGCAGCCTCGAGGCCGTGGCCTGGGAGAAGGCCGGTGCGGTGCGTCCGGGGGTCCCGGTCGTGACCGGGGCGCGGGGGGTGGGCCTCGAGGTGATTCGCGAGGTCTGCCGAGAGCGGGACGCGCCGTTATTTGTGTTGAACGAGGCGGAGGTGCTGTTCTCTCTGCCCGCGCCCCCGGCCCTGCCCGGGGCGTACCAGGTGGGGAACGCGCGGCTCGCCGCGGCGGCCCTGCGGCTTTTGGGGTACCCGGAGGGCGTGGTGCGTCGGGCGTTGTTGGAAGCCCGGATCCGTGGGCGGATGCAGGAGGTGCGGCTCGGCGGGGTGCGGGTGGTGCTTGACGGGGGGCACAACCCTCCCGCGGCCCGGGCCGTGGCCCGGGAGTTCGGGGCGTACCACCTGGTGTACGGGGCCTTTCCCCGTAAGGACGCGCGCGCGGTGCTCGCGGCGCTCCTCCCGAAGGCCCGGAGCGTGCGGTACACCTCCGCGGGGCCGGGCAGTTTGGGGCAGGGGGCCCTCGAGGCCCTCCACCCGGCCCCGTACATCCCGGACCCGCGGCGGGCTTTGGAGGAGGCTGTAGCGGCCGCGAAACGCACGGGCGACCCCGTGCTGGTCACGGGGTCGCTGTACCTGGTGGGCGCGTTACTCGCCGAAGGCCTCGGCGAGTAGGCGGCCCTGATCGTCCACGAATACCACCCGGTCCGGGCGAGCGTTGACCTGGATCAGGACGTAAGGGCTGGTCAGAGCCTGGGTGACGATCGCGCCTGGGGGCGGGCTTTGCAGCTCGAGCACGACCGTGAGCGTGCGGCCCGCGAGCCGGACTTCCCGCACGTCCACGCGGTACCCGCCGGTGGGCTTCAGGCCCCAGAAGAAGGCCACGACGCTGTGCCGTCCGAGGTCCACGCTGGGCGGGGCTGGGCGGGGCACGCGGTTTTGCGCGATGAGGTCCCACACCTCCGCAAAGTGCGTGGGGCTTAGGGCCAGGAAGCCCTGCGGGTCGCGCAGGGTGTACCCGCTTTGCGTGCCTTGCTCCAGCAGGCGCCACAGTTCCGGGCGTGGTTCCACCAGGATCAACTCCCTTTCGACCCCGAACTGCACCGCGAGCGCGGCCTCACGGTGGCGGCGGGGAGAGGGACTGAAGCGCAAGCGCTTAAACACCGGCTCCTCCAGCTCGTACACTACGAACGCCTGCCCTCCCGCGCGCTGCACGAGTTCGCGGAGGATCACCCGCGTCTCCTCCCGGGTGAGGGCGGCGAACTCGGGCTCCTCGCGGTCCGGCACGCGCACCGCGATACGGTCCGCGTCGAGCGCACGGGCGAGCTTGTACCAGCGCCCATCATAGTACCAGACCGACCGGACCTCGGTTTCCGTGGACACGACGAACCGGCCGCTGGGGATGGCCTGTACGGTCCGGGCGGGTAGGCGCACGCCCGGCAGCACCTCGCGCAGTAGCGGGGCGCCGTTCACCGCGAGGGCGCCCGGTACCGCCCAGATGTGGTCGAGGCGTTCGTCCGTGAG
This sequence comes from Marinithermus hydrothermalis DSM 14884, assembly GCF_000195335.1. NCBI lineage: Bacteria > Thermotogati > Deinococcota > Deinococci > Thermales > Thermaceae > Marinithermus > Marinithermus hydrothermalis. The sequence continues at coordinate 990,121 of NC_015387.1, forward strand.
CTCGAGCACCGCACCCTGGTGCTGGATCGTCTGGGGATCCCCGTAGAAGTACACCCACCGCTCGGCGGCGTCCTCGAGGAGGAGCTGGATCTCGCTCGTGGTGTACCGGGGGCCGGGGGTTTGGGCGGGGAGGCACCCGGAGAGCACCAGGAGGAGCGTCAGAAGGAGGGTAGGATAACGCATGATTTCATTGTATGCCCCGCCCAGGCAGGCGGGGGGTTCCGTGAAGGTTTCCTAAAACCGGGGGCTAGCGGCTTGCTCGCGGGTCCAGCGCGTCGCGCAGCCCGTCCCCGAGGAGGTTGAACCCGAGCACCGCGATCATGATGGCCAGGCCGGGGAAGAGGCTGATCCAGGGAGCGGTGCTGAAGTAGTTGAACCCTCGGGCGATCATCAACCCCCACTCGGGATCGGGGGGTTGCGCACCGAGCCCCAGAAACCCCAGGCCCGCCGCGTCCAGGATCGCGGTGGCGATCGAGAGGGTGCTCTGGACGATCAGGGGGGAGAGGCCGTTGGGGAGGATGTGCCGGAAAAGGATTCGGCTTTTGCTCGCGCCTAGAGCTTCGGCCGCGGTGGCGAACTCCTGTTCCTTGAGGGAAAGGACCACGCTGCGGGTCAGGCGGATATAGATCGGGATCTGCACGATGCCCACGGCCAGCATCGCGTTGAAGATCCCTGGGCCGATCACCGCGACGATCGCGATGGCCAGCAGGATCGAGGGGAAGGCCAGCATGATGTCCACCAGCCAGCTGATCACCATGTCGAGGCGCCCCCCGAAATACCCGGCCACAAGACCCAAGACCGTGCCCACGACGACCGCAATCCCCACCGCGACCACACCGACGCGCAGGCTGATCCGCGTGCCGTGCCAGACCCGGATCAGCATATCCCGTCCGAGTTCGTCGGTGCCCATGGGGTGCTCGAGGGAGGGGGCCTCGAGGCGCTCGCGGAGGTTTCGGTCGCGGCTGGCGTCGTACGGAGCGACGATGGGCGCGATGAGGGCGAGGATGATGAGCCCCAGGACGATGGCCAGGCCGGCTTTACCCGAGCTGGATTTCCAGAACCGGCGTAGGGCCTGCTGGGTAGGGGTGCGCATGGTTGAGGTTTGTGCGGTCATGAAGCCTCCTAACGGTACTGGATGCGCGGGTCGAAGAGCCCGTACGACAGGTCAACGAGCGCGTTCACGATCACGTAGATCGTCGCGATGAAGAGCGTGCCCCCTTGAACGATGGGGTAGTCGCGCGCGCCGATGGCGTCGTACAGCCACTTCCCGATACCGGGCCAGTTAAAGATCGTTTCCGTAAGGATTGCGCCGGTGAGGAGCGTCCCGAAGGAGAGGCCGATGATGGTGATGACGGGAAGCATCGCGTTTCTGAGGGCGTGCTTCCAGATCACCACGCGTTCCGCGAGCCCTTTGGCGCGCGCGGTGCGGATGTAGTCCTGGTTCATGACCTCGAGCATGGAACCGCGCATCATGCGAGCGATGATCGCGGTGGGGATGGTGCCGAGGGCGATCGAGGGGAGGATTAGGTGCTTTAGGGCGTTGAGGGTCACGTCGAGACGACCCTGGAGCAGGCTGTCCAGCACGTACAGGCCGGTGATGGACTGCAGCTCGAGCTGGACGTCGAGTCGGCCTGAGGGGGGGAGCCAGTGCAGGTTGACCGCGAAGATGTAGATGAGCAAGAGGCCCAGCCAGAAGATCGGCATGGACACACCCACCAGCGCGCCTACCATCACCCCGAGGTCCACCAGGCTGTTTTTCCGGATGGCGGCGAAGATGCCGGCCGGGATGCCGATCAGGATGGCGACGATCATGGCGCCCACGGCGAGCTCGAAGGTGGCGGGGAAGCGGGCGGCGAGCTCGGTGCTGACGTCCACGCGGCTGAAGATGGACTGTCCCAGGTCTCCTTGTAGCACGCGAGTCAGGAACGTGAAGTACTGGCTATCCAGAAGGGCGGAGGGATTACCGGTTTGCTGGAAGGCTTCAAAGTTGAAAAATAGGGGTTTGTTCAGGTTGAGCTGTTCTCTGAGTTTTTCCAGGGCCTCTGGGGTGGCCCGTTCCCCCAGCATCACGACCGCGGGGTCGCCGGGGATGAGGTGAACGAAGGTGAACACCAAGAGGCTGACCCCGAACAGTACGGGGATGATGCTCAGAAATCGCCGCACAGCATACGCGCCCATCGGTTCTCCTTTTTACTTCATGTTTATGCATCAGAAAAGGGGGCGCGCCGCATGCGCGACGCGCCCCGCAGGAGCGGGTTACTTCACCTCGACCAGGTTCAGGTTCTCCGAGCTACCCAGGGGGCTCGGCACCCACCCTTCCACGTTCTTCAGCGTGGCGTGAAGCGGGTTGTTGTGCGCTACCGGGATGCGGATCACGTTCTCGTAGACCAGCCGCTGCACCTCGGCGTACAGCTCCTGGCGCACTTCGGGATCCGGTTCGGTGCGGGCCTTAAAGAGCAGCTCACCGATCCGTTCGCAGACCTCGGTGGTGCACCCGCTCGCGCTCTTAATGGTCTCCGGCCCGAAGAAGGTGAAGAGGTAGTTGTCGGGGTCCGGGTAGTCCGGGCTCCACCCCAGCATGTAGAGGGGGAACTTGCCTTGGTTGTAGTCCGAGAGGTAGGTGCCCCAGTCCTCGGTCTTGAGCTCCACCTGGATGCCTACCTCAGCCAGGTAGCTCGCGATGGTTTCCGCGATGGGCTGTGGCGCGGGGAAGTACGGACGGGAGACCGGCATGAACCACAGCTCGGTCTTGAACCCGTTCGGGTAGCCGGCCTCGGCGAGGAGCTTCTTCGCCGTTTCCGGATCATAGGGGTATGGCGGGATCCCCTCGGCGCGGCCCCACATCGCGGGCGGCACGAACTGGGTGGCGCGCTCGCCCAACCCCGCGTAGAAGGCATCCACAATCGCGTCCCAATCCACGGCCATCGCGATGGCCTTACGCACCAACAGGTTGTCGAGCGGCGCGTGGGTCTGATGGATCGCCAGGTACCCGATGTTCAGGCCGTTCTGCTTGACCGCCTTCAAGTTCGGGTCGCTCTCGATGACCCGGAGGTCTTCCGGCGAGAGGTTGTTCGCGATGTGGATCGCGCCCGCTTTCAGCTCGGCCAGGCGGGAAGCCGGTTCGGGAATACCGCGGAAGACCAGGGTGTCCACCTTGGCCTTCTCGCCCCAGTACTCGTCGTTGCGCTCGAGGACGACCTTATCGCCGATCGTCCAGCTCTTGAACTTGAAGGGGCCCGTACCGACCGACCCGACCTCGGGGGTACCGTACTTGTCGGGGTTTTTCATGACGGCGGTGGGGCTGTCGATCTGCATGTAGATCGCGCCGAGCATCTGCGGGAAGAAACCCACCGAGTCGGTGAGGTGGAAGCGTACCGTGTACTCGTCCACGACCTCTACGCGGTCGAGGATGCTGCCCTCGCCCTTGAAGCCGCCGAAGACCCAGGTGAAGGGCACGAAGGACTTGCCCTCGCCGCGGTAGGGGTGGTTGGGGTCATTCCAGCGGTCGAAGTTGAACTTCACTGCTTCGGCGTTGAACGGGGTACCGTCATGGAACTTGACGCCGCGGCGCAGCTTAAAGGTCCAGATCGTGGAGTCCTCGTTGGCCTCCCAGCTCACGGCGAGGCCGGGCACGATGTTGGCGGTGCCGGGCTCGAAGGCCACCAGGCTTTCCGTGATCTGGTAGGCCACGCGCAGCGAGTTGCCGTCCTGGGCGTCCACCGAATCCAGGGTTTTCGGGAGGTCACTCTGACCGTAGATAAGCGTTTGGGCAAACCCGAGGCTCGCCGCGAGCAGAACGGCGAGAATACTAGCCGTCCATCGTTTCATGCCATCACTCCTTTCTCGACTCCCGCAGATTGCGGGTTCATTTGGGTACAGCGAAAGTATATCGAATCCCAGGCCAAAATCCAATACGTTGATGAACCTTCGGGCACAAGCTACCCCCCTCCGATTGCGGCCGGAGGGGGGTAACCCGCGGAGACTCGGTGTGGCTATACCTCGCCGAGGTAGGCGCGGCGCATGGCTTCATTATTCAGCAGATCCTGCGCTGGGCCGGAGAGCACCACCTCGCCCGTCTGCAGCACGTACCCGCGGTCCGCGATCCTCAGGGAGATGTTCGCGTTTTGCTCCACGACGTACACGGTGATGCCCTCGTCGTTGACGCGCTTGATGATCTTGAAGATCGTCTCGACGAGCCGCGGCGCGAGGCCCATCGAGGGCTCGTCCATCAGGATGAGCTTGGGGCGGCTCATCAAGGCGCGGCCCATCGCGAGCATCTGCTGTTCACCGCCGGACATCGTGCCCCCCAGCTGGTTCAAGCGTTCCTCCAGGCGGGGGAAGAGGGAGAAAACGTACTCCATGTCCTCCTTGATTCCCTTCGGGTCGCGCCGCAAAAACGCGCCCATCTCGAGGTTCTCCCGCACGGTCATCTTGGGGAAGATCCGGCGGTTCTCCGGCACCACGGCCATCCCGAGCTCGATGCGTTCCGCGGTGGAGAGCCGGTCCACCCGCTGCCCGCGGAACCAGATCTCGCCCTCCGCGTTACGCACGATGCCTAGGATCGTCTTGAGCGTGGTGCTCTTTCCCGAGGCGTTCCCCCCCAAAAGGCACACCATCTCGCCCGGGTAGAGCACCATATTCACCTTGTTCAAGGCCCGGATGGGGCCGTAGTAGCTGCTTACATTCTTAAGTTCAAGGAGCGGTTCCGGCATCAGTCCTCCTTCCGGCCCAGGTAAGCCTCGATCACCCTGGGGTCGTTCACCACGTCCTTGTAATCGCCTTCCGCGATCTTTTCCCCGTAGTCCAACACGACCACCCGGTCGGAGATCTCACCCACGAGGTTCATCTTGTGCTCCACCAGGACGATCGTGTACCCGCCTTCATCCCGCATCCGCCGGATGATCTGGGTGATCTCCTGGGTCTCGCGCGGGTTCATCCCGGCGCTGGGCTCGTCGAGGAGGAGGAGTTTCGCCCCGGTCGCCATCGCGCGCGCCATCTCCGTGCGGCGGCGGTTCGCGTAGGAGAGCACGTAGACCGGTTGACGCAACCGGAAGGTCATGAGGCGCGGCCCAAAGAAGGAGAGCTTCTCCAGGGCCCGCTGGTGCATCTCCTCCTCCTCCTTGAGGTACTGGGGCGTGCGCAGGATGGCGGAGAGCCAGTGGGACTTGATCCGGTGGTGCTGCGAGATCAGGACGTTTTCGAGCACCGTGAGATTGGTGAAGAGCCTAAGGTTCTGGAAGGTCCGGGCGATCCCACGCCGGCAGATCTCGTTGGGCTTGAGGCCGTGGATCGGCTTGCCCTCGAACAGGATCTCCCCCGCGTCGGGCTTGTACACCCCGGTGATCAGGTTAAACAGCGTGCTCTTACCGGCTCCGTTTGGCCCGATGATGCTGACGATCTCGCCCTCGTTGACGGTAAGGCTCACGTTGTTGATGGCCTGAAGACCTCCGAAGGCCTTGTAGACGTTCCTAAGTTCAAGAAGCGCCATTTTCCCCCTCCTTGTCCTCACGGAGGCCCGGGTTCAGCTCAGGGTTGGAAAGCCAGGCGTCCTGGGCGCGCTGCTCGTCCGTAGGGGTGACGGCGCGCGGCCCGAAGAGCATCTGCCACGACAGCTCCGCGCGGCCCATGATCCCCTCGCGCCGGTAGATCATGATGAGGATCAACACCACCGCGAGCAGGATGCGGCGAAGCCCGAAGAGCTGTTGCGGTTCGGTGAGGAACGGGTGGTTTTGGAAGATCAGCGTAGCGAGGAACAGAACGCCGCCGATCGCGCCGAACCAGTAGTGTTTGGGCTCGAGCACCGGCCGGAGACGGCGAGCGGTGCGGATGTAGTAGGTGAAGCCGAAGGCGAGCAGCATCAGCCCCCCAAGGGTGTAGAAAGCGTAGCTGAGGGGGTAGGGTTGCTCGAGGAACCCGCCGTAGATCCGGACTAGAACCACGATGGCCGTACCGAGAATGGCGCCGGTGATGGAGCCCAGTCCGCCCAAACTGATGGCGACGAGGAGGAAGAAGGTCACGAAGAAGTTGAAGGTTTGGGTGTCGACGGACTGGAGGTAGCTCGCGTACATCCCGCCCGCCACGCCGGCAAAGAAGGCGCTGATGGTGAAGGCCAGGACCTTGTGGTAGGCGAGGTTGACGCCCATGGCTTCGGCGGCGATCTCGTCCTCGCGGATGCCTTCGAAGGCCCGGCCGTAGGAGCTGTACTTCAGGCGGCTGAAGAAGAAGATGGTGAGGACGAAGACCGTGAAGGCCCACCATATGGAGCCCGCATCGGCGGGGATGCCCTTGATTCCCAAGGGGCCGTTCGTGAAGCGGGCGACCTCGGGCGTGCTGGGGAGCAGGCGGATGATCTCTCCGAACCCGAAGGTAACGATCGCGAGGTAGTCGCCCTTAAGGCGCAGCGAGGGGAACCCCACAATGAACCCGACCAGGGAAGCCGCGGCTCCGGCGATGAGGAGCGCGATGATGAACTTCGCGTCCATGGAGTTGGCCAGGAAGTCCAGGCCAAGGCCGCGGAGCCACTTGTCGAGGTCCAGGTTCTCGCGGGCCCACTCTGAGAGGAGCCGGGTGCGGAACGGGGAGCGTTCCTGCTCGGGAAGAACGAGCAGGGCCGTCACGTACCCGCCGATCAGCATGAAGCCGTGGTGCCCCAGGGAGAGGATGCCGAGCTGGCCGTTGATGAGGTTCAGGCTGATGGCCGCGATGCCCCAGATGAACACCAGGGTGAGGGCGGAGACCAGCCCCCCGGCGCTAGGGAGTTGCGTGAGGATGTAGATCCCTAGAGCGGCCAGCAGCACGGTAGCGAGGGTGAGGAGCGTGTTTCGGGTCCGCATCATACCTTCTCCGTCAGGTCTTCACCGATGAGACCAGAGGGCCGGAAGAGCAGGATCAGGATCAGGAGGACGAACGCGAACACGTCGCGGTAAGCGGTAAGGGCAGGGAAGAGGCTGACCACGTAGATCTCGATGAAGCCGAGGACCAACCCCCCCAAGACCGCGCCGGGGAGGCTGCCGATGCCTCCAATCACGGCGGCAGTAAAGGCCTTGATCCCGGGCAGCAGCCCCATGAGGGGGTGGACCTGCCCGAACCGGAGGGCGTACATCACGCCCGCGGCGGCCGCGAGGGTCGCGCCGATGAGGAAGGTCAGGGAGATGATCTGATTGACGTTCACCCCCATCATCTGCGCGACCTCGGCGTCTTGGGCCGTGGCGCGCATGGCCTTACCCAGGCGGGATTGCGTAATGAAGCGGTTGAGGATGAAGAGCAGCACCGCGGTAATCGCTGGAACCAGGAGCAGGATGCCGGTGAAGTACACGGTATCGCCGCCGATGTTTAGCGTGAGGACCTGGTTCAAAGAGGTCTCCACCGTAAAGCCTTGGATGCGGGGACCGAAGATCAGCTGCCCCACGTTCTGAAGGAAGAAGCTCGCGGCGATCGCGGTGATCAGCATGCTTTCGCGTGGAGCGCCGCGCAAGGGGCGGTAGGCGATGGCCTCGAGCAACACGCCGGCGACGGCGGTGAGCAGCATGCTGATCAGGAGGGCCTCGACCCAGCCTACCGCGCGGAAGGTGAGCAGGAGGAAGCTTCCGATAAAGATGACCGCCCCGAGGATGATCTGGCGGCTTCCCGAGGAGGCGCTGAGTACGGCGCGTAGCACCCCTAGGACCACGCCGCCGACGAGCACGGTGACGAGCAACGCCACAGCCCAGGGGAGGGGGGTGAAGAGCATCGCGTAGAAGGCGAAGAACGCCCCGAGCATGAAGATCTCACCGTGGGCGAAGTTGATGAGGCGGATGATCCCGTAGACCATGGTGTAGCCCAGGGCTATGAGCGCGTATAGGCTGCCGAGCGTGAGGGCGTTGAAGAAGTCCTGGACGCCGCGGGCCAGCGTGTAGTTCTCCAGGGAGATCACGCGCCACGCGAGGAGGAGGGCGAGGACGATCCCGACGAGGAGGGTGATCTGTCCCGATCGCGTCTTGGGTACTGGAGAGGGTTTGGGTGCTGCCACAGTCGCTAACCTCCAACGGAACCGGTTCCTGTGCTTCTTTTTCTGGGCCGGGGCGAGCCCTTCTGCTCGCGTTAGGACTCGCCCCGGGGCTTGCTTACGCTCTAGAGTGCCTCAGGCTTTACCGCGTGGAGCGCCCGAACAGCGCGACGCGTTCCCAGGAGCCGTCGTCGTTGAACTTGTACTGGTAGAAGCCGATCGTCCGGTCGGCCGGCGTGCCGTCCGTGCCCTTGTAGGTCACGTCGCCAGAGACGCCAGGGAAGTTCTCCAGGTTCGCGAGCGCATCGCGCACCGCCTTGACGTCGGTGGTCCCCGCGCGTTTGATGGCTTCGATCACGACGTTGTAGGAGTCCGCACCGGCGAGGGCGAAGCCGCTGAAGGAGCTGTTCGGGAACATCTCGAACAGGGCCTCGCGGAAGGCTTCCGCGCGCGCTTTGGCTTCGGGGTTGGGGATCAGCTCGGGCGCCGCGAAGCCGGTGAAGAGGTAACCGTCGAAGGCCTTACCGGCCCCGTTCGGGCACTGCGGATCGTCCGAGGCGTCCGCGCCGAGCACCTGCTGGTTGAATCCTTGCTCGCGCAGCTGCTTCATGAAGGGGGCCCCTTCGGCGCAGAAGCCCGAGTAGTAGATGACATCCGGATTGAAGGCGCGGATGTTGTTGAGTTGCGCGGTGAAGTCCACCGTGTTGGAGACGAAGTCCTGGATCAGCGTACGGGCACCAAGGCGGCGGGCTTCCTGATCGAAGAACTCGGCCAGGCCGAAGGAGTAGTCGTCGTCGATCTGACGGAAGATCGCGATGCGCTGGGCGCCCAGGTCCTGCACCGCGTAGCGGGCGGCGACCACGCCCTGGAAGTCGTCGGTGTAGGCCATGCGGAAGATGAAGTCACCGATCTGCGTGGTTTGCGGGTTGGTGGAGCTGGTGGAGATCATGATGATGCCCGCGTCCTGCAGCACCTCGGCGGCGGGGATGCTCATGGACGAGGAGATCGCCCCGAGCACGGCCACCACGCCTTCGTTCACGAAACGCTGGGCGCAGGCGATCGAACCTTCACGGGTAGTTTCGTTGTCGCAGATGGAGAGCTCCACCTGCTGCCCCAGCACCTCAGGCAGCTGCGCGTGGGCCACCTTGATCCCGTTCAGGGTCTCCTGCCCGATCGCGGCGAACCGCCCGGAGAGCTCGAGGTTCACGCCGATCTTGATCTGCGCCGATGCAAGAGAACCTACAGCCAAGGTCGCGGCAACGAGAAGTAAAGCCTTCCTCATACTCCCTCCTTTGCGAGTGCGAGCTAGGTTATTTTTTCTCGCACCCGTATTCTATAAGCCGGCACAGCGGAAATGTCAATACAATCACATGCGCAAAGATGCAGGAGGCATGCGGTTTGGGGTAAAAGCATACCCGGTCCAACCCCTCGGGGTTGGACCGGGGCGCTAGGTGCGGTGCACGCTAGAGCCTTCCGAAAGGTGCGGTGCATTCGAGATCCCGTGCTACGCCGCCCAGCGTGCGGCTTGCGCCGACGCGATTAGTACTCGGCCAGGTACTGGTCGAGCTCCCACTGGTGCACGCTGGTGCGGTAGGACTCCCACTCGATCTGCTTGGCCTGGATGAAGTGCTCGTAGATGTGCTCGCCCAGCGCTTCCTGAATGACCTTGTCCTTCTTGAGGGCTGCCGTGGCCTCGCGGAGGGTGCCCGGAAGTTCGCGGATCTTGTGGCGCCGCCGCTCCCGTACGGACATCTGGTAGATGTTGCGCTGGATGGGGGGCGGGGGCGTGAGGTCCCGTTTGATGCCATCGATGCCGGCGGCCAGCATGGCCGCGAGGGCAAGGTAGGGGTTGCAGGAGGGGTCGGGCATCCGGAGCTCGGCGCGGGTGCCGACGCCGCGGCGGGCCGGGATCCGGATCATGGCGCTGCGGTTCGCAGCCGACCAGGCGATGTTGGTTGGGGCTTCGTACCCGGGGGTGAGGCGCTTGTAGGAGTTCACCAGCGGGTTGGTCAGGGCTACCATGCCGGGGGCGTGCTCCAGCAGTCCCGCGATGAAGTTCAGGGCCGTGCGGGAGAGCTGATACTCGGCGGTCGGGTCGTAGAAGGCGTTCTCCCCGTTCTTGAAGACCGAGAGGTGGGTGTGCATACCCGAGCCGTTGATCCCGGCGATGGGCTTGGGCATGAAGGTGGCGTGCAGCCCGTGGTTGAGCGCGACGCGCTTGACCACGAACTTAAAGGTGCTGATGTTGTCGGCGGTGGTGAGGGCGTCCGCGTACTTGAAGTCGATCTCGTGCTGGCCGGGGGCCACCTCGTGGTGGTCGGCCTCGATCTCGAAACCCATCGCCACCAGGACGTTCACCATGTCCCGGCGGGCCTCCTCGCCTTTGTCGATGGGGGCGAGGTCGAAGTAACCGGCGGCGTCGTGGGTTTCCGTGGTGGGGAGGCCGTTTTCGTCGCGTAGGAAGAGGAAGAACTCGGGTTCGGGGCCGGCGTACATGTTGTCGAACCCGAGTTTTTGGAGTTCCTCGATCTGGCGTTTGAGGACGTAGCGGGGGTCTCCCGGGAAGGGGCGGCCATCCGGGTAGGCGACGTCACAGATGAGACGAGCCACCCGCCCCTGGCTGCTGTTTTCGAGGGCGTCGGGAAGGATGACGAAGGTGTTGTAGTCGGGTTTGAGAAGCATGTCCGACTCCTCGATGCGGGTAAACCCCTCGATCGAGGAGCCGTCGAACATGATCTCTCCGTCCAGGGCCTTTTCGAATTGGGAGGCGGGCACCTGGACGTTCTTGTTCATCCCCATGATGTCGGTGAACTGAAGCCGGAGGAACTGAACGTTCTCCTCTTTGAGGATCTTTAGGATCTCCGCCTTGGTGTACGCCATCTTGTTTATGCCCTCCTATCTAGCCATTCGGCTGTGACAAATGTACAAGTCAAAGCGGAGGGTTGTCAATATGAACCTGGTCAAGTGTCAACAGTTTTGTGAACGATGAGTTATAATTTTTGGGTCAATTCAACGGATGGGTCTGCACGAGGCGTTCGGTTGATTCGGAGAAAGGGATGCATTTAGTTTCGCGCGGTTTAAGGCATGAGGGTGGCTTCAACAAAGCATGGCTCCACGCCTACGGGGCTTGAGAGGTCCATAAAAATACCCCCCCTGCCCTAGGCAAGGGGATACCCGTGACCGGTCGGGGGGTTACGCCTGGCGGTGAGCCAGCTCGCGCAGGCCTTTGAGGTTGATGAGGGCCACTTTCCCGTATCCGGAGCGGATATATCCTTCGCGCGCCAACTCCCCGATCACTTTGGTAACCGTCTCCCGCACCGAGCCCACCGCCGCCGCGATCTCGTCATGGGTAACGTGCACGACAGGGTTTCCAGCCTTGTCTTGCGTGGCGAGCGGGGTGTCGGCAAACGTCAAGAGCGCCGCGGCGATGCGGTTTTTAAGCCGCTGGGAGACGAGCCGTTGGATCGTGCGGTAGCTTTCGCTGATCGCGCTGACCAGGTGCACCGTGAGCTCCACGGTCTCTTCAGGGGAGAGCAGGGCGGGGTTCAGCTCGTCCACCTTGGTCAGGGTCGCGGCTTCGGCGAAGTAGATGCGTTCGATTCCCGCGAGCGCCTCCTCACCGAAGTACTCTCCAGGCCGGACGAAGCGCAGCGTCAAGGCGTTCCCCTCGTCGTCCACGCTCTGAATGCGGACCAACCCCTCGCGCACCTGATAGAGCTTGTCGCGGGGGTCCGGCACCCCAGGGTACAGAATGATCTCCCCAGGGCGAAAGGTCAAAGTATCCACAACACTCGCGGGCATTACAATCTCCTCCTAATCCCAGGCTAGCACGACCCCCATATTTTGTAAATACCTAGGTTAATTAAAAGGGGTGTGGACCGTTCGGGTGCACGCCGCGTTCCGGCTACCCCTGGGTTTCCGCAGCCAACCACTCCAAGTAAGGCCGCGCCCCAGCCTGGATCGGCAACGCGATTACCTCGGGCACGGTGTACGGATGCAGCGCCCGCACCCGCGCCTCGAGCGCCGCGAAGCGGGCCTCAGTGGTCTTGATGACGAGTAGAAGCTCCGCGTCCTCAACCACCTTACCTTCCCAGCGGTACACCGAGGTGAGTCCCGGCACGATGTTCACGCAAGCGGCAAGCCGTTCCTCCACCAGCGTGCGCGCGAGCGTCTTTGCGGTTTCCTCGTTAGGTACCGTCACCAACACAACCAGGTTCATAGATCACCTCCAGCGGCTGTATCCGCAAAAACCAGCACCTCGGGAGCTTGGATCCGCTTAGGGGGCAGGTCCTCGCCCGCTAGCCACGCTCGCAGGGCCGCGCGCTTTCCAGACCCCGTCACCAGATAAAGCACGGTCGGGGTTTGCGACAAGGCCCTTGGAGTCAACGTAACCCGTGACGGGGGGGGCTTGGGAGCCTGGAAGACCGGGGCCACCAGCGTGGGGGCTTCGAGGGCCGCGTGAGCAGGGAAGAGGGAAGCGGTGTGCCCATCCTCACCTAAGCCCAAAAGCACCAGGTCGAACGGCACGAGCGAAGCGACCACCGCCTCCATAGCTTCCGCGGCTGCTACTGGGCCGTGCTCGGCGGGATAGGCGTGCAGGGTGTACCCGAGGTTTCCCAATGCCTCCCGAAGCGCGCGGTCGTTGCGCTCCGGGGCCTCCGGCGGGACGCAGCGTTCATCCGAAACGATCAGTTGGATGCGGGACCAGTGCAGATCCGATTGGGCGAGGTGGCGGTAGGCCGCCAAGGGGGTGCGCCCTCCCGCGAACACCGCGCGACCCCCAGCCCGTAGACGCTCGGCCAGAAACGCCGCGGCGGCCGTTGCGGCCTCCTGTGCCGTGGGAAACACCTTCAAAGTGGGCGCCATCGATGTCCCTCCTCCATCAGGCGGTGCTGCGCCTCCGGGCCCTCCGACCCCGGCGCGTACGTCGGTAGATCCCCTGAGGGATTGGCCCAGGCTTTAAGGATCGGGTCCAGAATGCGCCAGGACCACTCCACCTCGTCAAAACGCAAGAACAAACTCCGGTCCCCCTCCAACACGTCCAGGATCAACGTGGCGTACGCGGAAAGCCCCTCGTCCGTCTCCCGACGGTAATGCGCCTGCAGCGTGATCGAGTGGGTGTGCAGCTCGAGGCCCGGGCGCTTGGCCTGCACGATCAAGTTCAGACACTCGTTCGGCTGGATGTCCAGGACCAGCCAGTTGTTCTCGAGGCGCTCGTCCGGATTGGCGGAACGGAAGAGCTGCTGCGGCTGCGTGCGGAACTCGAGCGCGATCTCGGTGTGCTTGCGCTTCAAGCGCTTCCCGGTACGCAGGTAGAAAGGCACCCCGCGCCAGCGCCAGTTGTCCAGATAGAGCTTGATCGCGGCGAAGGTCTCGGTGCTGGAGTTTTGATCCACGCCTTCCTCCGCGCTGTACCCGCGGTACTGGGCGCGCACGGCATAGCGGGGCACCTCCTCCGGTTGGATGGGGCGTACCGAACGCAGCACCTTGACTTTTTCGTCGTGCAGGAGGTCGGACTCCAGGCGCGGCGGGGGCTCCATCGCGGTTAGCGTGAAGAGCTGCATCAGGTGGTTTTGCACCATGTCTCTGAGCGCCCCTACCTGGTCGTAGAACTCACCGCGCCCCTCAAGGCCGATCTCCTCCGCGACCGTGATCTGCACCTGGGTGAGGTGGTACCGGTTCCAAAGGGGTTCGAGCAGCGTGTTGGCGAACCGGAAGACCAGGATGTTCTGCACGGTCTCCTTGCCGAGGAAGTGGTCGATGCGGTAGATCTGCCCCTCACGCCAGTACGGTGCAGCGCGTCGTTCAACGCCTGAGCGGAGGTGAGGTCCGCCCCGAAGGGCTTTTCGATCACGAGGCGGCGGAACCCCTGGTCCTCCCGCGCGAGGCCGGCCTCCCCGAGCGCGTTCGCGGCGGCGATGAACGCCGTAGGGGGCAGCGCCAGGTAGAAGAGTGCGTTAGGGGCGAGGGTATCGCTCAGGGATTGCAGGGCGTTGGCCTCGAGCTCGAGCTGGCGGTACTGGAAGCGCTCGAGCAGCTTGCGCGCGACCTCCGCGTCGCAAGCGTGGATAAGGCGGTGGAGGTCCTCCCGTAAGCTGTCCAGGTACGCTGCCTGGGCAAGCGCTCGCCGCCCCACGCCGAGCACCCGGAGGCCCTCGGGCAGTAACCCCGCGGCCTCGAGCTCGTAGAGCGCGGGAACGAGCTTGCGCCGGGCGAGGTCGCCGGTGGCACCGAAGATAACCAGATCAACCTTCATTTCGCTTCACCGCATGGCCGCCAAAAGCCCGGCGCATCACCGCGAGGAGCTTGTAGGCGTACCGCGCTTCTTGCTGGCTCGCGAAGCGCTCCCACAAGGCCCCGCTGATCGTGGGGACGGGCACGCCGAGGTCCACCGCCTCCTGCACCGTCCAGCGGCCCTCCCCGGAGTCCGGGACGTAAGGGGCCACGCCCTCGAGGTCCTGGTCCTCGGCGAGGGCCGCCGCGGTGAGGTCCAACAACCAGCTGCGGATCACGGTCCCGTGCCGCCAGGCCTCGGCCAGCCGTGCTAGGTCGATGCGGAACTCCTTCTTCTGGCGCAGGATCTCGAAGCCCTCCGCGTAGGCCTGCATGAGGGCGTACTCGATTCCGTTGTGCACCATCTTAGCGAAATGCCCCGCGCCCACCGGGCCTACGTGCACCCACCCCTTGTCCGGCGCGGGCGCGAGGGCCTTGAGGATCGGTTCGAGCCGGGCGGCTGCGGCAGCGGTGGCCCCCATCATCAGGCCGTACCCGTGCCGTTCCCCCCAGACGCCGCCGGAAACCCCCACGTCCGCGAACTGGATGCCGCGCGCCTCGAGCCACGCGGCGCGGCGCATGGAGTCCTTGTAGAAGGCGTTCCCGCCGTCCACCACGAGGTCCCCGGCTTCCAGCACCTCCCCGAGGGTTTGCACGGCTTCTTCGGTAACCGTTCCGGCCGGGAGCATCAGCCAGACGATGCGCGGTGCGGTCAGGGTGGTGCGGACCTCTTGGATGGCCTTGAGGGGGCGTAGGCCCTCGGGCTCGAGCGCGGCGACGGCCCCGGGGTTCACGTCGTACCCCGCGACGCGGAACCCCTGCTTGAGCAGCCGCCGGCTCATGCCGCTGCCCATCTTGCCGAGACCGATCAGGGCGAGTTCCATGCTCTTCAGTCTACACGCCTAGTCTTGCGGGCGGATGACGAAGCACGCGGCGATCTCGTCCTCCTCCTGGAGGTTCATGATCTTCACGCCGCTGGTGGCGCGGGAGTACTGCGCGACCTGGTCCACGCGGGTGCGGATCGCGAGGCCGCGGCGCGAGAGCACCAGCAGGTCCTCATCCCCCTCCACCGCGAGCAGGGCAGCGAGCTGTCCGACCTTGGGGGTGCTGCGGAAGGTAAGGACGCCCAGTCCGCCGCGGCCTTGGGTGGGGTATTCCTCGACCGGGGTGCGTTTGCCGTACCCGCGCGTGCCGACCGCGAGGAGATCGCCGGTCCAGCCTTTGGGTACGACGATAAGCGAAACCACCTCGTCCCCGTCCTTAAGGCGGACGCCGCGCACGCCCTGGCTCGCGCGGCCGGTGGCCCGCACCTCCGTGAGCGCGAAGCGGATCGCTTGCCCGTTTCGAGTGGCAAGGATCACCTCCGCGTCCTCCTGGGCAACACCCACCTGGATGAGGGTGTCTCCGTCCACCAGGTTGATCGCGATCAAGCCGGACGCGGTGAGGTTCTGGTACTCGCGGATTGGGGTTTTCTTGATCAAGCCGCGGCGCGTAGCGAAGACGAAATGTCCGGGGATCGTGAGCCCCCGCACCGAGAGCAGGGTCGCGACCTCCTCGTCCTCAGCGAGCGGTAGGATGCTCCGGATGTGCACGCCGCGGGCCTGGCGGCTTGCTTCGGGAAGCTCGAAGACCTTTTCCCGGTACACCCGGCCCTTGTTGGTGAAGAAGAGCAGGTCGTCGTGCATGTTCGCGACGAAGAGCCGGGTGGCCTCGTCCTCGTCCTTGGAACGGCTGGCCTGCACCCCCACGCCGCCCCGGCCTTGCGCGCGGTAGGCCTCGAGGGGCGTGCGCTTCAAGAACCCCGCCGCGGTCATGGTGATCACCATGGGCTCGTCCTCGATGAGGTCCTCGGGGTTGAACCCTCCGGCGAACTCGTTGATCACCGTGCGGCGCGTGTCCCCGTGCCGTTCCTTGACCGCGAGGAGTTCCTCCTTAACGACCCCCCAAAGCCGAGCCTCGTCCTCGAGGATCGCCCGCAGGTAGGCGATGGTCTCCTGCAGTTCGCGGTGCTCCGCCTGGATCTTCTCGCGCTCGAGTCCGGTGAGGCGCTGCAAGCGCATATCGAGGATGGCCTGGGCCTGCACCTCGGTGAGGCCGAACCGGGCGATGAGGCCGGCCTTGGCCTCGGCGCCGTCCTGGGAACCCCGGATGAGGGCGATGACCTCGTCGAGGTTGTCGAGCGCGATGAGGAGGCCCTCGAGGACGTGGGCGCGTTCCTCGGCCTTTTTGAGCTCGAACCGGGTGCGCCGGGTGACCACCTGGCGGCGGTGCTCGAGGTAGTGGCGCATCAGCTCGAGGAGCGGGAGCACCCGGGGCTCGCCGTCCACGATGGCGAGCATGTTGACGGTGAAGCTGGTCTGGAGGTTGGTGTGTTTGAAGAGCTGGTTGAGGACGACGTCCGGGTTCGCGCCGCGCTTGAGTTCGATCGCGATGCGCAGGCCCTGCCGGTCGGACTCGTCGCGCAGGGCGGCGATGTCCTCGATCTTCTTGGCCTTAACGAGGGAGGCGATCTGGCTGATGAGGTGGGCTTTGTTGACCTGGTAGGGGATCTCGGTCACCACCAGGACAACGCGCCCGTTTTTTTCCTCCTGGCGTACCTTGGCGCGGAGTTTGAGGCTGCCGCGCCCCGTGGCGTAGGCCTCGCGGATCCCGCCCTTGTGGAGCCGACCTCCGGTGGGGAAGTCGGGGCCCGGGAGGTAGGTCATCACCTCGTCCAGGGTGATCTCCGGCCGGTCGATCATGGCGACGAGGGCGTCAATGACCTCGGAGAGGTTGTGCGGGGGGAGGGAGGTCGCCATGCCGACCGCGATACCGGCCGAGCCGTTCACGAGGAGGTTGGGGAACCCTGCGGGCAAGACCTCCGGCTCGGTGGTGGTGCCGTCGAAGTTCGGTTTGAAATCAACGGTCTCCTTATCGATGTCGCGCAGCAGCTCGAGGGCGATCTGGGAGAGGCGGGCCTCGGTGTAGCGGTAGGCCGCGGCGGGGTCACCGTCGATCGAGCCGAAGTTCCCCTGCCCGTCCACGAGGGGGTAGCGCAGGTTCCAGTCCTGCGCCAGGCGGACCATCGCGTCGTAGACGGCCTGGTCGCCGTGCGGGTGGTACTTTTTGATGACCTCCCCCACCACGCCGGCGGACTTGGAGTGCTTGCGGTTGGGGAGGAGGCCCTCTTGCAGCATCGCGTAGAGGATACGGCGCTGCACAGGCTTGAGTCCGTCGCGGACGTCGGGCAGAGCCCGGTCCACGATAACGGACATGGC
Source organism: Marinithermus hydrothermalis DSM 14884 (assembly GCF_000195335.1). NCBI lineage: Bacteria > Thermotogati > Deinococcota > Deinococci > Thermales > Thermaceae > Marinithermus > Marinithermus hydrothermalis. The sequence goes on from NC_015387.1 coordinate 1,007,635, forward strand.
GTAGTTGATGAAGCTCTGCTTGACTTCCTCTGTGATTTCTACGGGTAAGACCTGGGACATAGTCCTCCTTCGCGCTTCACACAAGAAAAAACTGCACCCGAGGCGCAGCCGAGCCCTTAGTGACGGGCGTCGTTCACCCCATTAGTATAGCAAATCCCGCGGTTTTCGCTGCGAACAGAACGCAGCTAGGGTACCGCAGCCACGCCTTCGGCGAGGGCTAGGATGCGCTTGGCGACCTCCTCAGGCACCGGCACGACACTTAAGCGGTTGCCGCGGCGCAGGATCCAAAGCTCCTCCGGCGTGAACACCTCCCGCAGGGTCGAAAGGGGCACCATCCGAGGGAAGCGCCGCACGAACGCGACCTCCACCGTGTGCCAGCGGGGCGCCTCCGGCGTGGCCTTCGGGTCGTAGTACGGGCTTTGGGGATCGAACTGCGTGGGGTCCACCACCCCCGCGCGCACTACGCGCGCCAGCCCGACGACCCCTGGCGGCCTCGCGTTCGAGTGATAGAAGAACGCCAGGTCATCTTCTTGCATTTCGCGCAGGAAGTTCCGCGCCTGGTAGTTCCGCACCCCGTCCCATACGGCCCGCCCTTCGCGGGCCAGGTCGTCGATGCTGTAGGTCTCCGGCTCGGATTTTAACAGCCAGTAGCGCATACGCTCAGTCTAGGGTAGGATCGGCCGGCGTGGGTCAGGGGTGCGCAAGGTCAAGACGTCGCCTCACGTCGATCCACGCCACCTGGAACGGGCGCGTCGACCGGGCCGTGAGAGCGATGACCGCCCCCGGTGCCACACGGGTCCAGCCCTTGCGGGACCATCTCCATACTCCCTGTAACGTACCGATCCAAAGGTTTCCGCCGGGGTCTGCCAAGAGGCCGGTGAGGTCCTGGGTGGGGGTGGCGAGCGGTTGGAACCCCCAGTTAAGATCCGTGGCCCACCGCGCCCCGATCCCCATTCCCACGAGGAAGATACGGCCTGTGGCGTCGAGATAAAGCGCGTGCACCATCTGTTTCTCGCCCAACTCCGGCGGCGGCAACCCCCGGGCGGCGATCCGCCCCCAGCTGCGCCCTCCGTCTTCGCTTGCGAACAGCCCGTGATCCCGCACCCAGGCGTAGTGACGGCGGGGGCGGTTAGGGTCGACGGCGTAGGCGTCCAGCTCCAGGGAGGGAAGGCCCCGCGGCGTGAGGGGCACGAAACTTCCGTCGGCCTTCAGGACGCCGTATACCCCGTGGCCCGCCACAAAGATCCGGTTGCCGTCGAAGGCCAAGGCGAGCACCTCGGTGTCGGGGCGCCGGAAGAGATCGCGCCAGGTCCGCCCGCCGTCTCGGGAGACCGCCACGCCCTGGTGGTGCCCTAGAAGGAGACGGCCGTCGGGTAGCCACAGCAGCGTGTGCAGCCCCTCCGTGGCGATCGGAATCCGGGATTGGGCGTATCCACCCCCAGCCAGAAGGGGGAACACGACCAGGAGCGGGTACAGGAATCGGAGCATCGCCTCAAGGCATTCTAAGGGAGGGCTCCCGGTGATCCCAAGGGACGGATGTCCGTATCCCCCCCCAGGAGGGGAGGGTATACTGGAGGGGAAGGGGGTGCGGTGACCATGAACGAGCGTGTGCAGGGCGAGGTGCTCTCCCGGTTGGCCTCGACGCGCGGACACCTGGAGGGTGTATGCCGCATGGTGCGGCGTGGCAGCGCGATCCGCGAGATCCTGGACCAGATCCGCGCGGTGCGCGGTTCCCTGGCCGAGGTGGAGACCTTCCTGGTGCGGGAGGCGCTCTACGAGTATTTACGGGAACCCGAGCCGGGCCGGAGCGAGAAGCTGGAACGGGTATGGGCCCTGGTCTCCCGGAAGCGCTCCTTCCGTTAACCCCGCGGAACCCCAGGCTCGCAGGAGGCACGATGCCAGAGGTTGTGATCGTGGGAGGCGGCTTTGCGGGACTGGCCGTGGCTCGAGCCCTGGGCCGACAGGACGCGGTGCTCGTCGACCCCCATCCTATCGGAGCTTACGTCAAATCGGCCTGCGCCCTGCCCCTGCCGGTGGTGCACGCCTTCGGTGCCGAGACTTCCGTGCGGGAGGTGCACTCGAGCCTCGTCTTCCACGTGGATGGTGCGGTGGTGCACCAGCACGCGGATCCACCGTACGCGACGGTGGATTACACGGCCTTCTGCCATGCCTTGATGGCGCGGTCCGGGGTGCATGTGGTCCGTGCGCACGCCGTAGGGTATGCGCCAGGCCGGGTCCTGACCACCCAGGGGGAGCTACCCTGCCGTTACGCCGTGGATGCGAGCGGCCCCAGGGCCGTGCTGGCCTCCGCGTTGCGCCCCGGTTACGCGATCCGGCGGTTCATGGGAGCGGGGCTTGAGGTGGAGGTGCCGCGCCCATCGGGTTTCCCGAGCGGTCTGCACTTTTATGTGGACCCGGACCTTCCCCCGGGGTATGCGTGGGCCTTTGGGGCGGGGGAGCATGTACGGGTCGGCGTGTACGCCTACGCGGGGGGGCGGGGGTTACGGAAGGCTTTGCAGCGCCTCCTCCAGCGGTTGGGAATCCCGTTGGCCGCCTCCCGCCCGCACGGCGGCCTGATTCCCTGGCGGCTGCGCGACCCCGTTGTGGGGAGGGTGCTGGTGGTAGGGGACGCGGCGGGGCAGGTGCTGCCCATGACCGCGGAAGGGATTCGCCCGGCCCTCTACTACGGCACCGTGCTCGGACGGCTGCTCGAGCAGGTGCTCTCCGGACGCATGACGTACGTGGCGCTGATCCGGAGCTACCGTGCCGAGATCCACCGTAGGCGGTGGGCTTTCGGGATGCTTGGGGGGCTCCAACGGTTCGTGGGCAGCGTGCCCCCGAACGTAAGCGGACGGCTCCTCGAGCTGGGGCAATACCTAGGTTTGGGGAAGCGGCTGTACCGCCGGTACGTCCAGGGGTTCCAGGGGAGGTGAGGATGGGAAGGAGGGTTACCATCGTGGGGGCGGGCCCGGCAGGGCTCACGGCGGCGATCACGCTGGCCCGTGCGGGGTGGCGCGTGGTGGTTTGCGAGCGTCACCCGGGGGTCGGGCGGCGGTTCGCCGGGGATTTCCAGGGGTTGGAGAACTGGAGCGAAGCGGTAGACGTCCTCGAGTGGGTGCGGAGGATGGGGGTCCAGGTGCGCTTTGAAGCCGCGCCCTTTCACGTAGTGACCTTTTACGGTCCGGACGGAAGGCCTCGAGTGCTGCGCACGCCGCGCCCTCTGTTCTACCTGGTGCGCCGTGGGGACGTAGCGGGGAGCCTGGACCGCGGCCTGTTGGCCGAGGCCTTGGAGGCCGGAGTGGAGATCCGTTTCGGTAAGGCTCTTCGGCACGTGGAGGGCCCGGCGATCATCGCGACGGGACCGCGATTTGGCGACGGGATCTGCGTGGGGTACACCTTCACAACGGACCTGCCCGACCAGGCCCACTGCATCCTTTCGGACCGGTTGGCCCCGCTGGGATACGCTTACCTTTTAATTCGTGCGGGGCGGGCAACCCTGGTGAGTTGCCAGTTCGCCCGGCTGCAAGAGTGGCGCGCGCACCTGGCGCGCACCGTGGAGGCGTTTTCCCGGATCGTGCCTGGGCTGGAGTTGCGGGAGGCGCGGTTTTTTTCCGGGTACGGGAACGTCTTCACCCCGCCACGCCTCGTAGACCATGGCCGGTACTACGTAGGGGAGGCGGCGGGGCTGCAGGACGCGCTGTGGGGGTTTGGCCTGCGTTATGCGATCCGCTCGGGGTACCTCGCGGCACAGAGCCTGATCCGCGGGGTTTCCTACGCGGCGCTTGCGCGGCGTGAGCTGTTGCCCAGGCACCGGGTAGGTCTAGAGAACCGGGCCTTGCTGGAGGCTAGTCGCGCGCTTTTGGGGGAGCGGGTGTACGCCTGGCTGCTCGACCGCGTCGTGCAGCACCCGGATGTGCGCGCCTACCTGCGCAAGCATCATCGTCCACTGGCCTGGAAGCGTGCGCTGTGGCCGTTGGTTCGTCTGGGCATGCGGTTTCGCTCGCGCTACCGTGACGCGCGTTGCCGCCTGCGCGACTGCACCTGCGTGTGGTGCGCTTGTGGTCGGAGTGGGAGGAACGAATGCGACAGGATGAAGTCACCCGTATCTACAACCGGAACGCCCTCGTCTACGATTTGATGGAAGCCCCCATGGAGCGGTTGGCCTTTGGGCGTTGGCGGCCGTTGCTGTTTCAGGAATTGAAAGGCAAGGTGCTCGAGGTCGGTGTGGGGACGGGGAAGAACCTACCGTACTACCCTTCGAGCGTGGAGGTGGTGGCCGTGGATCCCAGTCCGGCGATGCTGGAGCGCGCGCGTCGCAGGGCCCAGCGCCTGGGCGTGGTGGTGGACCTGCGACAGGTGGATGCCCAGCGGCTGCCGTTTGAGGATGGGAGCTTCGACGCGGTGGTGGCCTCCTTTGTGTTTTGTTCCGTGGCGGATCCTGTGGCCGGCCTTCGGGAGGCGCTGCGCGTGCTGCGTCCTGGAGGAGAGTTGCGTTTACTGGAGCACCTGCGGCCCCCGCAACCCGCGCTCGCCCGGGTTTTCGACTGGTTCAATCCCCTCGCGGTGCGCCTGACCGGCGCGAACATCAACCGGCGCACCGATGAGAACGTGCGGGCAGCGGGGTTTGCACAGGTCCGGTCGCGCCCGCTGGACCGCTTGGGGATCGTCCGCCTGATCATGGCACGCAAGGAGGATGGGCGTGGGTAGCGTGCGGCTTAGCCGGGTGGCGAAAACTTATGGCCGGGAGGAAACGCGGGTCTGGGCGTTGCGGGAGGTGACCCTCTCGGTAGAGCCGGGGACGTTCGTGGTAATTCTAGGGCCCTCCGGGTCCGGGAAGACCACCCTGCTCAACCTCATTGGCGCGTTGGACGTCCCAAGCGAGGGCCGGGTGGAGGTGGCCGGCCACGACCTAACGCGCAGCACCGAGGCGGAACGGGCTCGGTTTCGGCGGCACAAGGTGGGGTTCGTCTTCCAGTTTTTCAACCTCGTACCCACCCTGACTGCCCGCGAGAACGTCCTTCTGGCGGCGGAGCTGGTACCCCACCCCCGTGACCCCGACGCGCTTTTGGCCGCCGTAGGGCTTTCCCATCGTAAGCACCACTTCCCGGGGGAGCTCTCTGGGGGGGAGCAGCAACGGGTGGCCGTAGCCCGGGCGCTGGCCAAGAACCCTGAGGTGATCTTGGCGGACGAGCCCACGGGGAGTCTGGACTCCCAAAGCGGCGCGCAGGTGCTTGCGTTGTTGTGGAGGTTCGCGCGGGATGAGGGGCGTACGGTGCTTATGGTGACCCACAACCAGGCCCTCGCCCAGATCGCGGATCGGGTGTTGCGCCTTAAGGACGGCCGGATTGTGGAGGACCGACGGAACGAGGAGCCGCGGACTCCGGAGGAGGTCGTGTGGTGATCCTGTGGAGGAAGCTCCTCCGTGATCTGCGCCGCCACCCGGGCCAAGCGATGGCGCTCTCCCTCGTGTTTGTGCTGGGCATCGGGGCCTTTGTGGGGCTGCGCATTGCCTACGAGGGCCTAGAGCCCGCTACCGAAGCGCTCTACGCACGACGGGGATTGCCGGATCTGGTGGCGCGGGTCACTTTCGCGCCGGCGCGCGTGGTTCCGGATCTTGAGGCGATCCCGGGAGTGGCGGTGGTGGTGCCCCGGATCGCGCTGGAGACCACGGTGCAGGAACTGCCTGGGGTGCGGGTGCGGGTGCTTTCCCTCCCGGCGCCGGAGCGCCCCCGGCTGGGAGATGTGGAGGTGGTGGCGGGGCGTTACCTGAGCGGTGCGCCGGATGAGGTGCTGGTGGTCGAGGGGATGGCGCGCTACCACGGCCTGGGTGTGGGAGATCGGTTGCAGCTGCGCACCCGCAAGGGGGGGTACCGAACGTTCCGTGTGGTGGGGGTGGTGCGGCAGCCCGAGCACCTTTCGTTGATTCCGCCTGGAGGGTTCATGGCGCTCCCCCGGGTGTACGGGGTGGTGTTGGTGGGAGAGACGGCGGCCCGATCCCTGCTAGGGCGACAGGGAGGGTACACGGAGTTCGCCTTGGCTCTGGAGCCCGGCACGGACGAGGCCGTAGTGGTGCGGGCGGTGGAGCAGGTGTTGGACCGGTACCGCCTCGAGCTCGTGTGGGGACGGAGCCTGCCAAGCGTGCGGAACGTGCAGGCACATATCGATTTCTTACGGCAGAGCGCGCGGATCTTCCCTGCCTTCTTCCTCGTCGCGGGGGCGTTGGGCGGGTTTATCCTCCTTTCTCGAGTGGTGCGGCAGGAGCGGGGCATCGCGGGGCTCATGCGGGCCTTGGGGTACGCGCCGGGCACGGTAATGCGCCACTACCTGGGGTACACCCTGATCCTGGCTGTGGTCGGGGGAGGACTTGGGATTCTCCTCGGTTTGCCCATTGCCCGCGTGGTTCGGGAACTGCTCGCTTGGGATCTGGGCCTGCCCCCGGACGGGGTTGTGGAGGGAAGGGCGGCGATACTCCTCGGGGGGGTGTTTGCGGTGCTCGCAGGGCTGGCCGCGGGGGTGGGGCCGGCGTGGATGGCTTCGCGCGTGCCTCCTGCGGCCGTGATGCGCGAGGAGCCGCCGTGGGGTGCGCGTACGGTTCGCTGGTTGCGCCGCGTTCCCGGGGGGGTGTGGGTGCGGATGGCGGTTCGGAACCTGTTGCGCCATCCCATGCGCACCCTCTGGACGGCGGTGGGTGTGGCGTTCGCGGTGGGGCTTGCGTTGGCTCCCGCCCTACTGCTCGAGGAGATGGACCGGGTGGAGGCCCGGGTAGAGCAGGTGCGCCGTTACGACTTCCGCTTGGTTCCTACCTTCCCCCAGCCGGAGCGCTGGCTCGAGGAGGTTGCGCGCGTGCCTGGAGTCCAGCGGGTGGAGGGGGTCGTGGAGGTTCCCGTACGGCTCCGGATCGGGGAAGAGGAGGTGCGCACGTACGCGCTGGGGTTTTCGGAGGATGCCCGGTTGTTCGACCTTCCGGTACCTCCTCCGGGGGAGGCGTACCTGGCGCAGGGCCTGCCCCAAACGGCCGAGGTTGTGGAGGTGCGTGGGCCGTACGCGCGGCTGCAACTGCGGGTGGCGGGATCGGTGGACTATCCTTTGGGACGCCCCGTGGTGTTGAACCTCGAGGACGCCCGGCGGTTGCTGATTCCCTTTGAGGGGGTGGGCAACCTGTTCCGCTTGTTCTTTGGAGTGGACCTCGAGGTGCTTGAGGATCCGGTGACCTCGGTGTTGGTCGCGGTGGAGCCGGCTCTTCGGGAGGAGGTCCGTGCGCGGTTGTCGGCCCTCGAGGCGGTGGGGCAGGTGGATGACCGTGTACTGGAGCGGGAGGACCTCTCCCGGATCTTCTCTGCGAGCCGCTTGTTCGTGTGGGTGGTGGAGATCTTCGCGCTACTGCTGGCTCTCTCGCTTTTGTACAACACCGTGATGATCAATGGTCTGGAGCGGCGTAAGGAGCTGGCCATGCTGCGGGTACTTGGGGTGCGTGTTCGTGAGATTGTGGGGCTGTTTATGGGGGAGGCGTTTGCGATAGCCTTGCTAGGGATCGTTCTGGGTATGCCAGCGGGGTTGTGGGTGGCGCGACGGAGTTTGGGGGATTTCCAGGAGTTCCTACCGGGTGGGATCGGGCTGTACCCAGGGGTGGTGGCCCTGGTGATTGGGGGGGCGGTGGTCGTGGTCGTGTTGGCCTCCCTTCCGGTATTGCGGGGATTGTTCCGCTGGAGCCTGGCTGAGGTGGTGCGTCAGCGGGACTAGGGACAGGTGTCCCTGGTCTGATGAAGGTAGGCTGTGCATTCTGAGGATATGGCGCGCAAGAAACCTTCTTCTAGGTTTAGCTGGCGTATGGTGTTCGGCGTCGGAGTCTTACTGGGTGTGTTGGGGGTTGCGTTTGGGTTGTTCCTTTCCCCGTACCTCCGGAGCGCTGGGGGAGCGGAGGAAGGGGTGGTGTTGCGGATCAGTATGTCCGGTTGGCAGCCTGCGGTGGTGCGCGCAGAGGCCGGGAAACCAATCACCATCACGATCGTGAACTTGGACAACCGTTTCCACACGGACGGAGGAGGCTGGCACAATTTTGTGGTGGAGGCTCTTGGGGTCGAGGAGCGGGTGCCGCCCAAGGGGGTGCGTACTATCACCCTCGTGCCCGAAAAGTCTGGAGAGTATCTATTCTACTGCGATATCTGCTGTGGAGGTAAGGAGAACCCGTTCATGCAAGGGAAGCTCGTAGTGCTATGAGCCGTTGGTTGTTGCGTGGACTCCTCGCCGCGCTCGTGCTGATCGGGGGGGGGTATCTGGCTCTAGGGCAGCCCAGACCTGACTTCTCTACGGCCTGGCTCGAGGCCCATCCGCTTTTGGCCTTCCTCCTGGCAGGTACGGCCGGATTCGCGGATGGCCTGAACCCGTGCGCTATAGCTACACTTCTGCTCTTCATGGGTGCCTTGACGGTGGTGGTGGAACGCGCCTCGCGTTCGGGGAATGTGCTGGGTGCGCGGGCATACGTGTGGAGCGTGGCCGGAGCTTACATCCTGGGCATATTCCTGCTGTACTTCACCCTTGGCGCAGGGTTTGTGGAGGTGACCAGCCTGAGGGTGTTCGGGAACACCCACGTGTTTACCCGGATTGCAGGGTTGATCGCGGTGGTGCTGGGGTTGGTCATGATCGCAGAGGTGTTGTACCCGGGGATACCCGTTAAGCTGAGTATGCCGGCGGGGCTTCACAGAGTCGCGCGGCGATGGGGACGGCGTACCACCGCGGGAGCGGCCCTCGTGGGGGGGGTGTTGATCGGTGTTTGCACCATTCCCTGTGGCGGAGCGATGTACCTCGCAGTTGCAGCGTTGATCGGAGGGGTGTCGAGCAAGCTCTATGCGTACAGCCTGTTGTTGGTCTACAACCTGGCGTTCGTGCTCCCGCTGGTGTTGCTCGTAGCGGTGGGAAGTAGCCGGTCGGTGCTGCGAGAGTTGGGCCGTTTACACATTGTGTATCGATCGCGGTTGAAGCTGGGGTTGGGGGCGTTTGTGGTGTTGGTAGGGTTGTTCGCGTTATGGTAAGGTCTCCTTGACCCACCCCAGGTGGGGTGGGGTAAACTAACGGTGTGAAGGGAGGTCAAGCATTATGACTGAAAAAGTGAAGGACCCCGTGTGCGGCATGGAGGTAGACCCCAAGACCGCGAGCTTCTCCACCGAGTACCAAGGGAAGACGTACTACTTCTGTTGCAAGGGTTGCAAGAACGCTTTCGACAAAGATCCGGAAAAGTACCTGAGCGGCGGGCATACCGGGCATCACCACGGGCATCACGGTCACGGGCATCACCACTAATGAGCCCCTAAGACCGTGAGGCGCGCCCCTAAGGGCCCTCGGGGGCGCGCTTCTTTGCGCCGCACTGCTGGAAACATCCCCCGGTAAACTAAAGAGCATGGCGGCCCTCGAGTCCCTCCGGCAGGCCCTCGGCCCGCGCAAGGTGCTGCTGGACCTTGCGGACCGGATCCTCTACCGCTACGACGCGATCGACACGGGGGTAACCCCCCTCGCCGTGGTGCTGCCCGAGACCACGCAGGACGTGGTGGAAACGCTCCGTTTTGCGCAAAGGGCCGGGATTCCGGTCGTGCCCCGCGGCAGCGCGAGCGGCCTCTCGGGCGGCGCGGTTCCCGTGACCGAGGCCATCGTGCTCGCGACCAACCGCATGACCCGCCTTAAGATCGATCCCGAGCGCCGCGTGGCCTACGCCCAGCCGGGCGTGGTGACTGCTCGCGTTTCCGAAGCCGCCGCGCCCTACGGGCTCTACTACCCCCCGGACCCCGCGAGCTACCGCCAAAGCACGATCGGCGGCAACCTGGCCGAGAACGCCGGCGGCCCCCAGTGCTTCAAGAAAGGGGTCACCGGGGATTACGTCCTCGAGCTCGAGTTCGTCACCGCGGACGGCGCGGTGCATCGCGTGGGCCGGGAGGCCTACGACATCGCGGGGCTGCTCATCGGTTCGGAGGGCACCTTAGGAGTGATCACCGACAGCGTGCTCCGCCTCGAGCCCAGGCCCCGGTACACGCGCACCCTGATGGGCGTCTTCGCCGAGCTCGAGGCGCTCGCGGAGGCCGTGGCGCGCGCGGTGCGGCAGGGAGCGGTGCCGGCGAAGATGGAGTTCATGGACCGGCGCTGCGTGCGGGCGGTGGAGGAGGCCTTCGCTTTGGGGCTGCCGACCGAGGCCGGGGCGCTCCTCTTGGTGGACACGGACGGGGACGACCTCGAGGTCGTGGAGGAGGAGCTCGAGTGGATGGCCGAGGCTTGCCGCGCGGCGGGTGGGGTGGTGCGGGTGGCGCGGGATGCGGCCGAGGCCGCCGAGCTGTGGCGAGCCCGGCGTGCGGTGAGCCCCGCGTTGGGGCGCATCCGCCCCCAGCGCATGAACGAGGATATCGTGGTGCCGCGCTCCAAGCTGCCCGCGGTGGTGCGTGAGATCCTAGCCGCGGCGGAGCGCTACCCCTTCCCGCTCGTGCTCTTCGGTCACATCGGGGACGGCAACCTACACCCCAACATCCTCTACGACCCTCGGGTAGACGATACCCGCGCGGTGATGGAGCTCGCGCACGAGATCGCCCGCATCGCCCTCCAGCACGGCGGGGTGCTCTCGGGGGAGCACGGGATCGGCACGATGAAGCGCCCGTTCATGCGGGAGGCCTTGGATGAGACCACCCTCGGGGTGCTGCGCGACCTCAAGCGCGCTTTGGACCCCGAGGGTTTGTTGAACCCGGGTAAGGTGCTCCCGGACTAGCGGCCGTGCAGGGTGTCGAGCAGCTCCTGGTGGATGCGGCCGTTGCTCGCGACCAGGTACCGGTTCCCCAGGGCGTACGGCTCCCCGTGGATGCCGGTGACCGTGCCGCCAGCCTCCTCGATCAACAGCCAGCCCGCGGCGACGTCCCAGGGGTTGAGCTTCACCTCCCAGAACCCCTCTAAACGCCCCGCGGCCACGTATGCCAGGTCCAGCGCGGCCGCGCCCGGCCGGCGTACCGTGAGCCCCTTGCGTAGGACCCGTTCGAAGTACTGGAGGTTCTCCGGGTCCTTATTAACGTCGTACGGGAAGCCCGTGGCGAGCAGGCTGCCGATCAGCGTCCCGGTCTGGCTTACGCGCAAGGGCCGGCTGTTCAGGTACGCGCCCCGGCCCCGGATCGCGGTGAAGAGCTCGTCCCGGGTCGAGTCCAGCACCACGCCGAGCTGGATCGCGCCGTCGATCTCGAGCGCGATCGAGACCGCGAAGAACGGGAAACCGTGGGCGAAGTTCACCGTGCCGTCCAGGGGATCCACGATCCACCGGAACGCCCCCTCGCCCTGCTGGCCTTCCTCCTCTCCTAGCACGACGTGGTCGGGGTGACGCTCCATAAGGAACCGCCGGATCGCGGCCTCCGCCTCCCGGTCGGCCTGCGTGACCAGGTCGGTCGGGCCGGACTTGGTGGATTGGCTGAACCCCTTCTCCAGGTAGTACAGATGAATCCCCCGCGCGAGCCGAGCGGCCTCGATGGCGTCACGAAGCAACGCGTCCATGTCCATACGCCTCTACCTTACCCGATCCGCGCGGTGAGGTACCGCGCCCGGCCCGCGAGGTCCTTACGAACCGAAACCGATGAGAACCCGAGCGCCTCGAGCTCCTCGGCCATCGTGTGCGCGTGGGTGGGGGAGAGCTCGAGCGCGAGCCACCCTCCGGGCTCGAGTGCCGCTTGGGCGACGCGGGCGAGGGGGCGGAGCACGTCCAGGCCCTCCGGTCCCGCGTAGAGGGCGGAGGGAGGCTCCCAGGCGAGTTCCGGGGGGGCCTCACGCCGGTACGCCTCGGGGAGGTACGGGGGGTTGCTGACGATAAGGTGGAACCCGGTGAGGCCGGCCGTGAACGCACCCTCCACCACCTCGATGGTGAGGCCCAGCCGGGCGGCGTTTTGCCGCGCGAGCGCGACGGCCGCGGGGTTGGTGTCCGTCGCCCACACGGCCGCGTCCGGCCGGGCGTGCTTGAGGGCGAGGGCGATCGCGCCGCTTCCCGTGCCCACGTCCAGCACCCTGGGGGCCGGCTGGTCCCGGAGCAGCTCGAGGGCGAGCTCCACCAGCCCCTCGGTCTCCGGCCGGGGGATGAGGACGCCCGGGGCGACCTTCAGGACCAGGCCGAAGAACTCGGCGGTGCCGAGGATGAGCTGCAGGGGTTTGCGGGTGACGCGTTCGCGCAGGATGGCTTCCAGGCGATGCACGACCGCCTGGGGGAGGGGTTCGTGCCGGCGCAGCCAGAAGGTGGCCGCGTCCTCCTGGGTGAGTGCCCGGAGGATCTGCTGGGCTTCCGCCTCTGGCGTCAAGACGCCCGCCTCCCGGAGGCGGGCCTCGGCGTGCTTTAGGGCCTCGAGGCGGGTCACTTCAGGCGGAGTCGGGGGGGTTCTCGAGCGCGCGGGGCTTCACGACGACGTGCCGGCCCTCCCCTTCCCCGATGGACTCGGTGGTGACCTCGGGGTGGTCCTTGAGCGTCATGTGGATGACGCGCCGTTCGGCCGGGCGCATGGGGGGCAGCTCGAGGGGCTGTCCGGTTTTGGCGACCCGGGCCGCGGCCTCGAGGGCGCGTTTTTTGAGGCGTTCCTCCTGGCGGCGTTTATAGCCAGCCGCGTCGAGGGTGGCGCGGTACTGGCTGCCGAAGTGCTTGGCGAGCACGGTGTTCACCAGGAACTCGAGGGCGGCTAGGGTCTTGCCCTCACGGCCGATGATGCGGCTGAGGTCGCCACCCAGGATCTCCACGTAGAGGCGGTCACCGTCCTGGCGGGTTTCGATCGCGTAGGAAGGGTCGAGGTAGAGGAGCAACCCCACCAGGAAGTGCTCCACGACGTCCTTCGGGCTTGGGGCGTTCCCGGTGTTGGCCTCGGCGGTGGGCTCCTCGAGGAGGGGTTTTAAGGGGGGTTCTTCCTCCCCGATGCCCAGTCCGGCGAGCAGGTCGTCCAGTCCTTTGTCCTTGTGTTCGTCCATGATCGTTACCCCGCTTTGGCGGGCGTGATGCCCAGCTGTTTATTGATGAGGAGCTGCTGTCCCAGGCCGATCAAGGTGGAGAAGACCCAGTACAGGGTGACGCCGGAGGGGAACTGGAGCACCAGGTACACGAAGAAGAGGTTCATGAAGATGCTCTGGCGGATGATGTCCTTGTTCCCGTGGGCCATCAGGAGGGTCTGCACGATCATGACGCCCACGTAGAGGATGGGCAGGATGTAGTACGGGTCCGGAAGGGCGAGGTCCGGGAGCCACAGGAAGCCCTGCCCGAACTCGAAGTTCGCGATCACACGCCAGAGGATGAACAGGATCGGGAGCTGGATGAACAGGGGCAGGCAACCAGAGGCTGGGTTGACCTTGTGCTCCTGGTACATCTTCATGAGGGCCTCGGTGCGCTTCTCCGGGTCGTTCTTGTACTTCTTGTTGATCTCGTCCATGAGCGGCTTAAGCCGGTTCAGCTCCGCCATGGACTTGAACTGCTGGTGCATCAAGGGCCAGAGCAGAAGGCGCACGAAGAGGGTGAGCACCAGAATCGCGAGCCCCCAGTTTCCGGTAAAGCGGTAGGCCGTCTCCATGATGTAGATCAGGCCCAGGGAGAGCGTGCCCCAGATGTTGGCCTGGAAGAGGCCCGGAAGGTCATAGTAGCCTTCCACGTAAAAGCGCACCAGCTCGTTCTGCCCCCCGTACACCTGGAGCCGGTGGGTGCCTGCGGGCAACGTGATCGCTGCAACCGCCCCGTTATTCTCGAGGGTTACCTTGCCCTCGAGCACCTCGTCCGGGCGCAGCACCAGCGCGAACCCCGCCTTGGGCTTGGTCTGGAAGGCGATGTAGCTAAAGGGGGATTGTCCCGCTTGCAGTGGCACCGTGTCCCCAGGGGGGAGGAGCTTGGTGACGGGACGGTCCGTGCCGTTGATCCCGGACCAGTACAGCGTGGTTTGGGTGGGGACGGTGACCGTGAGGTCCACGGTGTAGAACTGAGGGTTGATGGTGTAGACGATCTCGAGCCCTTCCGCTTGGAAGGCGGCCACCAGCAGGTCGCCCTGTTGGGTGAACTCGGCCGTTGGGTTTGTGAGACCCTCGAGGGTGCCGGGGAGAGGGAGGCCCTCTTTAACCAGGTTGATCTTGCCCTGGTAGTTGTCCTTGTAGTCCTGTCCCTTAAACCGCTTGACGAACCACCCGACGATGCGACCTTGTTCGTCGAATGCGATGTCCGCCAGGTTGGTGACCGCGACGTGCTCGGGCGTGCCGTCACTGTTCACATCCACGCGACGCCACTCGGCGTTCAGGGCGAACGCGGGGAGCAGCAGGATCAGCAGTAGGGGAAGTACTCGCTTCATCGTTCCTCCGTACGGCGTGGCGCGGGCGGGACGGGGTCGAACCCGCCGGGGTTGAGGGGGTGGCAGCGTAGAATCCGACGCACCGCCAGGTAGCTTCCCAAAACCGCGCCGTGTATGCGGATCGCCTCCACCGCATAGTGCGAGCAGGTGGGGTGGAACCGGCAGCTGGGTGGCTTCAGCGGGGAGATGAACCGCTGGTACCCTCGGATAAGTCCGATCAAGAGGGTGCGCATACCTTCAGCAATTTTAACCCTTGACCAGACCGCTTTTGGCAAGGGCTTTCCTGAGGTCACGGGCGAGTTCTTGGAAGCTGGCCTGAGCGGCTTCGGGGCGGGCGATGATCATGATCTCGGCGGGCGGTAGGTGCAACCGACGCACGATCTCACGGATGCGCCGGCGGACCTTGTTGCGTACCACGGCCTTCCCGACCTTTTTAGAGACGACGATGCCGACCCGAATCTCGGAAGCGTTGAGGGGCAACCACCGCACCGAAACCAGGCGGCTTCGGCCGGGGCGCCCCTTGCGGACACGGCGGAACGCCGCGTCCCCGCGCAGCGAGGTTAGACGGTGAGGCGCTTGCGTCCCTTGCGACGACGGCGCGCCAGCACCTTTCGACCACCGGGCGTTTTCATGCGTGCCCGGAACCCGTGGGTCTTCGCCCGCTTGCGACGATTGGGTTGCCATGTGCGCTTCATTCATGGACCTCCTTCAACTCCGTTTCGTATGGTACAGGTTCAAGCCGCAACGGTGCCGCGCGGCTCCATACAGGGCCGAATGATTGTACCACAGGCCGCGTGGGCGCTTCCAGTAGGGGCTCGGTAAGCGGGCATGGGGGCGTGTGTAGCTCAGCTCGCTTTTTGAATTTTATTCCCATATATATTTGAAGGATATGAAGAGTCCGCCCGCGCACCTGGTGGAGGAGCTGTCCCAGCTGGGGTACACCCTCATGCGCCTTCTGCTCACCGAAGCCAAGGAGATCTTTGCCCAGGAGGGCCTCTCCCGGCTGCAGGCTGAAGTACTCAAACTTGTAGCCGAGGGCATTAACCTGCCCTCACGCCTGGCCGAACACCTCGAGGTCCAACCCTCACAGATCTCCCATCTCCTGGCCTCCTTGGAGGAAGCCGGACTGATTGAGCGCCGGCTCGACCCGCAGGACCGCAGGCGGGTACTGTTAACCCTCACGGAAAACGGTGTGGCTTTGCAACGCAGGATAGAGGCGGCCTGGCACCAGGTGTACGGCCGCCGCTTGAGCCGCTTAAGCCCGGAGGAGCTGCACGCCTTCCGGGACGTACTGCGCAAGCTCACGGAGGTGGATGATGCGTAGGATCTGGGGGGTTTTGCCCTTTCTCCTTCCTGTGTGGGCCCAGACCGCACTGGCTCCCCTCCAGGCACACCCCCTTCGCCTCCAGGCAGAGGCGAGCCTTCAAGCGGCCCAGCGAAACCTCGAGGCGCAGGCCCCGTTGTGGTCCTTGAACCTCCAGGGCAGCTACGCCCGGTTTGGGTACGAGTGCACGCCGGAACGTCTTTGCGATAGCCTCCCGGAGACGGCGCAGGGGCTTACCGTGGCGTTGGTGCTCACCCCCTTCCCCTTTGGGGACGCGGAGGACGGGGTGCGGAGGGCCCGTATCGCTTTACGGCGCGCGGAGCTGGCCTACCGGCGTACCCTCACGGCCTTGCAGGCCCAGGCGGTGGCAGCGTACGGGCGCTACCAGGAAGCCCGGCTTGCGGAGGCGCTGGCGCAGAAAGGGCTGGCCTTAGCCCAAAAAACCCTGGAGGCCGCCAAGGCGCGCCAGGCGAGCCCGCGCGAGATCCGCGAGGCCGAGATTGCCTTGCAGGAAGCGCAAAATCGGTTGGCCGAGGCCCAGCGAGGGGTAGCGCTGGCCCGGCAAGCAGTGGAAGGGCTGGTGGACCTGGAGGTCCCCCTGCCCGAGATTCCTCTCCCCCAGGGAAGAACGCCCTTGAGCTTGGAGGAGGCCCGTTTGGGCGTGGAGGAGGCTGAGGTAGCCTACAGCGCGGCGCAACGAAACCTCCTTCCCACCCTGCAAGGCAGTTTTTCCTTCTACCCGAACGATCACGACACGATTTCCTTAAGCCTGAGCTCCCGCACTTTCCAACCCACCCTAGCGTACACCCGTCAGGACCCGGCCCGGAGCGCTACTCCCGTGCCGGGTGGGGGGAGTTACCGGAGTACGGACGAGGCGAAGCTCTCCCTTTCCCTGACCCTTTCCCCAGCGCTGCTCGCCGCCTTGGACGCGGCCAAGGCCCAGGTGCAGGCTGCGCAAAGGGCCCTCCAGGCGGCGGAAGTCCAGGCGCGGGTTCAGGAGGAAACCTTAAGGAACGCCTTGCGGGACGCGGAGGCGGCTTTAGCCCTCGCCCGGTTACGCCAAGACGCCGCGCGCAAAACCTTGGAGGAGGCCCGGGCGCGGCTGGCCCTAGGCTTAGAAAGCCCCTTGGGGGTGCTGCAAGCCGAGCTCGCCCTTCTCCAAGCGGAACTCGCCCGCTTGCAAGCGGAGAATGCCCTGAGAAACCGCACGTTGGAGTTGTACCAGTTCTACGGAGAGATTCTGCCGGAGGTGATGCCATGAGAGCGGTTTGGCTGGTCCTTTTGCTCACGCCTGCCCTAGCGCAGTCCCTACCCGAAGCCCTACAAAAAGCACCGGAGGTCCCTGCCGTGGTCACGGCCCGGCTGGAGTACGAGACGCGCTCGAAGGATCTGGAGCGCACGCTCCAGGATCCCTTGCGGACCTCCCTCGCCGAGCTCCAGGCGCGGCAAGCGGTTGCGCTAGCCAAAGCCCAGCTCGAACAAGCCCTTGCCCAAGCGCGAGCGGAGATCGTTACCGTCTACACCCAGGCCCTCGAGGCCACCCTCCAGGTGCGCTTGGCGGAGAAGGCCTTGGAGGTGGCGAAGCTGAGCTTAAAAGCCGCGGAGATCCGCTACAACGGAGGCGGAGCCACGAGCCTGGATCTACTAGAGGCGCAAAACCGAGTCCTGGAAGCGCGCAAGAACCTGGAGCAGGCCCGGCGGGGGCAGGAGAGCGCTCTGGCTAGCCTCGCCAACTTGGTGGGTTCCTGGACTCCGGAAAGCGTTACCGAGCTTCCTCCCTTGCCTGAACCCACGATCGTTGCAGAACTTCTGGCCGCACACGCCGACCTATTGCAGCTCAAGCAGTCCCTGGAGCGGCTCCGTTTTCAGCGGGGTTTGCTCGACGAAAGCTTCACCCCCAAAAAAGAGATCGAAGCCCTCGAGGACCAGATACAGACCCTCGCCACGAACCTGGATAGCCTGGAGCGATCCCTAAAGGTAGGGCTGGAGGCCCGGTACGCCCAGCTCGAGCCGCTGCTTCAAGGGGTCAAGACGGCGGAGGAAGCGTTGAAGATCGCTCAGGAACGCTACGCAGCCGAGGAAGCGCGTTTCCAGGCAGGACTGGCCAGCCAGCTCTCCCTTTTGCAACAAGAACTGAACCTGCAGCAGGCGGAGCTGGCTTTGGAGCAGGCCAAGCACGCGTACCTGAAGGCCTACTACGACCTTCTATCCACGAGGTGACCATGCGCAAGGTTGTGCTGTTCCTCCCCCTTCTCCTCATTGCTTGCGCGCCGAAACCCAAAGCTACCGCCTCCACCCTCGCCGTTGACGCGCCGGAAACGGCCCGTGAGGCTCCGGCCCTGGTCGTGCGTACGGTCCTGGCGGAGCGGGGCACCCTGTACAGGGAAGGCCAGACCCAAGCGCGGATAGAGCCCGAACGGGAAAGCCGGGTGGCCGCGGGGGTTTCGGGACGGGTGGTTCAGGCCCTGGACCCGGGCACTCGAGTCGAGGCGGGCGACGCCGTGGTGGTGCTGGACGAGCAACCCTTCCAGGACGCTTTAGAAGCCGCGCGTTTGGCCCTGAAACAGGCGCAGGCCAACCTGGAACGGGCCGAGGCTCAGGCGCGAGAAAACCGCCCGGTGCTCCTGGCGCAGCTGGAGTCGGCTCGCCTTGCCTTGGAGGCCGCGACGAAACGGTACGAGGAGGCCAAAGCCCTTTACGAAGCCGGGACCCTGGCGCGGCTGGACCTGCTCAACCTCGAGGCCCAGTGGAGGCAGGCGGAAGCGGCTTATAAAAACGCTCAGGAGGCCCTCAACCGGCTGGACCGGGGGGATGACCTACGGTTGTTACGGCTTCAGGTGGAGCAGGCCGCCCTTCAGGTGCGGCAGGCGGAACGGAACCTGAGGGAGGCGCGAATCCGTGCGCCTTTCGCCGGGGAGGTGATGGAGCTCTATGTGCGGGTGGGAGAGTTCGCGGCTGCAGGACAGCCCGCCTTTCGCCTGGGTTCCTTGAGCCTGCTCGCCAAGGCCCACTTGGCCCCGGAGGAGGCCGCGCTCCTCACCCCGGACGGATCCTTCGAACTGGCGCAGGACGGAAAACGGTACCCGGCCCGCTTGGTGCGAAAAACCGGGCTCCCAGGCCAAAACCGCCTGGTGGAGGTGGTGTTTGCGCCCGAAGGCGCGCTTAAACCTGGAACGGCGGAGCTTCGCTACCGCATGCCCTTGGCCGAGGGGGTGCTCCTTCCCGCCGGAGCCCTTAAGGTCGAGAACGGACAGGCTTATGTGTTCGTGATGGCGGAGGGCCGGGCGCAGAAAACAGCGGTGGTGCTGTTGGCGAGCCAAGGGGGCCGGGTGGTCGTACAGGGCCTGCCCGAAGGCGCTCGGGTGATCTACCCGGTACCGGAGAGCTTGCAGGATGGGGATAAGGTGGAGGCGCTATGAGGAACCCCCTGGTGGCGTTCTTCCTAAAAAGAGCGGTGTTCGCTACCGCCATCTTTCTGGGCATGGTGTTGGTGGGGTTGATCCTGGGCAGCCGCTTGGGGGTGGAGCTCCTGCCGCGTTTTAGCATCCCCGTGGTGGCGGTAAGCGTGGCCTACCCGGGAGCGGGGCCGGAGGAGGTGGCGGAGCAGGTAGCCAAGCCGTTGGAGGACGCGCTGTCCACCCTTACGGGCGTGGATGTTCTGGGATCCACCAGCACGGAAGGATTCGCGCTGGTCTTCGTTCAGTTCAAGCAAGAGGTGGACGTGGACCAGGCCCTGGTGGAGGTCAGCCAGAAGGTGGCCGCGGCCCGAGGTAGCCTGCCCCAAGACGCCTCCGCACCCGTGGTGCAAAAGTTCGACCCGAACCAATCCCCCATCCTCTACCTGTTCCTCGAGGCGCCGGGGGAGGACCTGGCCCGGCTGGGGCGTTATGCGCGCGAGGTGCTCAAGCCCAGGCTTCAGCTGGTCTCCGGGGTGGCGGATATCCGGATCAGCGGGGTTCCGGAGGAAGCCATCCAGGTCTTGCTGGACCCCAAGAAGCTGGCCGCCTACGCGCTGAGCCCCACCCGTGTGGTGCAAGCCATCCAGGCGAGCAGCTTAAACCTTCCCCTGGGCAGCCTGGAGGACGAGGACCGGCGCGTTACCTATACCTTGCGGAACACTCCAGCGACCCCGGAGGAGGTGGCCGGGATTCTCGTGGATCCGGTGCGGGGTTTAAAGGTGGGGGACCTGGGGCGGGTTCTTTTGGCCAAGGAAGATCCCAGGAGCCTGGCCCGCCTCAACGGCGTGCCGGGGATCCTCCTCGGGGTGCTCAAGACCCCCGAGTCCAACGCGGTCAGCGTGGCTCGAGGGGTCAAGCAAGCCGTGGCCGAGACGCGCCTGCCGCCAGGGTACCGGGTTCAGGTGGCGTCGGACACCACGCGGTTTATCGAGGCCGCCGTACAAGACACCTTCCGGGAGATGCTCCTCGCCGCGCTCGCGGTCAGCCTTGTGGTGCTCGTCTTCGTAGGCCAGCTCAACTCCGCTTTCTCGGTGATCCTGGCCATCCCCATCACCCTCTCCGGCGCCCTCATCCTCTTCGGGGTGATGGGGTTTACCTTTAACTTGATTAGCTTGCTGGCCCTCACGGTGGCGGTGGGCATCGTGGTGGACGACTCCATCGTGGTGGCCGAGAACATCGACCGCCTTCGGAAGGAAGGCAAGAAGCCTTTTGAAGCGGTGCTCGAGGGAGCCAGCCAGGTGAGCGTGGCTGTGGCCGCGGCGACCCTCTCCCTCCTCGCGGTTTTTTTACCCATCAGCTTCCTTCCCGGTATCGTAGGGCAGATCTTCCAGCAGTTCGGGCTTGTGCTGGCGGCGGCCATCGCCATCAGCTGGCTCGAGGCCTTCCTCTTCCTCACCGTGCGTTTGGCTTACTTCCCGGATCCTGAGCCGCCCACCTTAGGGGAGGCCTTGCGGGCCCTGCGCTTGCTGCCCCAGGACCTGGCTTGGGCGTATGCGCGAGGCTTCCGGACCGTGTGGGGGCTTTTCCTGGGGGTGTTGACCCTAGGGATCTTGTGGCGTCTGGGAGGGGTGTACCTGCTGTTGCTGCCCCTTTACCCTCTGGGGCTGGGCGGGCTTCGCTACCTGGGGCGCTTGGGGTTGGGTCTGGCTGGAGGGGTCACCCTGGTGCTGTTTCTCGGCACGGAGCGAGCCTTGCGCGCCCTGACCGAAGGGTACGCGCGGTGGTTGCGGGGAGGGTTGGCCCGGCCAGGGCTTGTGCTGGGGGTGGCGGGGCTGTTGTTCCTCAGCCTAGGGTTTGTGCTGCCCCGGATTCCCTTTAACTTCACGCCCCGCTCCGACACCGGGGTGCTCACCGCTACACTTCTTCTGCCCCAGGACGTTCCCCTTGAGGAAACTGACGGCTTGAGTCGAAGGCTGGAGGGGTACTTCCTGGGCCAGCCCGGCGTGGATCGCGTCCTCACCACTCTGGGCGCGCGCAGCATCGGGGGTACGGAGGTGGTGGACGCTTCGCGCGCGCAGTTCGTGATCGTCCTGAAGCCCAAGCACGAACGGGAGGATATCCTCACCCTCGCGGAGCGCTTCTCCCGAGAGGGCAGCCGGTTCCTCCAAGGGATTCCGAACGCGGAGTTGCGCGTTCAGGCCCAGACCGGACCGGAGACCGAGGACGCGGACCTACAACTCGTCCTCACCGCGCCCGACTCCGCCCTTTTGGAGCAGAGAACCCGGGAAGCGGTGCGGTTGATCGCGGAACGGCCGTACGTAAAGGACGTGAAGTCCAGCCTCGAGGAGCGGGCTCGCGAACGGGTTTTCGTCCCGGATCCCGCGCGGCTCTCCGGCACGGGCGTCACGCCGTACGACCTGGCCCAAGCGATGCGCACGTACCTCTCGGGGACCGAAGCCGCGGTGGCGCGAAGGGCGGGGGAGGAGTACCCCATCCGGGTTAAGCTGGACCCCCTGGAGCTCGAGGACGAGAACGCCTTGCTCGCCCTTCCCGTGCAAAGCCCGGTGCTGGGCAGTCTTCCCTTGGGGAGTTTGGGGCGCTTTGAGGAGCGGCTCGCGCCCACCAGCGTGGCGCGGCAGAACCAGGCCTACTCCGCGGGGATCAACATCAACTTAAGGCCGGACGCGCCGGGGGTCTTTCAGGTGCAGCGGGAGCTCGAGAACCTCCTCCGGGAAGCGGGGGTGGTGGGGGAGGGGGTGGAACTTTCCTCCGCTGGGACCGCGAGCCTTACGGAGGACCTGGTGACGCTGGCCCCTCAGGCCTTCGCTTTGGCGTTGGTGCTGAATTACCTGGTGCTCGCCAGCCAGTTCAACAGCTGGACCTACCCCCTCTACCTCCTCCTTACCGTGCCGTTGGCTTTGGTCGGGGCCCTTTGGCTCACGTACCTGTTGGGCACGGGACTGGATGTGATCAGCGTGCTGGGGGTGGTGATGCTGATCGGCCTGGTGACGAAGAACGCCGTGCTTCTTTTGGACTTCGCCGTGAAGTTGCGGGAGAGGATGCCGCTTAAAGAGGCGCTTGTGGAGGCGGGGCGGTTGCGGTTAAGACCGATTCTGATGACCACCCTGACCGTGCTCATCATCAGCCTTCCCCTCCTTTTGGGGTTGGGGGAAGGGGCGGAGTACCGGCGGCCTCTCGGGGTGATTATCCTGGGGGGGCTGGTGAGCTCCACCCTGCTCACCCTCTTCGTGGTTCCCGCGGCCTTCTATCTCTTTGAAGGCCGGCGTGCGGAGGAGCGGGTTCGGAAGCCGGCGCTTGTGCTGGATGGGGATTCCGCGGGAAGCTAGCGGCAAGGCTCCCCGCCGTGGCCGACGCCACGGCGGGGAGCCTACTCGCGTAAGGCCTATTTGGCGGCTCCGCCGATCAAGCCGCGGATATAGTAGCGCTGGAGCAACAGAAAGACCAGGATGGGCACGATCATGGTGATGACGGCCCCCGCGCTCAGAAGCCCCCAGTCCACGTGGTACTGTCCCCGCATCAGGGGAATGCGTTGGGTCGCGACGAGCTTGTCCGGATCGAAGATCAACACCAAAGCGAGGAAGAAGTCGTTCCACGTCCAGGTGACCTGCAACGCGGAGACCGAGGCCAACGCCGGGGTCATCAGCGGTAGGACGATGCGGAAGAAGGTCTGGTACCGGTTCGCTCCGTCGATCGCTGCAGCTTCCTCGAGTTCGCGGGGCAGGCTCGTCAGGTAGCCCCGGAGGAAGAAGATGATCCAGGGGAGCGCCCAGGCGCTGTGCGCGAGGACGAGGCCGGTGTAGGTGTCGAGTAGGCCGAGGCTGTTGAGGAAACGGAACAGCGGCACGGCGACCATCTGTTGCGGGATGGCGAGCAACAAGGCGATCACCATGAGGATGGGGCCGCGCCCAGGTAGACGGAATCGTTCCAGACCGTAAGCCCCGAGCGCCCCGATGAATACTGGGATGAGCGTGGAGGGGATGACTACGAGCAGGGAGTTTTTCACCCCTTGGGAGAGGGGGGCCGTGGGGTGGTTCCAGGCGTTGACAAAGTTATCGAATGAGAAGGTCGCGGGTAGGTTCCACCACCCGTAGAGAATCTCTTCCTGGGGTCGAAGGGCGGACATGAGCACGCCCATGAATGGCACGATCCACACAAGGCCCACCAGGAAGGCCAGTAGACTCACGATGAGAGCACTCCAGCGTTTACCCTTCACGACCCACCCCCACGGTTCTACGAGCAAACCACACGCCGATGACCAGGCTGACCAGCGTGAGCAGCGTGGCTACAGCTGCGGCGCGGTACGGGTCGAGTTCCCGGAAGCCGATGAGATACATTTGCAAGGCCAGCACGAGTGAGGCTCCGCCGGGACCACCTTGGGTGGCTACGAAGACGATATCGAAGATTTTGAGCTCCCACAGGAGCGTGAGCGCGATCACGACCGCGGTCACAGGCCACAGCAGCGGCAGGGTGATGCGCCAGAACTTGTGCCACTCGGTGGCCCCGTCGATCTCCGCGGCCTCGTACAACTCCGGATCGATGGTGGAAAGCCCTGCAGAGTGCAGCACCATGCTGAACCCCGTCCAGAGCCACACGGAACCCAGGATCAGCGCGAAAAGCGCGGTCTCGGGGTAGGCGGTCCACGTCTTATCGAGCGGCTCCCCTAGGCCCAGCCAGTGCGCCAAGGCCGGCACGATCCCCGCGGTTTCGTCGAATAGAAAGCGGATGATCACGCCGCCCACGATGAGAGGGGTGACCATCCCCAGGAAGATCGCGACCTTGGCTAGGTTGGCCCACAGTCCCCGCACTTTGTTGAAGAGTACGGCGAGCGCGAGGCCTAGGATGACCGTGAGGGGTAGGTGAATCAGCACCCAAAGGGCGTTATTGACCAAGGATCCCCACGGGGGCAAGCGCGTAGGGAAGCGGTCCAGGTTCAGGGTGTCGCGGTCTGTGAGGACGTCTCTGAAGTTCGCGAGCCCTACAAACCCGTCCTCGCTGTAAAAGGAAAGGCGCAGGGTTTCCAGGGCAGGCCACAGGATGAAGAACGCGATGAGCAGGAGCGCAGGCAGCAGGAACGTTAGGGCCGTGAGCCATTCCCTTCGGTCGTTTCGCATGTTGCCTCCGAGAATCCCTCCCCCGGCACGCCGGGGGAGGGACGGGGAAGCCGGGGGTTACTGGCGCCGTTCCTCGAGGGTTTGCAGAACGTCCCCCAACCGCCCGGGACGCACCCAGAGGAGTTTCAGCTGATCCCAGAAAGCCTGCTGCCAAGCGCCGCCGATGGAGTCGTCCAGGTCAGGCAGGGTGCCGAACCCTTGGAGCGCGCGGGCTAGTTCTTGCTCCGCGGCCGCGTAGGACTCGGGGCCCACGTCGCTGCGCATGGAGAGCTTGCCACCCTTGGCCACGCGGATCTCCACGCCTTTTTTGCTGACCAGGAAGGCCGCGAGCTGTTTGGCCGCTTCGACGTTCTCCGAGTACTTGGGTACGAAGAGGTAGTCGGCGGCCGCTACGACGGCCTGAGCGCCCGGGAGCGGGAACACCCCGAGGTCCGTGGGGTCCTCAACCATCCCGGTGATCCAGTTCCCCATGAAGTACAGGCCGTAATCGCCGTTCCACCAAAGGTCCACGGCCTGCGTCCACTCGATCGGGTCGCTGAAGTAGTCCTTTTCGAGGAGGGGCACCAGGCGCTCCTCGAAGATGGACCGGACCTTATCGCTTTCCCACGAGACCTTACCCGCGATCAGGTCGTGGATCAGCTCGGGGCCCCCGAAGGTAGCCAGGAAGTGTTCGGTGACGTCGGAGAGGGGCCAGCCCACCCCGTCCCCGGAGGCGATCGCGTTCTTCACGCCCGGGATGCTCTGGATCTTCTCGAGCAGCGCCACGAACTCATCCCAGGAGGTGGGCACCTCGAGCCCGTTCGCTTCGAAGAAGGACTTCCGGTACCAGAAGCCGGGCTTGACGGACATCACGTAGGGCAGACCGACGAGCGCGCCGTCCACGCGGACCGCGTCCGTGATGAACGGGTCCGTGTCCACCAGCCCCGATAGATCCACCGCGTGCTGGGCGTTCTGCTCGATCCACCAGTTCCAGATGAAGATCACATCGCCCGGGGTCCGGCGCGCCGAGAACTGAGCGGGGAGCACCTGCGCAAGGTCCTCAGCGCGGAAGGTGCGGTACTCCACCTCAATCCCCGTTTCCTTCTCGAAGGCTTCAAGCACGGGGGTGAACTGATCGGCTTCGGCACCGGACCAGGGTCCGAGCACGGTGAGTTTCTGGGCTAGTCCAAGCGAGCCTACGAGCAGGACAACGATCCATACGAGCCGCTTCATCCTTGACCACCTCCCAACAGATCGTTGTGCCAACCGACTACAATGAGTTTGGCACCGCTTCCACTCTAGCATACACCGAACATTTCGCCATAGTTTGGGAGCGGTACGCTGGGAGCGCAGCAAGGGGCGGGGGACGCTTGACGAAACACGAAGGGACCGCTAGTATCGAGGGTGCGTCTGCCGGGATGGCGGAATTTGGTAGACGCGCATGATTCAGGGTCATGTGCCCGCAAGGGCGTGTGGGTTCGAGTCCCACTCCCGGCACCAGAACCTCCCTCCGCGTGCAGCGGGGGGAGGTTTTGTCAGGCCGCACCCCTTGACAAGCTCGAGCCGCACGGCTAATATCATCAGTGCGTCTGCCGGGATGGCGGAATTTGGTAGACGCGCATGATTCAGGGTCATGTGCCCGCAAGGGCGTGTGGGTTCGAGTCCCACTCCCGGCACCAGAACCTCCCCCGCGCGCAGCGGGGGAGTGCTGCTTAGGGGCGCATCGGATCTAGGGGATTGATATGATTTTCTCTATGAAACGCGTGTTCTCCGGCATCCAACCGTCGGGCGAAATCCACATCGGCAACTACCTCGGCGCCATCCGCAACTGGATCAAACTCGGCGAGAAGCTCGGCCGGGACGCGATCTTCTGCATCGTGGACTACCACGCGATCACCGTGCCCTACGATCCCGAGGCTCTAGCGAAACGCACCTTCGAAGCTGCGCTCGTCAACATCGCCGCGGGCCTCGATCCGGAAAAAGTCACGCTCTTCGTGCAGTCGCACGTGCCGGAGCACACCGAGCTCGCCTGGGTCTTCACCACCCAAACCCCCGTGGGCGACCTCACCCGCATGACCCAGTACAAGGATAAGGCCGCCCGGCAGGTCTCGGTGGGGGCGGGACTGCTCATGTACCCTGTGCTCCAGGCCGCGGACATCCTCATCTACAAAGCGGACACCGTGCCGGTAGGGGAGGACCAGCTCCAACACATCGAACTCACCCGCGAGATCGCGCGGCGCTTCAACGGCCGCTTCAAGGAGATCTTTCCCGAGCCCCAAGCCTTCGTGGACCCGAACGCTCCCCGCATCCCTGGCATCGACGGGAAGGCCAAGATGTCCAAATCGGTGGGCAACACCATCGGCCTGCTCGAGGACCCCAAGCAGATCTGGGAGAAGATCCGCACCATTCCTGACGATCCCGCGCGCATTCGTCTCTCGGATCCCGGAGAACCCGAGCGCAGCACCGTCTTCACCTTCCTCAAGTACGTGGCTCCGCCCGGGATGGTGCAGGCCCTCGCGGAGGAGTACCGCCAGGCCGGAGTGGGCACCCTGGTGATCAAACGCATCCTCTTCCAGGAGATCATGAAGATCCTCGAGCCCATCCAAGCGCGCGCGGCGGAACTCCGGCGGGATCCGGATTACGTGTGGGACGTGCTCATGGAGGGCGCGAAGCGGGTGCGTCCCATAGCGCAAGCCACGATGGAGGAGGTGCGGCAGGCGATCGGCTTGCTGCGCCCTAGGTCCTAGCCATGATCCACCTTTCCTTCCCGGGATTCGAAGGAAACGCCTTCGAGCTCGCGGAGGCCTTACGACGCGGGCGCATTCCCGCTGCGGAACTGCCCATCCTGAGTCTGATCCAGCAAGCGCTCGCGCAGCTCGAGGCCCTGGACCTCGGCGCAAAAAGCGCGGTGCTGCCCCTGCTCGCGGAGCTCTTGGAGGCAAAGCTGCGCGCGTTGCTGCCCCAAACGATGGATCCCGAGGGGGATGGGGAGGAATCCACCGAGGCGGAGATCGCCGAGCACGTGGTGGGGTTGCTGGTGGAGCTCGAGCGCGCCGTGGCGTTCCTAGAGGCCCGCAGCCGCGCACGGCGCGATGTGCTGCCCGTGCGCCCGCCGCCCCTCCCGGCGGACCCGCGGTTGCCGCGGCTCGCGCCGGAGCGGCTCGTACGCGCCGTGCGGGCGTTTCGACGCAAGGCGGAGGTGCTGGTGGCTCCGGAGCGTTACGGGATTCCGGAGGCTTGGCGCCGCATCGCGCGGTTGCTGGCGTTTACGCCCCGGCTCGTCTTTCAACGCTTGCCCTTCAGGGGGTGGGGAGAACGCGCGGTGACCTTCGCGGCCTTGCTGGAGGCGTTTCGATTAGGGAAGGTGCACCTCGAGCAAGCCGCGCCGTTCGCCGAGCTCGAGGTGGAGCGCCGGGAGGTGGAGCTCGAAGAGCGTTTGGCGTGAGGGGCGGTTAAAGGGAGCGGGAGCGCGTGGAGGAGACGCTGCGTCGCAGGGCTACGAACGCTTGCGCTACGCGCGGGTCGAACTGCCGTCCCGCCTGACGTTGGATCTCGGCCAGGGCTTTTTCCTCGGACCACGCCGGCTTGTACGGACGCTCGTTCGTGAGGGCATCGAACACGTCCACCACGGTGAAGATGCGGGCCTCGAGCGGGATGGCTTCGCCTTGGAGCCCTTCCGGGTAGCCGCTCCCGTCCCAGCGTTCGTGGTGGTAGCGTACCACGTTGCGCGTGATCTCGGGCAGGAAGGGGATGTCCTTGAGCATCTCGTACCCCACCTCGGGGTGGGTTTGCATCACGTGCCACTCGCGCGTCACCAGGTTATCGGGCTTGAGTAGGATCTCGTCCGGCATGGCCAGCTTGCCGATATCGTGCAGGTACGCTCCCCAACGCAAAGCCTCGAGTTCGGCGCCGTGAAATCCAAGGGCTTCACCGAGCTGTGCGGTGAGGGCCACCACCCGGTCGGTATGCCCGCGCGTTTCAAAGTCCCGCCGTTCCAAGGCGATGCCTAGGGCGCGGAAGGTGGCTTCGCGCGTGGTCTCGATGTCCGCGAGATGCGCGACGCGTTCGAAGGCCCGCTCCAAGCGGCGGGCAACCATCTGGGCGAGGGCTTGATGCTCCGGGGTGAAGTGTGCGTGCTGAGCGGTGGAGGCTAGGGCGAGAGCGCCGAGGGGGGCGTCGCCCACCCAGAGGGGCTCTACCAGGACGCTCTTGTACCCGATCTGCACCATCTCGGGGATGGCGTGCGCCCAGCGGTCGTAATGCGGAAGCAGGAGCGGTTTCCGCTCCTGGATGGCGATGCCGACTGCGCCGCGCCCCAGCGTGAGCTTTCGGGTCTCGAAGTAACGGCGAAACTCCCGCGTGTATTTTCCGTGCACGAGGTGCGGGTACGCCCAGCGGTCCTCGACCCTGAAGAGTACTCCGGTCTCGCAGGCCGTGACCTCGAGCAGGACCTGGAGGGCGCGTTGCGCGATGGCGTCGGGGTCCTCGATGATCTCGAGCTCGGAGGAGAACTCGAGGAGGCGTTTGTAGGCGGCGGCGCGTTCTTCCGCGGCGTTGAGCGCTTCGATGCGTTCCGCGGCCAGACCGAGGGTTTCCGCGGTGGCGCGGATGAAGGCGACCTCTTCGGAGGTAAAGGATTCCGGGGGGGCGGGCACGATGAGTACGCCGGTATGCTCGTGCTGGCCGTTTGTGATGGGGATGGTGAGGCGTGGAGGCTTGGAGGGCTGGGGGGGGCGGTTCGCGGTCGTGGTCCACTCCAGTCCTTCCGGCTCGATCATGGCGCCGGGAGGGGTGTGGGGGTCCGTCGAGGCGATCACTTGGAGTGCCTGACGATCCGAGTCGAGCCAGGCGATGAACGCCTGGCCGGCTCTCGTGTACCGCTGGAGTGTCTTGAGGGTTTCCTGATGCGCGCCTTCTAGGGTGCGGGCGTTGCGGATCCGTCGGTGGGCTTCGATGAGGTGTTCCAGGAGGTGAAGGTGGCGGGTGAGGGTGCGTTCGCGCTCCAGGATCGCGAGGTAAGCGGCTGCCTCGCGGGCGAACAGCTCGGCGATCTGGAGGCTTTCCGGGCTGAAGACGCGGGGGGTGGTGAAGCCGTCCAGGTTCAGCAGGGCGCGCACCTGGTGGTTCCACACGATAGGCACGGCGAGGTTTACTTTGATGCGGGCCGCGTGGGTTCGACCGATCAGCGGTTCACTAATGCGGCAGTGCAGCGTCGGGAAGGGCAGGATGCGCCCGGCACCTTGGAGGAATGCGGCCTCACCTTGGCCGTACCACTCGAGCTGATGGGTGCGCGGCAGGCGGGTGCCGAGAAGGGTGTCCGGAAACCCGATGGCTGCGCGGCACACAAACGCTTCCCCTTCCCAGATCCAGAGGCTGCCACCCTCGCTTCCGGGGACAGCCTGCATCGCTGCGTGCAGCACGGCGTGGTAGACCCGAGTAGGTTCGGCGTCCTCAGCTAACGCTGCTTTGACGGGGTGGAGCGCTTCGAGGACGGTGCGTGGCTGGCTCACGTCACGAGCCGAGGCCAGCAGCCCTCCTTCCCCTAGTGGAACGAGGGTGACGTGGTAGACCTGGGGGGGAGCGAGGGAGGGCGGGACCCACGTGAAATGCCCTGCGCGTTCGGCTTGCGCGGCGGCCTCGATCTCCGGAAGGTGCGCGGCGAGGCTTTCCGGCAACGGCAGGGATAGGGCCTCAGGGGTGTCGGGAGAAGGCAAGGCCAGCACACGCTGCGCCGGGGGGTTCGCGTACGTGAGGCGAAGGCCGTTTTTTGTGTTCTCCACGATAAAAAACGGAGTTTCAACGGCTTGAAGCACCTGCTTAAGCGTTAGATATCTTTGTCCCCGCACCGCCCCGAATATAACAGAACAAATCGTATATGTAAACGTTCTGAAGTAGGGCGGCTGCGTACCCCCGCCGGCGTGGGGTAGCATAAGTAACTGTGGAGGTCAACATGCGGGAAGCATATATCGTAGCAGCGGTCAGGACGCCCATTGGCCGGTTCGGGGGGAGCCTGAAGGACCTTTCCCCGGTGGATCTCGGGGCGCACGCGATGCGGGCGGCGCTCGAGCGCGCCGAGGTTGCGGGGGACCAGCTGGACCTGTACATCTTCGGTAACGTGCTGCGTGCGGGACACGGGCAGCTCTTGCCACGCCAAGCGGCCTTTAAGGCCGGAATCCCCAAGTCGATCGACGGGTACGCGGTGGACATGGTGTGCTCCTCGGGCATGCTGGCCTTGATGAACGCAGCCACCGCGATTCGGGCGGGTGAGGCGGACCTCGTGCTCGCGGGCGGTATGGAGTCCATGTCCCAGGCGGGCTTTTACCTCTCCCACCGGGCGCGCTGGGGGTACAAGTTCCTCCTCGGAGCGCGGGAGGAGGTCACGGACCTGTTGCTCTATGACGGCCTGACCGATCCCACCACCGGCGAGGCTATGGGCGAGCAGACCGAGCGGCTCATTGCGGAGCACGGCGTGACGCGCGAGGAGCTCGACGAGGTCGCTTACCTCTCCCAGACCCGTGCCGCTGAAGCGACCGCGAAGGGGGTCTTCAAGAACGAGATCGCCCCGATCGAGGTCAAGACCCGCAAAGGCGTGCAGGTCCTGGACCGAGACGAAGGGATCCGGCCCGACACCACGCGGGAGAGCCTGGCGGCCCTCCGTCCGGCCTTTAAGAAGGACGGGGTGCTCACTGCGGGGAACTCGAGCCAGATCTCGGACGGCGCGGCGGCCTTGCTGGTCGCGAGCAAGGAGGCGGTGGAGCGCTACGGATTGAAACCCATCGCTCGCGTCCTGGGGGCGACCTGGGCTGCGGGGGAGACCTGGCGCTTCCCCGAAGCGCCCATTCCGGCGGTCCGGAAGCTGCTGGACAAGCTCGGCATGACGGTGGCGGACTTCGACCTTTTCGAGAACAACGAGGCCTTCGCGGTGAACAGCGTGCTTTTCCGCAGGATGCTGGACGTGCCGTACGAGAAGCTGAACGTCTTCGGCGGTGCGATCGCGCTGGGACACCCCATCGGCGCGTCGGGCGCTCGGATTGTGGTGACCTTGCTGAACGCCCTTCGGGCCCAGGGCGGCACGCGGGGCCTGGCGGCCATCTGCCACGGCACCGGCGGCTCCACCGCGGTGGCTGTAGAGCTTGTATAACCCGATTTGAGCCCTTTCGGCGCGGACCTACGGGTCCGCGCCGCGCTAGTTCGTGTGCGCTTCCAGCTCCACAGCCTCGACGAAGACCTGTTCCGCGCACACGTGGTACGCGCCGTTTTGGGACAGGAAGGTGGCGGCCTGCTGGATGATCTGTTCGATCCAGGCGGGGTCGCTGCCGATCACGGTAAACCCCACGATCTCCCACCCGTGCGCGTCGAGCCCACCGAGTCGTGCTGCGGAAACGGGAAAACGAGCCTTGAGGCGCTCCATGACGGGGCGTACCAGAGCACGTTTCTCCTTGAGGCTGCGCACCCAGGGCATCTCGAGCCGGGCTGTGTAGACCCCCACGTAGGCCTTCATGGTACCCACCATGATAGCGTTACTCCGTGGGGCTCAAGGGGGTCCCGAGGTTTTGCTCGTTAAGGCGAAACTTCGGCCAGGGGGAGTCGGCCAGTCCAGGAGAAGTGGTCTGAAGGGCGAGGAGGTCCCCGTTCTTCGCGCCGATGTACAGCGTACCGTCGGGCGCGAGGGTGGGGGAGGAGGTCCAGGTGTCATCCCCGGTCTGGTAAGCCCATCGCAGCTCGCCGTTCGGCGCGACCGCGTAAACGTAACCGAGGCGCGAACCAACGTAGATAGTGCCGTCCGCGCCCACGGCCGGGGAGGACATGAGGTTTAACCGGGCTGAGAAGCGCCACTTGACCTTCCCCTCCGGGCTGAGCGCGTACAAGTAGTTGTCGTACGAACCGATGTAGATGGTGCCGTCCGTTCCGAGGGCCGGGGAGGCCCACACGGGGCCGTCGGTAAGGACGCGCCACTTGAGCGTGCCGTCGGGCTCGAGGGCGTACACACCCCCGTCCATGGCGCCTACGTAGATCGTGCCGTCCACTCCAATCGCTGGAGAGGAAGGGACGCTGCCCCCGAGGCGCACCTGCCACCGGAGTGTGCCGTCGGGCTCGAGGGCGTACACGTGATGATCCATGGATCCTACGTACACGGTGCCGTCCGGGGCGAGGGCGGGGGAGGAGATGATCGGGCTTCCGGTCTGGAAGTGCCATTGGAGCTTTCCGTCAGGGGTGATCGCGTATAGGTGCCCGCCGCGTGAGCCGATGTACACGGTGCCGTTTGGGGCGAGGGCAGGGGAAGAGTCGATGCGAAACCGCGTGGCTAGCTTCCACTTGAGCGTGCCGTCGGGCTCGAGGGCGTACACGCTGCCGTCCCAGGAGCCTACGTAGATGCGGCCATCCGGGGCGATGGCCGGTGCGGCAACGATGTCGCTTCGGGTCGCGAAACGCCAGCGCATCCTGCCTTCGGGGGTTAGGGCGTAGAGGTGGTTATCCATGGAGCCGACGAGGATACTGCCGTCTGGGGCGAGGGCGGGGGAGGAGCGGATAGGGCCGGCTGTTGGGAAGCGCCACTTCAGCACGCCTCCAGGGCCGGGAAGCGCACGGGCCACGCGTGCCTCGGAGGGCTCCGGCTCGGACGGGGGTTCAAGGGCGGAGGGAGGGGGTGGGGCTTGGACCGTGACCTGCACGGTCGCCTCGTGGGTTTGCCCAGCGGCGTCCTGCACGGTGAGAGTGGCAGTGTAGGTGCCTGCGGCGGTGTACGTGTGGGATTGCGTGGTGGTGGCCTCGCAGTCGGAGATCTCGTAAGCTTCTGGCCCGTCACCGGGTTGGAGGGTGCAGGTGAGAGAGGTGCGACCGGGATTCGCGGTCTTCCATGAAAAAGTCACCATAAGCGGTGCGTTGCCGCTAGAGGGGGCGGGCGTGAAGCTCTCGACCTCGGGAGGAGTGGGGGGGCGCTTGCAGCCAGAGAGTCCCAGGGCAATCCCTAGGCCAACGGCCATGAGAAGATTAGAATGGCGCATGAGCCTTCCCTTCTTTGTGCGCGCCTTCCTTATCATTATAGCATTTCTGGAGGTAAAGACGGCGGGCGGACCAAGGCCCGCCCGCCGTGAACGCGCGTTAAGGGGTTACGCCTCGGCGCGCTTCGCTTCCTTCAACAAGCGGCGCAGCACGGTTTGCAGGATGCCGCCGTTCTTGTAGTAGTCCACCTCCACCGGCGTGTCGAGCCGCACGATGACGTTGAAGCGCACCTCGGTACCGTCCGGCTTCTTCGCCACGACCGTGAGCTCGCTGCCGGGTTTGAGGTCTTCGTTCAGGCCGAGGATGTCGTAGGTCTCGAACCCCGTCAGGCCCAGGCTCTTCGCGGACTCCCCGGGCTTGAACTGCAAGGGCAGTACCCCCATCCCCACCAAGTTCGAGCGGTGAATGCGTTCAAAGCTCTCCGCGATCACCGCCTTCACGCCGAGGAGGTAGGTGCCCTTAGCGGCCCAGTCGCGGCTCGATCCGGTCCCGTACTCCTTTCCGCCGATCACCACGAGGGGCGTGCCCTCCTCCTTGTACTTCATGGCGGCGTCGTAGATGAACATCCGCTCACCCTCGGGGAGCTTGACGGTGTACCCGCCCTCGACCCCGTCCAGCATCAGGTTCTTGATGCGGATGTTCGCGAAGGTGCCGCGCATCATCACCTCGTGGTTCCCGCGGCGGGAGCCGAAGGAGTTGAACTCCGCGGGCTTCACGCCCTTTTGGATCAGGTACTGCCCGGCGGGACCGTCCGCGGGGATCACGCCGGCAGGGGAGATGTGGTCGGTGGTGACGGAGTCTCCCAAGAGCGCGAGCACCCGCGCGCCTTTGATGTCTTGGAGCGGCGGGGCCTCGAGCGGCATGTCCACGAAGAATGGGGGCTCCTGGATGTAGGTGGAGTTCTCGTCCCACTCGTACAGATCCCCGCTCGGGGCGGGCAGGTTCTGCCAACGCTCGTCCCCGTCGAAGACAGAGGCGTACTCCTTCTTGAACATCTCCGGGTCAAGCACCCGCCGGATCGTGTCGCGGATCTCCGCCTGGCTGGGCCAGATGTCCTTGAGGTAGACCGGCCGGCCGTTCGGGTCGTACCCCAGCGGCTCGGTCTCGAAGTCGATATCGACCCGGCCCGCGATCGCGTACGCCACGACGAGCATCGGACTCGCCAGGTAGTTGGCCTTGACGTGCGGGTTGATGCGCCCCTCGAAGTTGCGGTTACCGGAGAGGACCGCCGCGACCACCAGGTCCTCGCGCTCCACGGCCTCCGCGATCTCCTTCGGCAGGGGGCCGGAGTTCCCGATGCAGGTGGTGCACCCGTACCCCACGATGTGGAAGCGCAGCGCCTCCAGGAAGGGCATCAGGCCGCTGGCCTCGAGGTAGTCCCGCACCACCTTGGAGCCCGGCGCCATGGAGGTCTTGACCCAGGGTTGCACGTCCAGCCCGGCCTCGACCGCTTTCTTCGCCAAAAGGCCCGCCCCGAGCATGACCGAGGGGTTGGAGGTGTTGGTGCAGGAGGTGATCGCCGCGATCACGACGGAACCGTGCTGCAGCTCGAACTCCTCCTGGCCGCGCTTCACCGTGGCTTTCTTGCCCAGCTCCTCCGGCTTAAGGCCGAACCCGCGCTCCGTGGCGGGCTTGGTGAGGTGTTCCTGGAAGCTGGCCTTGATCTGGCGCAGCGGCACGCGGTCTTGCGGGCGTTTGGGGCCAGCCAGGGAAGGCTCGACGGTGGACATGTCGAGCTCGAGGGTTTCGGAGTACACGGGCTCGGCGTCGTCGGTGCGGAAGAGGCCGACGGCCTTGGTGTACCGCTCCACCAGGTCCACCAGCGCTTCATCGCGGCCGGTGAGGCGCAGGTACGCGAGGGTCTCCTCGTCCACCGGGAAGAAGCCCATCGTCGCCCCGTACTCGGGCGCCATGTTCGCGATCGTGGCGCGGTCCGCGAGGGAGAGCTTGGCGAGGCCGGGGCCGTAGAACTCGACGAACTTGCCGACCACGCCGTGCTGGCGGAGCATCTCGGTGATGCGGAGCACTAGGTCGGTCGCGGTGGCGCCTTCGGGCAGCTCGCCGGTGAGCTTGAAGCCCACGACCTTCGGGGCGAGCATGTAGTACGGCTGGCCCAGCATGACCGCCTCGGCCTCGATGCCGCCCACGCCCCAGCCGAGCACGCCCAGGCCGTTGATCATGGTGGTGTGGGAGTCGGTCCCGACAAGAGAGTCCGGGAAGGCCACGGTCTCGCCGTTCTCGGTGCGGGTCATCACGACCTGGGCGAGGTACTCGAGGTTCACCTGGTGCACGATCCCCGTGCCGGGGGGCACCACGCGGAAGTTATCCAGGGCCTGCTGGCCCCACTTGAGGAGGGTGTAGCGTTCGCGGTTGCGTTCGTACTCCTTGTCGACGTTGTAGAAGAAGGCGTACTGGGTGCCGAAGTAATCCACCTGAACCGAGTGGTCGATGACGAGGTCCACCGGAACCTGCGGGTTGATCTTCTTGGGGTCCGCTCCGAAGCGGGCCATCGCGCTGCGGAGCGCAGCCAGGTCCACCACCGCGGGAACGCCCGTGAAGTCCTGCAGGATCACGCGGGCGAGCTTCAGGGGAACGTTGATCTCCCCGGGCTCCGGCTTCCACTGGGCTAGGTTGATCACGTCCTCCCGCGTCACGTCGTACCCGTTGACGTTCCGCAGGAGGCTTTCCAGCATGATCTTGATAGAAAAGGGCAGTTTGGAGACCTGGGCAACCCCCTGCTCCTCGAGCACGTTAATGTCGTAGTAGCTGACGGTACCAGCCTGGGTCGATAGCGTTTTCTTCGCGCCAAACTCGTCTTTGTAACTCATTTGGGCTCCTTTCTGCTCCGCGACGCACAAGCCCTGCGTCGGGAGCGGCTATTCCCTATCTTACCCTTAACGCTCCGTATCCCAAGCGGGTGTAGGTGGGGTTAGAGCATACCGGCGAGGAAGCCCTGCTCCCGCGTGGTGCGGATCAGGTCCATCACCGTGAGCCGGTGCGGGTCGTACTCCACCACGACCTGACCCAGGTGCGGGGCCTCCGCTTTCGTGACCCCCTCGAGCCGCAGCAGGGCCTCGAGGACCACCCGCATCTGTTCTTCGCTTTCGATCCCGCGAATGCCCAGCATCACCCGATTCATCATGCTTATTCTAAAACGTGGCGCGTTTCGCCGCGCACGCCGCGGCTGCCGAGCACCCGGGTGGCGAGGACGAGCGGCCCGAGCGTAAACCCGGCGGCCTGCGCTGCGGCGACCAGGGCCTCGTGCTCTGGGTCGATGTGCATCGCCACCTCGTACACCCCCGCGTCGTACGCGGACTTGACCACGGCCCGGAGCAGCCCCTCGTACGCGGCGCCGTCCGCGGCCAGGATCCGCGTCACGAACACGGTGGGGCGGTCCCCCTGCCACACGGCTTGGGCCAGCGCGAACCCGTGCACAGCGTCTCGGGTTGAAGCGACGAAGGAGTGGCCTGTGCGCATGAAGAACCGCAGGGCTGCGGGGTGGGCGCGGTACGCGTGCTCGGGCGCGCCTTCAAGCAGGGCGCGCTCAAACGCTTCCATGGCGGGAAAATCCTGTTCGTCAAAGGGACGGTACTCCATGCCCTTCAGTTTACGCGCTACGCCGCCCTGCAAGCCGCGCCTCCCCCCAGAGCAGAAGCGCGGCCAGGAGGACCAGAAAAGGCGCGAGCGGCACCGGCGTGCGCGCCGCGTGCAGGGGCCGGTCCGGGACGGGCCTCGGCAGGAAGGTCTCCGAAGGGGCGCTCAGGTTGACCGCCACCCCCTCGACCACCTGGGGCTCGAGGACGCCGTTCCACCCCAGGGGAGCCATGGCCTTTCGGAACGGGGCGAGCAGGTTGTAGATCAGCACCGGAAAGGCCGGTAGGTCCTGCAGGGCCTCTATGGGCGGCAGGTACAAGCCGCGCGGGTGCGCCCACACCAGCCCTTCCCCCGATGCGTCATACACGATCGGACGCCACGAGGTAGGGGGCGGCGGGGGTATGGGCAACGCGTACCCGACGAGCTCCACGCTCCGCAGCGCCGGGTGCGTGGGCTCGAGGTCGAAGACCCGCCGAGCTTCACCGGCCTCGGTTGCGAAGTACACGCTGAACCCCTCGGGGTCCTCCGGCGGTCGGCCGAAGCGCACCTCGAGGTCAGGGTTCTGGCGTACCCGCTGGGCGCCAAGGAGCTGCAACAGCCGCACCAGGCTGGGGGGAGCGGCTTCGAGTCGGACGCGGGGAGGGCGTTCCCGGTAGAACGCGAGGTTATCCAGCTCGAGCGCGTCCGGGTCGGGGAGGCGTAGGGTTGTGGCTGGGGTGGCGGGGTACTCGAGGACGCGGAACCCCCCCGCGGGAACCCGTACCTCGAGGGTCTGGCCGCCCACTTGGACACGCCCGTCCCAGAGGCGACCGCTCGCGTTGCCGATCGCGAGGAACCCCCGGCCCAGCGCGGTGATGCCGCGGTTTTCTCCGGTGGCGGCCACGTTCCAGTACCCGTCCACTCCTGGGGGGGGCGGGGTGTCGCTCAGGACGACCACCGGTGCCCCGGGGAGGAGGGCTTGTCCTTGCCGGATGGCGGCTTCGAGGTCGGCGGCGGCATCCCCGGGCTGGAGCGCGGCGAGGGGTTCGAGCAGCGCGGGGCCAGGCGCGGGGCCGAAGACGCGCGGCTCGAGGCCCGCCCGGACCAGGACCGCCTGGGGGGCGGCTTCGAGGAGGGGGCGGGCGAGGGCCTGGGCGGCCGCGAACCGGTTTGGGGCGCGGTCGGTCGCGGCCATGGAGGCGGACGCGTCGATGACGAGCACCAGGGGGCCGGGGCTGACGCGGAGAAGGTACGGGCGCGCCAAGGCTAGGGCTGTGAGGATGGTGGCGAGGAGGAGGAGGAGGAGGCGAAGATCCACCCGGCGGCGCGCGCCCCCCCGACCGAGGGCGCGCTGCCACAACCAAACCCCTGCCGCCGGGCGCGGGTGGGGCCGCGCCCGGCGGTACAGCCAGTACACCAGCCCCGCTAGGGGGGGGATGAGCGCCAGGAAGAGGGGAGCTTCGAAGCCTACCAGCGCACCTCCCAGAACCCTTCGGACTCGAGGGTGTGGTCCTGAACCTGGCTGTAGGCCACCCCGCCTCCGACGCGGCCCGCGATGAACTCGAGGAAGGCCTGGAACTGCTCAGCGATCGCGAAGCTGGTCTGCATGGCGGCGGGGTCATCCACCATGAGCGGCAGGGTGCTGGTGATCAGCGCGGCCTGTTCGCGGAGGGTGCCGGAGAGGTTTGTGAAGGAGGCACTGACTGCGTTGGGCGGGATGCGGGTGGCGAACCGCTGGAACGCGGGGTCGTCCTCCAGGGTGGGGCCCGTGAGGGCGGAGAACGCCTCCGCGCTGGTGGCGAGGATCATCACCCCTTCGCGGTGGGCCAGGTACACCTCGCCCCAAAGCCCGACCTGGACCCGGCGGGCTTCAAGACCGTCAGCTTCGATCGGCTCGACCTTGAACCCCCCGGCGCCTTCCGCGGTGGCGAAGGCCGCGGCTTGCTGCAGCCAGGAGAGCACCGTGACCTCCGCGGTGATGGGGTCTTCGGTCTCCACATAGATCAGCATGTTCCCGAGCGGGTTTTGCTGCAGGAGCATGGGATCTGTGGGCATGGGGAGGGTGACCACCGCGATCCGCCGGCCGAACGCGGAGAGGTCAAGGTCGTAATCCACGCCGAAGAACTGCAGCCATTGCGTGACGTACGCGCCGAACTTGGCAAGGTCAAACACCCCTGAGGTCACGCTGTGCCCCTGCGCCAGGTCCTCGAGGGGCCAGGCCCGCTCTTCGGGCAGGAGGAGGGCGAGAAGCTCGGGGTCCCCCTCGGGCGACAGGGCGAGGCGTGAGCGGGTGTGGACGCCGTCCGGCTGCAGCTCGAGCGCGGTCGCGTACCCCGCGAAGGTCCGTACGACGCGCGCCAGCTCAGGGGGAAGGTCGGTGGTCTCCAGCAACGGCAGGAGGGGCTCCGGGTCCACCCAGAAGACCAAGTCGCCCTCGAGGGGCACCTCGAGGCCGCGTTCCTTGGCGAAGAACCGGTCGGCCGCGGTGGGGGTGGCGACCAGGACCAGCTCCTTGGTGTACCCCACCAGGATATCCATCTCTTCGCCGGCGAAGGTCTGGACCATCCATCCGCTGCGCGGCCGGGCTTCCTCGAGCAGGTTCTTCAGGGTGGAGATCACCAGGCCCACCCGGTCCGCGGAGGGTCGCGCGAGCGCGAAGAAGTTCCCGTCCGGGTAGACCGTAACGATCCCCTCACGGCCCACCACATCCAGGTTGAAGATCTGCCGGAAGAGCTCGAGCTCGCGGCGCTCCGTTTCGCTGAGCTCGAGCTCCTCCCCGAGCGCTTGGTCCACCCAGTCCGCTAGGCCCAGGCGCGCCCACTCCGCTTGGAAGTCGAGAAAAAAGGTCTTCTTCAGGCCAAGGTTGCGGGTGTACAGGCCCGCAACGGCACCCGGTGGGGTGAGCGCGGGTAGGGTTTGCGCGAGCGCGAGGCTGACCAGGAAAGCGCTGAGAAGAACAAGGATCTTTTTCATACCACCTCCATATTACCGAATCTTTTCAGCGGATACGGGTTTTCGTTCACCTCTTCGCCTCCTTTGACGCCGCCGCTACCCCCACGGATTATGAGGGGTGTTGGTGATTAGCCTTCCCGGATGGGGAGCGCGGCCCTGTTGGCCGCTCGACGCCCCCCGGGGTATGCCGTGTGCGGGGCAGGGTGGTTTTAGGGTACACGATCCGGGCCGGGGTGAAGGGCGTGCACGACCACGTTTGGCTCAAAGGTAGTGTACGGACACCCCTCGCCGGCCGGCTTGGAGCTGCGCGCGGCCCCACACGGCGAGGGCGCGGCCGCTGGGGGGTTCATCCACCACCACGCACCCCTCCAGGAAAGGGAGCGCCTCCAGCCGGGTCTTGTGTGGGGGGTGCACGACCTCGAGGTGGGGCGCGCTCGGGGTTTGGGAGGCGGGGACGCGGTAGGTTGCGGTGTAGACCCGACCGCTACGCGCGGAGAGGGCGGGGGTGACCGTGCCGCGATAGCGCAGGGCGATGCCCGCGAGGGTGTCCACTCCCACCACGGGCACCCCAAGGGCGCGTCCCAGCCCCAGCGCTGCGGAGACCCCGATGCGGACGCCCGTATAGGACCCGGGTCCCTGACCCACAACGATCCCGCGGATCGCTTTTAGGGACACGCGGTGCGTTTGCAGGAAGGCCTCGAGGTGCGTGAATAACGCTTCCGCGTGGCGCCGGTCGAGTCGCCACGCGCCTTCGGCGTGCGGCAGACCGAGGACGAGGTAGGGAGTTGCGGTGTCGATCGCCAGGACGGTCACGGCTGGAGTATACCCTCGCGCCTACCGTTCCTCCAGAACCTTTTGCTGGACCAGCCCGGGTACGATAGCCTCGCCCACCCTAAGGTGCGCATACCCCCCCGCGCGCCGCGCCCAGAACCGAAGTTCCCGAAGGTGCGCTGCCAACGCTTTCCGGTACGCTGCTCGCACCTGCGGCGTAACAAGGACGCGCGCGCCGGTTTCCACGTCCACGAGCTCCGCCTCCTCACGGGGAGGATCGAGCTCCTCAGGGGCCAGCACCTGTACGGTGATGGGCTGTACGCGCGCCAACTGACGGTACAACCCCCGCCAATCCCCCTCGTCCAACCCGTCCGTCACGACAAGAAGCGTGCCGCGCACGTGTGCAGCGAGCTGGGGAAGGGCCTCCATCGGTCCGCGCGGATC
The DNA here is from genome assembly GCF_000195335.1 of Marinithermus hydrothermalis DSM 14884. Lineage (NCBI taxonomy): Bacteria > Thermotogati > Deinococcota > Deinococci > Thermales > Thermaceae > Marinithermus > Marinithermus hydrothermalis. The sequence goes on from NC_015387.1 coordinate 1,048,520, forward strand.
GGCCTCGAGCGCGCCCCGCCAGCGCCGCGCGCCCCGAGGGGTGAGCACGAACGCCCCCTCGGGGCGGGCCACGCGCAACAACACCTCCGCTACCCGCCGGGCATACGCGGCCTTACCGTGAAGGCGCATGCTGGGGGAACCGTCGAGCCACAGGTAAAACCGGCCTCGAGCCTCGGCCTGGAACACGCGCGAGTAGAGCTTCCCAGTGCGGGCGTAGGCCTTCCAGTCCACCCAGCGCAAGTCGTCGCCCGGAACGTAAGGCCGAAGCTCGAGGAACTCTAAGCTACCGCCGCGCCCGCGTACCAGGCGCTCGCCGGGGTACGCGATGAGGCGTGGGGTGCGGATCCGGTAGCGCGTGAGGGGCATGCTTTAGCGTGGGGTGATGCTTGGCATGGCTTTTTGCACCAACTCCTCCAGGACCTGGTGGGGGGTGATCCCCTCGAACTCCGCTTCCTCGGTGAGGAAGAGGCGGTGGATCAGCGCAGGGCGGGCTGCGCGGCGCAGGTCCTCCCAATCCACGTGCGCTCGTCCCCCCAGGAGGGCCATGGCCTTCGCGAGCCGAAGCCACGCCTTGGCCCCGCGGGGGCTCACGCCGAAGCGCAGCGCGGCGTGCTCCGCGGCGAGCAACGCTAGGTTCGTGACGGCCTCGAGGGCGGCGCTGGATACGCGCACCTGGTCCACGCGCGCGCGCGCTTCGTGGAACGCGTCCGCGTCGACCACCGGCTCGGGCGCCTTGGGCTCCTCGGACAGGATGCGCATCCAGACCGTGCGGGGCGGGTTGGTGATCTCGATCTTGGCCATGAAGCGGTCCAGCTGCGCTTCGGGAAGGGGGTAGGTGCCCTCGATCTCTACCGGGTTTTGTGTGGCCAGGACCAGAAACGGGCTGGGGAGGGCGTGTCGTTCCCCCGCGATGGTGACCGCGCCTTCCTGCATGGCTTCCAGGAGGGCGGACTGGGTTTTGGGCGTGGCGCGGTTAATCTCGTCAGCGAGCACCACCTGCGCAAACAAAGGGCCCGGCTGGAAGGTGAACGCCCCGTCCCGAAGCACAAGCGTGCCCGTAACGTCGGCAGGCAGAAGATCCGGCGTGAACTGGATGCGACGGTAGCTCAGGCCGGAGGCTTGCGCGAAGCTTTTCGCGAGCAGGGTCTTGCCCAACCCGGGCAGGCCCTCGAACAGCACGTGCCCGCCGGCCGTAGCCGTAGCAAGCAACGTGCGGATCACCGCCTCCTGACCGAACAGCGTCTCCGAAAGGACGGCCTCGAGGCGCTTTAAGGCTTCCACAGCTCCAGTATACGGGCCGCTACCCGGCCTCGGCCTGCCGCGCTGCGATCACCTTCTGCGCCAGGTGGGGGGGCACTTCGGCGTAGTGGCTGAACTCGAGGCTGTACGCACCTTGCCCGCCCGTGAGGCTGCGCAGAACGCGGCTGTACTCCAGCAGTTCCGCAAGGGGCACCTCGGCCTGCACTACGGTCAGGGCGCCGTCCGGCTCCATCCCCAAAATGCGGCCCCGCCGCCCTTGGAGGTCCGATAGGATGTCCCCCACACGATCCTGCGGAATGAATACCTTCAGCGTGTAGATCGGCTCGAGGAGCAAGGGATTCGCGGCCTCCATGGCTTTTTTGAAGGCCATGGACGCGGCGATCTGGAAGGCGAGGTCGCTGGAGTCCACCTCGTGGTAACTGCCGTGGAAGACCGTCGCCTTAAACCCCATCACCGGGTACCCCGCGAGCACCCCCTTTTGGGCAGCTTCCTGGATGCCTTTCTCGATGGCTTCCTTGTACTTCGTGGGGATCACGCCCCCCGTGATCTTCCACTCGAACGCGTACTCCGGGCTGGGCTCGAGCTTGAGCCACACGTCCCCGTACTGACCATGCCCGCCGGTTTGCTTCTTGTATTTGCCCTGGGCCTCGGCGGCCTTGCGTACGGTCTCGCGGTACGGGATCTTGGGGGTGCGCAGCACTACGCGGACCCCGTAATCCTCCAGGCGTTCCTTGGCGACCTCGAGGTGCAGGTCGCCCATTCCCCACAGCAAGAGCTCCCCGGTCTCCTCCTGCCGTTCAGTGCGGAGGCTGGGGTCTTCCTCCAAGAGCTTGTGCAGGGCTTCTCCGAGCTTGGCCTCGTCCTGTTTGCCTTCAGGGTATACCGCGACGAAGGTGGTGGGGTCAGGGAGGCGGGTGGTGGGCACCTCGTCCTTCGTCTCCCGCCACAAGACCATGCCTCGGTGCAACTGCTCGGCCTTGGGAACCGCGAGGATATACCCGGCTTCGGCGGCCTCTACCTCGACGAGGTCCTTGCCTTGGGGAACGTAGAGGTGCGCGAGCTTGACCGGGCCGTTTTCGGACTCGAGGGTATCCCCTGGAGCGAGGGCACCCCGGTAGAGCCGGACGTAGGCTACCTGCCCCATGAAGGGGTCCACCTGGACCTTGAAGACCTGGGCGAGCGGGGGGCCGTCCGCGAAGCGTTCGGTGGGGGCGGGCAGTGCCTCGAGGATGAGGTCGAGCACGGGTTCCGCACCGATCAGGGTTTTGCCGGAAGCGATCGCGACGGGGTAGAGCTGCCCTTGCCGTACGGCCTCGTGAAAAGCGTGCGCGAGGGCGGCTTCCTCCACGTCCTCGTCCCCAAGGTATTTTTCCAGCAGGGCCTCGTCGGTCTCGACGATGGCCTCGAGGGCTTCCTGGCGGTAACGCGCGACCTCGTCCTTGAACGCGTCGGGGATGTTCTCAGGGGTGTAGCCGCGGTCTGCGTGGCGGTAGGCCTTGTGGTGCAGCACATCGAGCAGCCCGATCCATTGACCGTTCTCAATCCAGGGTAGGTGCACGGGCAGGATGGGGCCTAAGGTGGCGCGAAGGTCTTCCAAGAGCGTGTAGAAATCCCCTCCCCGGTCGAGTTTCGTGACGACCACCATCCGCGCCAGGCCCAGCCGTTCCGCAACGGTCCAGGCGCGCTCGGTCCCGATCTGCACACCTTCTGGGGCGGATACGCACACCACAGCCGCGTCCGCCGCGGCCATGGCTCCGCGGATCTCCGCGACGAAGTCCGCGTACCCGGGCGCGTCCAGTACAAAAAAGCGGTGCCCCTTCCATTGAAGGGGCAGGACCGCGGTCCGCACGGAGATCCCGTGCGCCTTCTCCTCTGGGGTATAGTCCGAGATCGTGCTGCCCTCCTCCACGGCACCCATCCGGTCCTTGATCCCCGCCAGGTACGCCCAGGCTTCTCCCAACGTGGTTTTTCCGCTTCCGCTATGCCCGACCAACGCGATCGTGCGAATCATGGCCTCCCCCTTTCCCAAAGAACGGGTGTTTTGCCGTCCGCGTTACGCTCAGTATACCCCGCCGCGCGTAGACTGGACACGTGCTGGTGGTGTCGGAAGCGGTACTCGAGGCGATGTGGCTTCAGGCGCGGCTCGAGGCTCCGCGCGAGTGCGTGGGGCTTTTGGTGGGGCGGTTGGGACGGGCGGAAGCGGCCTGGCCGCTGCCGAACGCGAGCCCGCGCCCCGAGGTCGCGTACGAGGCGGAGCCGCGCGCGCTGGTCGCGGCGTTGCGCCGCATGGACGCGGCGGGCCTCGAGCTGGTGGGGATCTACCACTCGCACCCGAACGGCGCGGCTTGGCCCAGCCCTACGGACCGGGCGCGGGCGTACTGGCGGGTGCCGTACGTGATCCTGGGGCTTGCCGAAGGGGCCGTGCGGGCCTTTATGCTTCCGGAGGAAGAGGAGGTGACGCTGCTTGTGGACGCGTGAGGAGCTGGACCGGTATGCCCGCCACATCATCCTGCCCGAGGTGGGGGCCGAGGGGCAGCAGCGGTTGAAGCAGGCCTCGGTTGTGGTGGTCGGCGCGGGGGGGTTGGGTGCCCCATTGTTGTTGTACCTGGCGGCCGCGGGGGTAGGGCGAATCGGCATCGTCGAGATGGACACGGTGGACCTATCCAACCTGCAACGGCAGGTGCTCTACGCCACGGAGGACGTGGGACGTCCCAAGGCTGAGGTGGCCCGGGAGCGGGTCGTTGCCCTAAACCCCCACGTCCGGGTTGAGGCGCACCCGGTCCGGCTGACCTCCGAAAACGCTTTAGAGATCCTGGGGGATTACGACGTGATCGTGGACGCCTCGGACAACTTCCCCACGCGCTACCTCGTGAACGACGCCGCGGTCCTCCTGGACAAGCCCCTGGTGTACGGGGCCATCTACCGCTTCGAGGGGCAGGTGGCGGTCTTCCATCACGCGGGCGGCCCGTGCTACCGCTGCTTGTTCCCTAAGCCGCCCGATCCGGGCGCGGTGCCGAACTGCGCCGAGGCCGGTGTGTTCGGCGTGCTGCCGGGCGTGGTGGGCAGCCTGATGGCGGCGGAGGTCATCAAGCTGATCCTGGGGGTGGGCGAGGCACTTTCGGGACGGCTGCTGTTATACGATGCTCTCACCGCTTCTTTTAGGACGGTACGGTTTCCTAGGAACCGGAACTGCCCGATCTGCGGGGAGGTTCCGAGCCTTACGGGGCTTATAGATTACGAAGCCTTCTGCGCCGGCGGCTCCAAAAGTGATAGTATGCCTACCGAGACGAGTTAGACCCGGTGTACCGGGGTAGAGTGAAGGAGACGAAGGAGGAACCATGAGCGTAACGGAGATCGCACGGGGACTCGAGGGCGTGGTCTTCACCGAGACGAAGCTCTCGTATATCGACGGGCAGGCGGGCAAATTGTACTACGCCGGCTACCCGATCGAGGCGCTCGCTGAAGAGAGCAGTTACGAGGAGGTGGCCTTCCTGCTCTTACAGGGCCGCCTCCCCAAGAAGGAGGAGCTCGAGGCGTTCAAGGCCCAGCTCGCGGCGGAGCGGGAGCTTCCGGAGGTCGTGCTCAACGCCCTTAAGGCGTACCCCAAGCACACCCACCCCATGTCCGCCCTGCGCACCGCGGTGAGCCAGCTGGGGATGCTGGACGAGCGGGCGGAGGACCTCTCGCAGGAGGGGTTGTACCAGAAAAGCATCGCTCTCATCAGCCGGATCGCGACCATCGTAGCGGCGCTCAAGCGCATTCGTGAGGGTAAGGAGCCGGTCGCGCCTCGGAAAGACCTCTCGCACGCGGCGAACTTCCTCTACATGGTGAACGGTGAGGTGCCGAGCCGGGAGCAGGAGAAGCTCTTCGATGTGGCCCTGGTCCTGCACGCCGAACACGGCATGAACGCCTCCACCTTCACCGCCCTCGCGGTGCACTCCACCTCGGCGGACATTTACTCCTCGATCACCGCGGCGATCGGGGCGCTCAAGGGGCCGCGTCACGGCGGCGCGAACGAGGCGGTGATGCGCTCGGTGCAGGAGGTGGGCGCGCCGGAGCGGGCGGTGGCCTGGGTTCAGGAGAAGCTCGCGAAGAAAGAGCGCATCATGGGCATGGGGCACCGCGTGTACAAGGCGCTCGACCCGCGGGCGAGGATCCTGAAGAAGTACGCGGAGATCGTCGCGCAAAAGCACGGGCGCACCCAGGAGTACGAGATCCTCACGCGCATCGAGGCGGAGGCCGGCAAGGTCCTCGGCCCCAAGGGGATCTACCCCAACGTGGACTTCTACTCCGGGGTGGTGTACAGCGACCTGGGCATCCCGGTCGAGTTCTTCACCCCGATCTTTGCGGTGGCCCGCATCGTCGGGTGGGCAGCGCACATCCTCGAGTACAACGCCACGGACAACCGGCTCCTGCGCCCCAAGGCGCGCTACGTGGGCGAGCTGGACCTCGAGTACGTCCCGTTGGAAGCGCGCTAAGCAGGCGCGTAGGCCGGGCCGGGAATCCCCCGGCCCGGCCTTGCGGTTTAAATGACCGGCACCCGCCCCAGCGGTTCCGTAGGTTCGGGGCTCCCGCCCGCGGGCTCGAGGCTCACCCCGACGAACTGGAACCCGCGCCAGCGCACCTCGATCACCTGAGTTTGGGTCAGGCCTAGGGAGACGCGGTTGCCGTTACGGTGTCCCCAGGCTTGGTATGCCTTGCCGGGTGGTGGGGGGGTGGTGAGGAAGAAGAGCGCGCGGCCGTCGGGAAGGAACAACACGCTCCCCAGCGCGGTGCCTTGGGGTGTGGTCAGGGGACGCACCGTGACGCGGTCCGCGGTGAGGTACGCGCTGAGGAGGAGGCGTTCCGCCTGAAGCGCCTGGAGTTCTCGGGTGAGGACCGCACTCCAGGTGGCAGTCCCGAGGGCCAGGAGGATACCCGCAACGGCGGCAGCGATCCAGCCGCGGGGAGCGCGGGGGGGACCCAGCCGTTGAAGGATCCGCGCCCAGGTGTGACGGCGGGGCGGTAAGGGCGGCAGGGTGTCGGTAAGGGCGAACAGGGCTTCCCGCAAGGCCTTGACCTCTGTGCGGCACGCGTCACACGAGGCGAGGTGCGCCTCGATCTGACACGCCTCCTCGATCTCTAAAAGGTCCAGGACGTAATCGGCGAGCCGCTCGTGCGGGTGGTTCATGGTGCCTCCAGGTACCGGCGGAGTTTCAACAGCGCCCGGCGCAGCCGGGTTTTGACCGTACCCAAGGGCAGGCCGTGGCGCTGCGCCAGTTCCTTGTGGGTATACCCCATGAAGAAGGCTTCCTCAAGCAACCGGCGCTCGTCTGCCTCGAGCTGCTCCAGCGCCCGACGCACAACGACCCGGGTGGTGAGATCGGGGGGCTCGGGCGCGGGGTGGGAGAAGCCGGGGTCGTGCACATCCAGCGGGGCTTTTGTAGGCCGGGCGCTTCGAGCCCGTAACCGGGAGATGGCCAGGTTGCGGGCCACGGTGAGCACGAAGGTCCTGGCTGAGCTCTTCTCGGGGGTGTAGCGATGCCCGTCCCGGTAGAGTTTGACGAAGGTGTCCTGCAGGACTTCCTCGGCTTCCTCGCGGCTGCCCAGGATCCGGGTGGCCAGGGCGAGCACGCGGGGTGCCATCCGCCGGTACAGTTCGGCGAGCGCGGCTTGGTCACCCGAAGCGGTGCGGACCAGCAGCTCTTCTTCGGTCGCCACATCCTCATCTAACCATACGCACCGGATGCTTCGTTGGATTCAGAGGGCTTCGAAGGCTGCAAGCGCTTCGGCGCCGTCGCGGAAGCGATCCTGAGGATCCTTGGCCAAAAGACGCAGCAAGTACCGGGCAAGGCCGGGGGGGAGGTGCGGGGTTGGCGGAAGATGCACCGGCCGCTTGAGGTGGGCTTGCATGACCTCGTGCGGTGCACCGCTAAACGGCAGTTCTCCGAAGATCCCCCAGTACAGGAGGACACCGGCCGCGTACAGATCGGTGGCCGGGACTGGGGGAATGCCGCGCACCTGCTCGGGGGCCAGGTAACCCAACGTGCCGATACGAATCCGGCCGGGGAAGCGTTCCCCGATGGGACCGGAAAGGTCGAAGTCTACCAGCCGAGCTTCTCCCGAGGCGGCCACGATCAGGTTTTCCGGCTTCACATCGCGGTGCACGAAGCCCCGCTCGTGGACGTGGGCCAGCGCACGCAGCAGTTGATGAAACACGGCGAGAAACGCCTCGAGCGACGCACTGTTCCAAGTGGAGAGCCGATCCCCTGGAGCGAAGGCCAACAGCACCGCGGGGAAGCCTTCGACCGAGACCCGCTCGAGGACCGGGTTGATGTTCGGGTGCTCGAGGGCTCGGCCGACCTTCCACTCCCGATCCGCCCGCGCGGCGTAGGTTTTGGGAAACACCTTGACGGCGTAGGCCGTGCCGCCCGTATCGAAGGCCAAATACACCGTGGCCAACGCTCCACGCGCGATGGGCCGGACCACGCGGTACCGACCTAGGAGGACCGTTCCCGGAATCCCCACGGTACAACTATACCGTGGGCGGGCCTTCCCGTATTGGGCCATGCGTCTTTCGGGGAAGGCTCATGACGTTCATGAGGTGGGTGCGTAAAGTAGAAGCGTGAGAATCGGCGTGGCGCTTTCCGGAGGTGGGGCGAGGGGCTTCGCGCACATCGGTGTGCTCGAGGCGCTCGAGGCGCGGGGGGTGGAGGTTGCTTGTGTGGCGGGGACGAGCATGGGCGCGATCGTTGGGGCGCTTTGGGCGCATGGCGTACCGGCGCGGGAGATCTACCGTTTGGCGGAGCGCACGCCGTGGGTGAGCCTTTTGAACTTTGTGCCCCGCGGGGGGCTGGTCTCGGGGCGGAAGCTCCGCGCGTTTTTGGCCGAGTACCTGCCCCCGACCTTTGAGGCCCTGGAGCGCGAGCTGGTCGTGGTGGCTACGGATCTGGCGAGTGGGGAGGCGGTGTACCTTACGCGCGGCACCTTGCCCACGGCCGTACTAGCCTCCGCAGCGTACCCGGGGTTGTTGGCTCCGGTTGAGTGGGAGGGGCGCTGGCTGATCGATGGGGGAGTGGTGGATAACCTGCCGGTGGATGCGGCTCGCTTGTTGGGAGCAGACCGGGTCGTGGCGGTGGACGTCACGCCGGGGGCGGGGCTGCCTAAGGGGAGCGATCCGCCGCGTTCCTTGATTGGCACGGCCCGCCGGGCGGTGGATGTGATGCTCGCGCGGCTGACCGCGGTGCGTCTGGCGTTGTACCCGCCCGAAGTGTACATACGACCGGAGATCCCGGAGGTGCGCTTCGAGGACTTCGGTCGGTTGGAGGAAATCGTAGCTCGAGGACGCGAGGCTGCGGAAGCGGCGTTGGGTGCGTATGCTGATTAAGGGAGTGGTTATGCGCGAGTTTTTCGTTTACTTGTGGCGTGAGTGGTTTCGCCAGGTGGGCGAAGCGTTACTGATCGCGTTCGTTGTGACGACGTTCGGGTTTACTACGGTCGCGGTGTTCGGAAGCAGCATGCAGCCGACGCTGGCGCACGGAGAGCGCGTGTTCGTGCCCAAGTACGAGGCTTGGGCGGTGCGCTTTGGGCTTACGGAGTGGCGGCGTGGCGACATTGCGATCCTCAAACCCCCGCAAGGAGCGCCGAACTCGGTGACGGCCTTCCCCGTGCTGGGGTTTACCTTCCGGCCGTTTTTCATTAAGCGGATCGTGGGGCTGCCGGGGGATGTGGTCTCGGTACGGCGCGGCGTGGTGTACGTGAACGGACAGCCCCTCGATGAGGAGCACATCACGCGCTTCATCACGCCGTACCCGGACTCCTTCCCGCGGGTGGAGGTACGCCGCGGGAGGGTGGTGCGTTTCGCGGGCATTCCCGTGGACCGTCTCCCGGAGTACTTGAAGCCAGCCTTGGAGATGCTCGAGCCCCTGCCGGAGGAGGTGATCGCGGCGAGCCAGGCGCGTACGGTGGAGTACGTGGGAAGCCTGCGCCTTAAGGAGGGGTATTACTTTGTGTTGGGGGATAACCGGAGCCTGGGCGGTTCGGAGGATTCCCGGACGTTCGGGCCGGTGCCCGCGCGGAACATCGCGGGGCGGGCGACGTTCGTATGGTGGCCTTTGGTGCGCCGCGATGAGGAAGGGTGGCGCGTGAACGTGCGCCGGTTGGAGGTGCCGCAGGCCTTCCTGTCCGTGCCGCCTGCTCCAGAATCCCGGTAAGCGGGTAGGGTAAAGCCCTGCGGCTCGAGGGAGTGGAGCCGCAGGGCTGGGTTTTGGAGGGGTTAGGAGCTGCGGGCGATGCGGTTGGGATGCTCGGGGCGGGCGTGCTCCCAGTCCCAGTTCGAGCGGTGCACGAGCTCGGCGGCCTTGACGAGGTTCGCCCCGATGCGTGCGGCGTCTTTGAGGGCTTCGGGGTCCTCGTGGACGCTGCTGCGCCCGCGTCGGTGGGTGTACACCATTCCCATGGGGAGACTCATGTAAAAAAGTCGGTTGACTCAAAACTTGCACTTATGCACCCTGGGGATACCTATGCGCCAGGACCACTTGAAAGGGGCCGCTGGTTTCCCGTCTGATGACGGGTGCCATGACCCAAGCGGCCCTGTCCCTACTTTGGACCCTCCTGGCCCTTTTGCCAAGCCCCCACCTCCAGGAATCCCTCAAGGCCCTGCTCTTGCTCCTCCTCCACGGCCACGGCAAGGCCAGACCCCAGCACAGCCAGGTCAAGTCCCCCTCCGCCCTCTCTCGCTTCCTCAACCGCTACCCCTGGCCCACCCGCGCTCTCATCCGCCTGGCAAGAAAAGAGGCCGAGAAAGCCCTGGACCGGGCCAGAAAGAAAAAAGGCCCCAAGCCCCGTCTCCTGGTGGTCCTGGACCTAGTCACTCTGGAGAAGCGGGGCCGTTTCCAGGCCCTGCCCCTCTCCTTTTTTCACGGCAAGTGGGGACTCCATCTGGTGGTCCTCTACCTCGTCTACGGAGACCTCCGCATCCCTTGGGCCTACCGCCTCTGGCGGGGCAAGGGGGAGAAGGCCCTCTCCCGCCTGGCCCTAAGCCTCCTGGCCTCTCTGCCCCCCTGGATGCGCCGGGCCTTCCGGATACGGGTGGCCGCGGATGCGGCCTTTGGCACCACCTGGTTCCTTTTCGGGGTGAAGCGGTTGGGTTTTGAAGCGGTGGTGGGGATGCGGCGGGACCGGAGGCTGCGGGAAGGGGGGAGGCTTGGGGACCTCAGGCGGCAGGGGAGCCGGGTCTACCTTTGGGGGCTTTCCTTCCCGGTCTGGGTGGCCTGGTACCGCTACCCCCTGCCCCAAGGGGGCTGGGAGTGGCGGTACGTGGTGGCCACCTTTCCCGCCACGCCCCGGACGGCGCTCACTTGGGGAAAGAGGCGGTTTGCCATAGAGCACTTCTTCCGCGCCGCGAAAAGCGAGTTCTCCCTGGGGCAGTTTGGGCAGCGGACGGCTTTGGGGGTGCACCGTTTTCTGGTGCTTTCCCTTCTGGCCTACCTGTTGGCCCACTGGGTGGGCATGGAGGGGAAGGAAGCTGGCGGGAGGCCAGGGAGCGGGCGGCGCGGGTTCTCTTGCCTGAGCTCGTGGTGCAGGTCGCCCTGCGGGAGCTCTATGCCCTGGGTCTCTGGCCGCCGGGGGGAGGGGGTGAAGGTTTATGCGGGATATGCGGGAGGTGCAAGTTTTGAGTTGACCCTTTTATCCTCCCCACCAGGGGCCTCCACCAGCACTCTGGGGAAAGAGTTCCCGTAAGCCTTTCCCAGGGGCTCTTTTCCCCAATCCGCCGATGCCGCATCCGGTAAAGCCCCACCATCAACCAGGATTCCCCCACCTCCAGGCTCCGCAACACCCTCCGCCTGCGCCGCCGCCACAATCGCCCATGCCCTACCTCCGCCACGTTGTTTGTCCAAGGAGGCGGTACCTCGGCCCCCCAAGCCTCCTGCAACCCCTCCCAAGCCCGCACCCAGCCCCCCAAGGCCTTACCCCACCGGGGCAGAAGCTCCTTCCAAAAGAACGCCTCCCTCTCCCCAGGCCCAAGCCCCCGCAGCACCCTCAGACCCTCCCGTATCTCCCCCCACGCCTTCCGGTCCACCTTGGCCCGTACCTCCCGCATCAGGTGGAAAGCGCACCGGGCCCAAAGCAGCCTCCGCCCCAACCAGCCCAACGCCTCCCCTACCTCCTGCGCCCCGTCCGAAACCACCCCCAGCCTTGGAGGTAACCTCCAAAGGAGCTCCCGCACCCGCTCGTAACGCCGCCGATGGCCAAGGTCTCCCCACAGCGGGCAACCCGTCCAAGCCTCAAAGTAAAGGTACCCGTACCCCTTGGGGCCCCGGCCAAAGGCCCATTCATCCACACTCCCCCAGTACACCCGCCCTCGGAGAAGACGGTTCTCCCGCTGAAGGAGCCGTTTGGCCCTGGCCCCCGCGGACCTGAGCCAGCGGAGGCGGGTGGGACGGGTGAGGGGGAAGCCCAGGTTCTTGGCGAGATCGTTTTGGACGCTTTCAGGGGCGCGATGGCTTGCGAGGATGAGGAAGTGCTCCTGGATGGAGATCGCGTACCAGCGGCTTCTAGGGCAGTCCTCCGGGTAGAGAGCTCGTTTCTGGCGCTTGCATTGGGCGCAGCGGATCCGTTTGACTCTGACTTCCTGGATGCCCCGAAAGGTGCGCAGCTTGCGTCTGCGGTAGCCCCCGCTCTCCTCACGGGTGGCTCCGCAGTGGGGACAGGGTACGATGGAGCTCGGGGAGTCCTCAGTCGGCTTCATGGCAGAACCAGACTAAGGGCTCCCCTCTTACTCAACCGAGTTTTTTACATGACCCCATGGGGATGAGGGAGAACCCCATGTAGTTGAGGGGGGTGGCCAGCTGGGCCATGGCGTGAGCGGCGCCGTCTTCCTCGGCGACCGCGGCGAGAGCCATGGGTTTGCCCGCCAGCAGGAGCCCCTTGTTCTCCAGGGAGGTCATGCGTTCGATCAGGGCCTTCATGCGCGCGGAGGGCCCGTACCAGTAGACGGGAGTGGCGAAGACCACCGCGTCCGCCCAGAAGAGGCGTTCCGCGATTTTACCGAACCCGTCCCAGGGGCCCTGGGTACACTCGTTCGGGCCGCACGCGCTGGGTTCCATCGAGTAGTTCCCGACGCAAAAAGGAAACGGGTGGCGCACCAGATCCAGCCGTTCGACTCGAGCGCCTGCTTTTGCGGCATGCTCCAGGATGAGGTCCAAAAGCGCTGCCGTCCAGCCGTCAACTCTTGCCGAACCGTTTAGGCCCAAGATGTTGATCGGCATGCTATCACCTCAGTCTACGCAATCTATTTTAGCATGCCGAGCGCAACTCCCCTTGGACCCCTCCTGGAGCAGCTGCGCGCGGGTTTACCCGTGGGGGATAAACCCGTAGTACAGCGCCAAGAGTACCGCCAGGACGTACATGATCGGGTGTACCTCGCGCCCTTTCCCCGAGAGCAGTTTCAGGGCAACGAAGGTCACGATGCCCGCCGCGATCCCGTTCGCGATGGAGAAGGTGAACGGCATGATCACGATCGTGAGGAAGGCGGGCAGGGCCTCGTCCATGCGCGACCAGTCAAGGTCCCGGGCCCCCTGCATCATCAGCACGCCCACCACGATCAGCGCGGGGGCGGTGGCGATGGCCGGTACCGCGATGAACAGCGGGGTGAAGAAGAGCGAGAGCAAGAAGAGCAGCGCGACCGTCAGGGCCGTCAGGCCGGTGCGCCCGCCTTCCTCCACCCCCGCGGCCGATTCGATGTACGTCGTGACCGTACTCGTGCCCAGCATGGCCCCGACGGTGGTACCGGCCGCGTCGGCAGCGAAGGCTCGATCCGCGCCGGGCAGTTCGCCGCGCGCGTTCACGAACCCAGCCAGGCGCCCCACCCCGATCAGCGTGCCCGCCGTGTCAAAGAAGTCCACGAACAGGAACGCGAGGATCACGGTGAGGAGGGCTCCGGAGAGGATGTTGGAGAAGTCAAAGGCCAACAGGGTTTCCTGGGGGAAGGAAGGCAGGCCAAAGATGCGCTCCGGAGCCGGCGCGAGCCCCGTAACCCAAGCCACGACGGTGACTACAAGGATTCCGGCCAGGACGGCCCCCCGCACCTGGCGGGAGAGCAGCACCCCGATCAGGATCAGGCCGGCCAGGGAGAGCAGGACGGCGGGATCGCGCAGGTTCCCCAAGCCGACCAGGGTAGCCGGGTGATCCACTACGAGGCCCGCGTTTTGAAACCCGATGATCGCCAGGAACAACCCGATGCCGGTCGTGGTCGCGGCTTTCAGCGAGAGGGGAATAGCGTTAATGATCGCGGTGCGGATCCCGCCGAACGCCAAAGCCAAGAAGAGCAGCCCCTCGATAAACACCGCGGTGAGGGCGACCGGCCAGTCCACCCCCATTCCCTTCACGACCCCGAAGGTGAAGTAGGCGTTCAGGCCCATGCCGGGAGCCAGCGCGAAGGGAAAGTTCGCGTACAGCGCCATAGCCAACGTGGCCACGGCCGAGGCGAGCGCGGTAGCGATCGCTACGTCCGAGGCGGGCATACCCGCGGCGGAAAGGATCTGCGGGTTGACGAACAGGATGTAGGCCATCGTGAGGAAGGTCGTCACGCCCGCACGAATCTCCGTAGCGAGGGTTGAGCCCCGCTCACGCACCCGAAAGAACCGTTCCAGTTGACCTAGGTACCCCGTGGTCGCTTCCATGGCTACGCTCCTTTTTATGCAAGGCCCCGCGGCTAACGCAGCGGGGCTACACGCACTATACGTTTAGAAGGGGGCGTTATACAAGCGCTTCAGCGATTGCTTCGTCCAGAATCTCCACGGCGATCTGCGCCTCTTCCCGGCTCAGGATCAGAGGCGGCGCGATCCGGATCGTGCTGGGACCGGCAGGAAGGTTCAGCAGCCCCTTCGCGAACGCCCGGTTCGCCACGCGGTCCCGAAGCTCCGGATCCTCCTCCCGCGTCTCGGGGTCCTTCACGAAATCCAGGCCGATCATCAAGCCCCGGCCGCGCACATCGCCCAGGCGAGGGTACTTGGCCTTAAGCTCCTCGAACGCTCGCAGAAGGAAGGCCCCCACCTCGCGGGCGTTCTCCATCAAACCCTCCTCCAACAGGTCCAGCGTAGCGTGCGCCGCTGCCGCTGCGACCGGGTGCCCCCCGAACGTGGTGCCGTGCGCGCCGGGCGTCCAACTGGAGAGCTCCTCTCGGAAGAGAACCGCGGAGATCGGATACCCGGAGGCCAACCCCTTGGCGAGCACCACGATGTCGGGCTGGACCCCCTCGTGCTCCACGGCAAGGAACTTCCCGGTGCGGCCCGCCCCGGTCTGCACCTCGTCCGCCACCAGCAGGATGCCGTGCCGTTCCGTGAGCTCCCGCAACCCCTTCAGAAAGCCCTCTGGAGGCACAACGTACCCGCCCTCGCCCTGGATCGGCTCGATGAACACCGCACCGACCTCGTCCGGCGGCAGGCTGGTCTTGAAGAGGTGCTCGAGGTGCTCGAGCACCGCCGTGCCCGCAGCTTCGGGAGGTGCGCCGAGCGGGGGACGGTAGGGGTGAGGGAAGGGCAGGTGTACCACGCCGGGAAGGAGGGGGGCGAAGCCCCGGCGGTACTTGCTGTTCGAGGCGGTGAGGGAGAGGGAGCCCATGGTGCGTCCGTGGAAGGCCCCGGTGAAGGCGATGATGTACGGCCGACGCGTGTGGTAGCGAACGATCTTGATCGCGGCTTCGACCGCTTCGGTGCCGGAGTTGCCAAAGTACACGCGGTACCCGCCGCCGAGTTTTTCCACCAGGCGCTCGGCCAGGCTGAGCTGCGGTTCGGAGGTGAAGTCGGAGAAGCACACGTGCTGGAAGGCTTCAGCTTGCCGACGCACCGCCTCAACCACGCGGGGGTGCGCGTACCCGGTGGTGTTCACGGCGATGCCCGCCATCACATCCAGGAATAGGTTGCCGTCCACGTCCCAGATCCAAGCCCCCTCACCTTTTTCTGGAACGAAGGGGAAGGGGCGGATATACGAGGTGGACATGCGTTTCGCGTCGCGCTCGAGGAGGGCTTTGGCCTTGGGGCCGGGGAGTTCGGTCTGGATCAAAGGGCGCTTATGGGTGTACATACCGCCTCCTTTCCATGCGCCTCTAGTTTAGCCAGAAACCGGGGTGTTTCCAAGGTCGAGATGAGCGCGGAACCGGGGAGAATCGGGCACGGGTCCGGGTATAATCCCGATATACTACGGAACAGAACAAGAGGGGGGGTTGGCGTGGAAGCAAGAGCGATCGTTGTGACGTCGGGAAAAGGCGGGGTGGGGAAGACCACCACCACGGCGAACGTGGGCACCGCCCTGGCGAGGCTGGGAGAGAAGGTCGCGGTTATCGACGTGGACGTCGGCCTCCGCAACCTGGACGTGGTGATGGGCCTCGAGGGGCGCGTGGTGTTTGACCTGATCGACGTCCTCGAGGGGCGGTGCAAGCTGCGGCAGGCACTTATTCGCGACAAGCGGGTGGAGAACCTGTACCTCCTTCCAGCCTCGCAGACGCGGGATAAGGAGGCTTTGGATGCGGAGCGGTTTCGGGAGGTGGTGCGGCGCCTTTTGGAGGAGGAGGGGTTTGACCGGGTGTTGATCGATTCCCCGGCCGGGATCGAACGGGGATTCCAAACCGCAGCGGCTCCGGCGGATGGAGCGCTTGTGGTGGTGAACCCCGAGGTCAGCTCGGTGCGGGACGCGGACCGCATCATCGGGCTTTTGGAGGCCGGGGAGGTGCGGGAGAACTATTTGGTGATCAACCGCCTGCGTCCGGATATGG
The DNA here is from genome assembly GCF_000195335.1 of Marinithermus hydrothermalis DSM 14884. Classification (NCBI taxonomy): domain Bacteria; kingdom Thermotogati; phylum Deinococcota; class Deinococci; order Thermales; family Thermaceae; genus Marinithermus; species Marinithermus hydrothermalis. The sequence goes on from NC_015387.1 coordinate 1,064,532, forward strand.
TGCGGCGAGGCGACATGCTTTCGGTCGAGGACATCCTGGAGATCCTGGGGCTGAGACCCATCGGGATCATCCCTGAGGATGAGCAGATCCTGGTATCCACGAACGTGGGGGAACCCCTCGTTTTAAAGAACGCCTCGGCGGCGGCCAAGGCCTTTATGGATACCGCCCGGCGGATTCGCGGGGAGGAGGTGCCGTTCCCTAACATGGAGGCGACCCGCGGGATTTTAGGGGCGTTGAAGCGGTTGTTCGGGGGGGCGTGATGTTCTGGGGACGTAGAAAGAGCAAGGAAAAGGTCAAAGAGCGGTTGAAGCTCGTCCTGGCGTACGACCGCGCCCACCTTTCCCCGGGCATGGTGGAGCAGTTGAAGCGGGACTTGCTGGAGGTGCTGCACCGTTACTTCCCCGCGGAGCGGGACGGGGTTGAGGTCTCCCTCGAGCAGCGCGGGGAGCGGGTCGTGCTGGTGGCGGATATTCCCGTGCGCTCATGACGCGCGCCGTTACCTTGACGTTGTACGACTGGACCCTGGTCGCGCTTGTGTTGCTCGTGACCGGGGTGGGCCTATTAAACCTGGCGAGCGCCGCTCCGGAGCCGCGCTTGTGGCAGATGCAGGTGGGGTTTGTGGGGGTGGCGGGGATCGCCGCCGTGGCATTGCAGCTGTTTCGGCGCAAGCAAGTGATGGGCTGGGCGTACGGCCTGTACGCGCTTTCGCTCCTCCTCCTCGCGTTGGTGTTGGTGTGGGGACGCGAGGTGAACGGGGCAAAGGCCTGGTTCGTGCTGGGGCCGTTGCGGTTTCAGCCCTCCGAGTTCGCGAAGATCGCATTGATTCTAGCGCTCGCTCGGCTTTTAGATCGGCGAGAGTTAAGAGGGGTTTGGGATTACCTCCCGCCGCTATTGCTCGCCGCGCCGCCGATCCTTTTGACCGCGATGGAGCCTGATCTAGGCGGGGCCATGGTGATGGCCGGTATCGTTGCGGGGATGCTGTTCATCCGGGGGTTACCCCTCAAGCATATCCTGGTCGCTTTGGGGCTTGTGGGGGTGCTGGTGCCTACCGTGGTTTGGCCGAACCTCAAACCGTACCAGCAGGAGCGCATCCTGGTTGTGCTGAACCCCGCACGGGATCCTCTCGGGTCGGGGTTTCAAGTCATCCAGTCCATGATCGCCATCGGTTCGGGCGGAATCTGGGGCAAGGGATACGGGGAAGGAACCCAGTCCCAGCTCGGCTTCATTCCCGAGCGGCAGACCGACTTCGTCTTCTCGGTACTGGCGGAGGAGATGGGGTTTGTGGGCGCGGTGACGCTGCTCCTCCTGTACGCGGGGCTGTTTTACCGCTTGGCGGTCATGGCGGTTGAGGTCATCCACGTGGGAGACCGGCTGGTTATCGGGGGAGTGCTGAGCTTTATCGCCTTCCAGGTCCTGGTGAACGTTGGGGTAACCCTGGGTCTCGCGCCGGTCACTGGGATTACCCTACCCCTGATGAGTTATGGGGGGACTAGCCTCCTGTCCACGTATGTGGCTTTGGGGTTGGCTCTCCTGGTGTACCGCGACCGTTTTCGGGACGTGTAAGGGATCCGTGTAGACTGACAGCGTGACGGGTTTCGCGATCGGCTTCCTCGCTGGCGTTTTTGGTGCGTTGGTTGGCCTTGGGGGCGGAGTGGTGATGGTCCCCCTCCTGGTGGCTTGGTCCAAACTCAGGCAGCACGAGGCCCACGGGACCAGCCTCCTCGCGGTGAGCGCGACCGCGCTCGTGGGGGGGGGGACGTACGCGCAGGCTGGGGCCGTGGATCTGGCCGGCGCGGCGGCGCTTACGGTCACGGCGATGCTCACCGCTCGTTTAGGGGCGCGCTTCACCAGGCGGCTGGACCCCTTGTCTCTACGGCGGGTATTCGGGGGGTTTTTGATCCTGACCGCGTTGCTCCTGCCGTTTAAACAGCACCTGCCCCATGTGGCTGCGGGAGGCGCGGGCGCGTTCAGCACGATCATCCTGCTCTTTGCAGGGGCGTTGGCCGGCTTTGCGTCGGGTCTCTTGGGGATCGGCGGAGGTACGGTCATGGTGCCTGCGCTTGTGTTAGGAGCAGGGTTTCCCCAACAACTCGCGCAGGGCACCTCCCTCGCTGCGATGATCTTACCCGCCTGGGTTGGAGCCCTGACGCACTACCGACTGGGGCACGTACGCGGGGAGATCGCGCCTTGGTTGCTCGCCGGGATCGCGGTCGGGGCGTACGCTGGGGGCAGCCTCGCGCTTGGCCTCCCTGAGGGTATACTTAGAGGGGTGTTCGCCCTGGTGTTGTTGTGGACCGGTACCCGGTACGTGCGGAGCCGGACGAGGGGAGAACAAAGATGAACCTAGGCATTTGGGAACTTCTGATCCTCTTGCTCATCGTGGTGCTCCTCTTCGGGGCGCGCAAGCTCCCGGAGCTCGCTCGAGGGCTGGGGCAGTCCGCACGCGAGTTTAAGCGCGGGCTTCACGAGGACGAAGGGGCGCCAGAGGAGAAGTCCGAAGGCAGCAAGTGAATGTACCGAGGCTCGAGGGTCACCTCGAGCTCCGTTCCCGGGGTAAGGTGCAGGTGGTCCGCGGCGCGCCTGGGGAGCAGGAGTTCTAGCTCCACCGCGCCGTCGAGACGCGCTTTTATGAATAGACCTTGTCGCGTGAGGTGCGCGAGCCGTCCCCGGAGACGATTGGGGGTGGGGGAGGCGAAGGGCGCGACCTGCACCTCTTCGGGGCGGATGCCCCAGTATACGGTTTGTCCTGGGGTGAGCCAGGGAAGAGCGGCGACCTGGAGCGGCCCGGCCGGGGTGTCGATCCAGGCCCAGGGGGGCGTGATGCTCCGCACCCGCGCAGGGAATAGGTTCGTCATGCCCACCAGCCGCGCGACCGTGAGGGTCGCGGGGCGCGCGTACACCTCCTCCGCGGGGCCTTCCTGCACGATCCGTCCCTGCACTAAAACCGCGAGGTGATGGCTGGCCTGCGCGAGAAACGGGTCGTGCGTAGCTACCAGCGCGGGGATGCCGGTCGTGTGCACAACCTGGAGTAGGTGAGTAAGGACCTCCTCGCGCGTCGGTAGGTCCAACGCACTCGTGGGTTCATCCAGGAGCAGCAGCTCCGGCTCGCGGGCCAAGGCCCGGGCGAGGGCGACCCGTTGTTGTTGTCCTCCGGAGAGTTCGTGGGGGTAGCGCTCCGCGAGTGCGGCGAGCCCCACCTGCTCGAGTCGCTCGAGCGCCCGAGCCTGCCGCTGGGATTTGGGGAGATGGGCGAGGGGAAAGGCGACGTTCTCCAGGGCCGTGAGGTGGGGAAAGAGCGCGTAGTGCTGCGGCATGTACCCGACCGGCCGGCGCTCCGGAGGCAGGCCGGCGTAGGGATGCCCGCGGGCGGGGAGGAGTCCCGCGATGGCTTTGAGGAGCGTGGTTTTACCGCTTCCGGAGGGGCCGAGCAAAACGGTCAAGCCCCGTACCGTAAGGCGGGCGTTTATGCGGGTGGGGCGCTCGAGGGTGTACGCGATCTCCATCGGGCCTCCAGTAAACGCGTTGCGTAGATCAGGGCGAAGGACAGCGCTAAAAGTACGAGCGATACACGGCCAGCTTCCGCGAAGTCCAGGGCCTGCACCAGGTCGTACACGTAGATACTGGCCACGCGGGTCTCTCCGGGGATGTTCCCTCCGATCATCAGGACCACGCCGAACTCGCCCAGCGTGTGCGCGAAGGCCAACACCGTGCCCGCGGCGAGGCCAGGCCAGACGAGGGGCAGCCCGACCTCCCGCCAGGCGCGCAGCCTCGAGGCCCCCAGGGTACGGGCGGTCTGTAGCAGGTCCGCATCCAGGCTCCGGAAGGCCTCGCGGTAGGTTGTGAGCACGAAGGGAAGACTATAGATCACCGAGCCCAGCAGCATCCCCTCGAACCGGAAGGCCCACTCGAGGCCTAGCCACCGCGCGATGGGGCCTTCCGGCGCGAGAAGCACCAGGAGGTAGTACCCGAGCACAGTGGGGGGCAGGGTGAGGGGGAGGAGAAGAAGCGTCTCGAGCGCCGCCTTACCCCGGAACGACTTGCGGGCTAGGAGGTAGGCGACGGGCGTACCGAGCACCAACAGGACCAGGCTCGCAGAAAACGCCAGCTTGAGCGAGAGCCAAAGGGCCTCGGTCATGGCAGGAGGAACCCGTACTCTGCAAGGATGCGTCGCGCCGTCGGGGTTTGCACGAACGCGTACAAGGCGCGCACCGCGGGTCGGTCATGCCCTTGGATGATCGCGTACTCCTGCTCCAGTGGGAGGTGTGCCTCCAGGGGAGCGACCCAGAACCGCCCCTTCCCGGAAAGGTTTGGGTTGCGTGCCAGCGAGAGGGCGAAGATGCCCGCGTCCGCCCCTTGGAGTGCGATCTGCGCCGCGTGCGATACGTTATCCCCATACACGAGTTTGGGTTTTACCGCCTCCCACAATCCGGTCCGCTCGAGCAAGCTGACCGCGGCCTCCCCGTAAGGGGCGTGCAGGGGGTTGGCGATCGCGATTCGCCGGATGCGGGGGTCCAGCAGCACGGCCGGCCCCTGAGGTTCCGGATCGAGCGCCACCCGGTTGGGCACCCAGACGACGAGGCGGCCCACCGCGTACACGGCCCGCGTACCGGCCTCGAGCCGGCCGGCCGCCTCGAGGAGGCGGGTGTACTTGCTGCTCGCCGCGAAGTACAGGTCGAAGGGCGCGCCCTGGGTGAGTTGCTGGTAAAACTTTCCAGAGGAGCCGAAGGTGACCTCGACCTGGATCTCGGGGTGTTGTTGGTGGAAGGCCTCGAGCACCTCCTTGAGCGCGTACTGCAGGTCGGAGGCCGCCGCAACGCGTACGGGTTGCGCCCAGGCGTGAGCGTAAAGCAGCAGGGTTAGGATCAGGTACGTTCGACGCATGCCGGCCCCCTCCGGAGTGCACCCCCGTGGGTTGGGGGAGCGTTCAACCCAGATTATACGCGGCGTTAGAGGGACGAATGCCTTGTGCTGCGGGGTGAAAGAACCGCACGGTGAGGGGGCGAGGAGAGCTCCCTCACCGTGCGCGTACTTTTGTGGAGCCCCACCGGAGCTTAGAACAGCGTGACGCTTAGGTTAAGTCGAGTGATCTCGTAGGTGAAGTACACCTCGCCTTGGGTCGTGGCGGTGACGGGGCCGCCCGTGAGGTGAATCCCGAAACGCAGCGTACCTTCGTTGAGCGCTTGGAGCTGCGCGGGGTTCAGCAGGATTTGGTCGCTGATGGTGAGGTGTTCTGTCGAGAGGTCGAAGGTTCGGGGGTCACCGAGCTTGTACGCTTCCTCCCAGAGGTTCACGTTGGGTGCGGCCGGCGCCAGGTAAGCCTGGACCGTCACGGTTCCCGAAAGGCCGCCGGGGGGCGTCTTGGTCAGTTCCACTGTGTAGTCCAGGCTGGCGCTGGTGAAGTTCACCGGGATCTCCGCGCCGCTGAAGTCCGCGTAGAACCCCTGGTCGTCGGGTAACCGCAGGTCCATGTTCCACGTGCCTGGGACGACCGTCCACGCGAAGGTACCGGAAGCTTCCGTGCCCAGGTAGGGCAGCAGGTTGACCGTGATGGGTAGAGCGCTGCACGCGCTGAGTGCGCCCATGACCAGGATCGCAAGTGAGAACTTCCGCATCCGCATTCCCCCTCCCTAAAAACGCGCCAGGGCGACAGGCGCCCTGGCAGTGTGCACACAAGATCCCCTAGCCGGTTGCGCCACTGGCTCCACCTGCCCCAGGCGCCCACGTACAGGACAGGCTTCCTCGCCGCTAGGGGAAGCTTCCCCTAATGGCTACCCTACCACGTGGCCGGCCCCTTGCGTATCCCCCAAACGGGGGAGGCTACGCGTCCGGAATCAAGGCGAAGAGCCGGCCGCTCACGGACACCTCGGCCGTAGTGACGGTGTAGGCTACCGTACCGCCCCCGCTATCCAGCCTTAGCCCCACCCGAAAACGCCCAGCCCGCACGCGGTTAAACGCTTCCAGGTTCTCCGTTTCCGAGAGCGCCAAGACCAGCTCGAGAGGGCCCGTCTCCCCGGCAGCGAGGAGGAGTTGCGCCGTTTGCCCTACCCGGTAGGTTTCCTGGTAGATGTTGGACTCCGAATCCGGCGCGATGTACACCGCAATGCTAAAGCTCGTGCTCGCCGTGCCTTGGTTCGTGAGGTTAAGCCGTACCGTGATCGCTGCGCGTTCCAGGACCTCGAGGGAAGGTAGCTGGACGAGCTGCCCGCCGTCCGGGAGGTCCGCCCGGCCGTCCTCGCCGGCGGGCAGGTACACGGTACCGGATGCCGGGCTGACCTCGCCCGAGTCGAACCCCTGGGCCGCGATGAAGGAGGCGAGGTCGACCTTGAGGGTAGTGAGGGTGCTACCGCTGCACCCGACCAGGGTAAGGACCAGCGTGAAGAAAAGAACCCAGATTCGCCGCATCGTGCCCTCCTATAACCCGAACCCCAGGCTGACCGCGATGCCGTACACCGGATCCCCGGTGAGGGGAGCTCGGTGCGTGGTCAGCGCCGCGTCGAGGCTGACGCCGCTTGCCTGATACCCCGCCCCAACGCCGAAGCGGAACGCTTCCTCCCAGCCGATCCCGCCGCGGATGCGGAAGGGGCCTAGGGCGTACTCGAGCCCCGCGTGCCCTTGGATCGTCTCGCCGAACCCCAGGTCCGCCCCTACCAGCACCGTGCTGGCCTCGGCGACGGGAATGCGGTACGCGGCGTTCGCGAAGACGTAAGGAGCAGCGCCGCTGGTCGTTCGGACCTCCGGTTGTTCGGTCAGGGTGCCGTCGGGGGTGATCTCGGCCCGAACGCCGCTCCACTGCACGAACCCCGCCGCGTTCAGTACGCCGACGCCCAGCTCTACCTGCTCGGTGCGCACCGCAAGCCCGAGGTCCGCGCGGAGGCCGTACCCGAAGCCGCGCCCGGGGTAAGCGTAAAAAGCGGTGGTGGTGAACTCCGTGGCGTTGGGGATGCGGTTGGCGTCGGTGGTGGTTTGGGCCGTGACGGTCGCGTCGATCATCCCGAGCCCGTAGAACCCCTGGAGCCGGGTGCCCCACGCCACATCCCCCGAAAAGCCCGGAACGGGAGGGAGAGCTGCTGCGTAACTCAGGCCGAGGTTAACCCCCGCCTGGGCTTGGGCGGTGCCGTCCAGGGTGTACGTGGTGTTCGGTTCGAACTGCCCCTGGGCCAAAGCGGTCTTCAACGCTTCGCTCGGTGTGAAGCGGAGGTTGCCGCCGCTCGCGAACAGGCCGAGCTCGAGCTCGAGGCCGGGAAGCCCTAGCGGGACGGGAAACCGCAGGAAGGGAGGGGGGGTGAGGTGGGTGGAGGGGGTGTGGCTGGGCGTGCTGGTGAACTCGAGGCTGAGCGGGGTGCCGTCGCCGTCCGTGAGCCGCACGCCGTCCGCGCTGACTTCGAACACCACCTCGCTGGGGCTTTGCGCGGGGTTGATGAGGAACTCGTAGGGGCGGCTCACCTGGTCGTAGAAGGCGAGCGCGTCGAAGTTGTTTTTGAAGACGGTTCGGTTGGTGAAGAAGGTGAAGGGGTTGGTTTCCGGGCGCAGCACCAGGTTCACTAGCCCCAGGGGGAGCGGCGTCGCCGCGACGCTGCTGGTCGCGTCTCCCGGTAAGGCCGCGTAGGCTGGGTTCAGGGGGGCGGCCCAGGGGCCCGGAAGGGTCACCCCGCCCATTCCTAAGCTGCGCACGCCTTGGGCCCAACCCAGTCCGCTTAAGGCGAGGATCGTGAGGATCACGGTTCGTTTCATAGTCTGTACCTCATGAATGGCTTTGTGCTGTACTTCTTCTAACCAACCTCAGCTTATCGGAGGAGGTGCGCGTTGAAAACCCCGTGCCTGGCGAGGTTACCTTTGCCAAGCACGGGGTTGGCGGCGCCGAACAGCCGCGTTCTAAGGCCCGGCCACGCGCTACATCGAGGAAGTCGCGCCGGTCCTGAGGTGCGCGAGGTGCGTCAGGGCGATGGCGAGCGCGTCAGCCACGTGGCTGACCTTGGGGGCCTCCCGGAGGTTCAGGATGGCCCGCACCATGTACGCGACCTGCGCCTTATCGGCGCGTCCGGTTCCCACGAGGGCCTGCTTGACCTGCATGGGGCCGTACGCGAACACGGGAAGTCCCGCCTCGTCCGCGGCCACGAGCACCGCCCCCATCGCCCACCCCACGCGGTACGCCAGCTCGTTCTGGCGGTAGAAGTACTGCCCCTCCACCGCCACGGCCTCCGGCCGGTACGCCTCGAGCACCCCCCGCACGGCGCGGTAGATGCGCCCCACCCGTTTAGGGGCCGGCTCCCCGTGGCGCGTCCGCACCAGCTCGCCGTGCAAAAAGCGCGCCTTGGGACCGTCTCCCTCCACGACCCCCAGGCCCATGTTCGTGATCCCGGGGTCCACACCAAGAACGATCATCCGAGGGGTTACGCCTCGACGCTCACGCCCTCGAGGTCCAGGTTGCTGTACACGTTCTGTACGTCGTCCAGGTCCTCGAGCGCGTCGATCATGCGCAGCACCTTTTGGGCCTCTTCATCAGAGAGGCGCACGGTGTTCTGCGGCAGCATGGTGATCTCCACCGACTCGGCGCGGAACCCGCGTTCCTCGAGGCCCTTCGCGACCGCGTAGACCTCGGTCGGTTCGGTGTAGACCTCGAGGACCCCTTCCGACTCCAGGAGGTCCACCGCGCCGAGCTCGATGGCTGCTTCCTGCGCGGCGTCGCTGGTGTCTTTGAGCACGATTAGGCCGCGGCGTTCGAACTGCCAGGCGACCGCGCCGCTTGCGCCGAGCGACCCGCCGTGCTTGGTGAAGACGTGGCGCACCTCGCCTGCGGTGCGGTTGCGGTTATCGGTGAGGGCGTACACCAAGAGGGCGACACCGCCGGGGGCGTACCCTTCGTACACGATCTCTTCGTACTGGGTGGCGCCTTCCCCTTCGCCGCGCAGCTTGGCGAGCAGGCGGTCGATGTTGTCCTGGGGAACGTCGTCACGACGGGCGGCCTCGATGGCGTTTCTGAGCTGCACGTTGGCGGCGGGGTCGGGGGAGCCGCCCGCGCGGGCCGCGGCCTGGATGGCCCGCAGGTGCTTGGTGATCATTTTGCCGCGCTTGGCGTCGTTGGCTGCCTTCTTGCGTTTGATCTGTGCCCATTTACTGTGACCGGCCATACCTCACCTCGTGTCTTCAGCATTCCCCATTATAGTCGCTCGGCCTGGTATCCTTAAGCCGGCTATGCGTGCACTGTTTAAGGACGCTCCTCGACCGGGTTTGCAGCTTAAGGAAGTGGAGCCGCCCACGCCCGGGCCTGGCGAGATCCTGGTTCGGGTCGAGGCAGCCTCCATCTGCGGCACGGACCTGCACATCTACAACTGGGACAACTGGGCCGCGTCTCGCATGCGCCCCCCCCTAGTGATCGGGCACGAGTTCTCCGGGGTGGTGGAGGCCGTGGGGCCGGGGGTGACCCACCCCAGGGTGGGGGATCACGTGAGCCTCGAGAGTCACGTGGTCTGCCATAACTGCGCGGCCTGCCGGACCGGGAACTACCACGTCTGCCTCAACACCCAGATCCTTGGCGTGGACCGTGACGGTGGGTTCGCGGAGTACGTGGTCGTGCCCGCGGAGAACGCCTGGGTCAACCCTCCTGACCTGCCGTTTGAGGTAGCTGCGATCCTGGAGCCTTTTGGCAACGCGGTGCACACCGTGTACGCCGGGAGCGGGGTTTCGGGGAGGAGCGTGCTGATCACGGGATGTGGACCGATCGGCTTGATGGCCGTGGCGATCGCGCGGGCCTCGGGGGCCGGGCCCATCATCGCGACGGACGTGAACCCCTACCGCCTGGCCTTCGCGGAGCGGCTGGGCGCGGACCGGGTGGTGAACGTCCTGGAGGAGGATCCCGTGCGGGTGGTGAAGGACCTCACCGGCGGCAACGGCGTCGAGGTGCTCTTGGAGTTCTCCGGGAACGAGAAGGCGATCCACCAGGGGCTGCAGGCCCTCATGGCCGGCGGGGAAGCCCGCATTCTGGGGATTCCGTCCGACCCCATCGCGTTCGACCTGGCCGGTGAGCTTGTGATGCGCGGCATCACCGCGTACGGCATCGCGGGGCGCCGGTTGTGGCAGACCTGGATGCAGGGCACGGCCCTGGTCTACTCGGAACGGGTGGATCTGAAGCCGCTCCTCACCCACACCTACCCGATCGCGCGTTTTGAGGAGGCTTTTGCGCGGTTGCAGCAGGGCCAGGCGGTCAAGGTCGTGCTCTACCCTCGGGAAGCCTAGCCCCTGACCCCAGGCGCGGGGGGCTTTCGGGTGCTCCCCCGCCTGTTTTGTTAGGCTATGGGCGTGGAACGCGTGCTGCCCTTTCGTTTCGACGAGGCCGAGGCGACGTTTTGGCTTTTGGATCAGCGCAAGCTGCCCTTCGAGGAGGTCTGGGTCCCCGTAAAGACCGCCCGCGAGGCCGCGGAAGCGATCCGCGCCATGGTGGTGCGGGGCGCGCCGGCCATCGGCGTGACCGCAGCTTACGGCATGGTGCTCGCGCACCTCGCGGGGGAGGCGCTGGCCGAAGCGGACGCCCGCTTGCGTGAAAGCCGCCCCACCGCGGTCAACTTGTTCTACGCCCTCGACAGGATGCGGCCCGCTTGGGGAAGCCTCGAGCAGGCCCTCGAGACGGCACGCGCGATCTGGCGTGAGGTGGAGGAGACGGAGCGCGCGATCAGCCGTAACGGCGCGGCGCTTTTGCGGGGGCAGGTCCTGACGCACTGCAACACCGGCCCGCTCGCCACGGGCGGGTACGGGACCGCGCTCGGCGCGATCATTGAGGCCTGGCGGCAGGGGCGGATCACCCACGTGTGGGTGGACGAGACCCGGCCGTACCTGCAAGGGGCGCGCCTCACCGCGTGGGAGCTGCAAAAGGCCGGGGTGCCGGCCACGCTCATCACCGACAACACGGCCGCGTACCTCATGCAGCAGGGCGAGGTGGACGCGGTCATCGTGGGCACCGACCGCATGGCGATGAACGGGGATTTTGCGAACAAGATCGGCACCTACGGTCTCGCGGTGCTCGCGCGCCACCACGGGATTCCCTTCTACCCCGCGCTGCCGTTGAGTTCGGTGGACCCCGCCCTAAAGACCGGGGCGGACATCCCCATTGAGGAACGCAGCCCTGAGGAGGTCACTACGGTGCGCGGCGTGCCCATCGCTCCGGAGGGGTTCCCCGCGCGGCACCCGGCCTTCGACGTGACCCCCCATGCCCTCATTACGGGCATCGTGACCGAGAAAGGCGTGCTGTACCCGCCCTTTGACGAAGCGCTTGGGAGGGCGCTTGGGCTGGATTGAAGCGCTGCTAGGGATCGCGTGCCCCGGGTGCGGCCGGGGCTTGGACGCGGCCGGTTTGTGCACCGCTTGCCGGAAAGCCCTCGCCCCTAGGCGACGCGGTCACCTGGTTTTCCTCGGAACTTACGCCCGGTGGGGTGGGGCGGTGCGGGCCTTGAAGTACCGCGGCTACCGGGAGGTCGCGCGGGTGCTGGCGCCAGTCCTTGCGCGCGGGGTGCACGAAGCCGGATGGGAGATCACCGCGGTGACCGCGGTGCCTACCCTCGTCTGGCGGCGCTTGCGGCGCGGGTACAACCCGGCGGAGGTCCTGGCCCAAGCGGTGGCTGAGGTCCTCGAGCGCCCCTACGTCCCGGTCCTAAGGCGCGCGCGGTACACTCCCTCCCAGACCCGAAGGGCTCCTCAGGAGCGCGCGAACCTGCCCCCGGACCTCTTTCGGGCCGCGCCGGTGCGGGGGGACTGGCTCCTCGTGGATGACGTGTGGACGAGCGGCGCGACCTTCGCGCGTGCCCGCGACGCCCTAGCGCGGGCCGGGGCCCGCCGCGTGTACGGCGCGGTCATTGCGGTGCGGAACCCCAAAGCCGCCGGGTTGACTCCCGTATAATCCACACAAAGGGGGTGGGGGTGATGCGGAAACGTCGGCTCAGGCGGCTCGAGGAGTTGATCCCGCATCTCAGGGAAGGACGGTACCGCATCGGCCCCCACGTCGCCAAGCACATGGTGCAGGAGGGGTTCACCGAGCTGGACGTCGTCCAGGCGGTGCGCTGGGGGCGCGAGCTTGCCGTATACCCGGAGGACGAGCGGATGCTGGTGCTGGGGTATATCGTGGTGAGCCCCCGGCTCAAGCTGCCCCTGCACGTGGTGCTCGAGTACCACAAGGCCCGCTGGGTGGACATCGTGACCGCGTTCATTCCGCGTGAGCCGCACCGGGTGTACTCCCGGGCGCGTCTCGCGGCGATCCTGCGTTTTGATGGGGCCCGGGAGGCGGTCGAGTGGGTGCGCCCGAAGCGCGCGGAGGGCGAGGGTTAACAGGCCCGTAACCAGGTCAGGCTGTCCTTTAGGTCCGCTTCGAGCTGGGCGAGGTAATCGCCTTCCTTGACCGGGGTGAAGGGGTCGGGCCCCGGAGCGGTGACCTCGAGGATGAGGGGGCCGGTGTACCCGACCTCTTGCAGCGCGTGGAGGAGGGCGGGGAAGTCGGTGTGCCCGTGGCCGATCCCCCGGCGGTTCGAGTCCGCCAGGTGCACGAGCCCGAGCCGGTCCCCCGTGCGCCGGATCGCCGCCGCGGGGTCGGGTTCCTCGAGGTTCATGTGGTAGGCGTCGAGCAGGACTTTGAGGTTCGGGTGGCCCACCGCCTCGAGGAGCTCGAGGGCCTCGGCGGTGGTGTGCACCAGGTGGGTCTCGTAGCGGTTCAGCACCTCGAACACGAGCGTGACCTCGGCCTGGGCGGCTGTTTCGGCTAGGGTTTGGAGGGCCTCCACCAACCAACCCCATTCCATCCGCCTATCGGCGAGGGGCGCGAACCGGCCCACGTGCCCGTGACAGGAGACCCGCGCCCCGCCCAGCGCTCTGGCGAACTCGATGAGGCGTGCGTAGTCATCCAGGGCTGCCCGCCGCACCCAGGGCTCGGGGTGGGTCAGGTCCACGTTCATCGGGGTTAGGGAGTAGACCTCCAGGCCGTGCGCTTCCAGCAGCCGCCGCGTCGCTCGGGGGTCTAGGCTCACGTCGCCGTAGAGCTCCACGCCGTCGAACCCCAGTTGCTCGAGGCGCGCCGCGATCGCCTCCAGCGGCAGGGGGCCAAACGTCCAGGTGCACACGCCGATCCTCCACACGATCCCGCTCCCTTCACAAGCCCAGGTACCGCCGGGCCGCTTCGGCGTCCTGGGCGAGCTGGGCCTTGAGGGCCTCCAGGCTCTCGAACCGCTGCTCAGAACGCAGCTTCTTCAGGAACGCCACCTCGAGCTCCTCCCCGTACAGGTTCCCGGTGAACCCGAAGAGGTGCACCTCGAGCCGCAGCGCGCGGCCGTTCACGGTGGGGCGGGTACCGACGTTCGCCATGCCCCCGTGCGTGCCGTGGGGGCCCGTGACGCGCACGGCGTACACGCCTGGAGGCAGGACCTTGAAGCTCGGGACGCGCAGGTTCGCGGTGGGGAAGCCGAGGGTGCGGCCGAGCTGGTCCCCGCCGGCCACGACGCCGCGCGCGCTGTAGGGCCGGCCCAGCAGGTGCTTGGCCTCCTCCACCCGGCCGGCCTCGAGCAAGGCGCGGATCCGGGTGCTTTTAACGGGGGCGCCGCCGAGTTCGAGGAGCGGCACGGTGACGGTGGGCGCGACGGCCTGGAGGTCCTGGGGCGTGCCGGAACGGCCCCGCCCGAACCCGAAGTCCTCACCCACGTAGATGGCGCACGCCTCGAGGGCCCGTAGGTCCTCCAAGAACTCGTCCTTGCTGCGGCGGGCGAAGGCCTCGTTGAAGGGGACGACCAGGGCGATCTCCACCCCGAGCTCGCGGAGGAGGTCCACCTTCTCGCTCATCGAGGAGAGCATCCCCACCCCTTTGACGAATACTTTGGTGGGGGGATCGAAGGTGTAGACGAGGAGGGGCAGGCCCCGGCGCTTGGCTTCCCGCAGTGCGCGGCGCAGCAGGTACTGGTGCCCGAGGTGCACCCCGTCGAAGCTCCCGATCGCGACGATCTTCGGGCCCGTGGGGGCGTCGTACGGGTCGTTGATCAGGATCATCGCGCACCCTGTACCGCGTACATCAGCCCGACGAGCGTGGAGGCGCTGACGTGTTCGCTGCCGGCCTGGACCCGCTCGAGCACCGCGCGGGGGTCGTGCCACTCGATCACTAGGTCCTCGTCCTCGTCCGGGGTGCCGCGGGCGGGCGTGAGGTGCGTGGCGCGGAACAGGTAGGTGCGTTCGTCCGTGAAGCCCGGGCTGACGTAGAACTGCGTGAGGTACTCGAGCTGGCCCGTGAGCTGGGCTTCTTCCGCGAGCTCGCGGCGCGCGGCCTCCTGGGGGTCTTCTCCAGGCTCGATCAGGCCCGCGGGGATCTCCAGCGTGGCGTGCCCGACGGCGGGGCGGTACTGCCGCACGAACAAGACTGCGCCGTCGCGCTCGGCGAGCACGGCGACCGCGTCCTTGTGCTCCACGATCTCGTAGCGTTCGTCCTCGAGGGCCAGGTTGAGGATGCGTCCCCGGTACAGGTAGCGTCGCTTGCCCATCCCTCCCAGTATAGGGGAGGTATCCTAAGGGGATGCTGCTGGTTGGGGACGTGTGGACGATGCACCGGGGCCGTCGGGCCGGTGCGGTGTACGTGGATGGCGAACGAATCCGCGATGTGGGAGAGGCCGAGACGCTTCGGGCGCGCTACCCCGGGGCGCGGGTGGTGCGGGCGGAGCGGATCACCCCAGGCGTGGCGGACGCGCACGTGCACCCCCTGTACTGGGGGCAGGCCCTCGCGGAGCTGGACCTCACGGGCCTCAAGGACCCGCGAGCGGTGGCGGAGCGGGTGGTCCAGCGCGCGCGGGCGGTGCCCCCCGGCACCTGGATCCGTGGGCGGGGGTATTTGTTCGACGCGTACCCCACCGAGAACCTGCTGGACCGGGCCGCGCCCGCGCACCCGGTCTGCCTCCTCAGCCGGGACCACCACGCGGCCTGGGTGAACGCCAAAGCCCTCGAGGCCAGCGGGATCACCGCCCAGACCCCGGACCCGCCGGGCGGGCGCATACTGCGCGACGCGCACGGGCGGCCCACCGGGTACCTGCTCGAGCGCGCGGTGGCCCTGGTCCTGGCTCACCTGCCCGAGCCGGGGCCGGAGGAGCTGGAGCGGGGCCTACAGGATCTGGCCCGGCGCGGGTACACCGCCGCGCACGCGATGGCCTACGAGCCGGCGCGCGTGCTGGAGTGGGCGGAGGCCCTCGCGGCGAGGGGCGCGCTTCCGCTGCGGCTGTGGTGGGCCCTGCCGCGTGGCGAGTGGCGCACGGTCCGGCCGGGGTGGCGTGGGGAGGACCTCGAGGTGGCCGCGGTGAAGTTCTTCGCGGACGGGGCCTTGGGGAGCCGCACCGCCTGGATGCACGCGCCTTACCCGGACGGCAGCACCGGGATGCCCCTGGATTCCCTGGAGCAGATCCGGGAGGAGGGCCGCGCGGCCCTCGAGGCTGGGTTCACGCTCGCGGTGCACGCGATCGGCACGCGGGCGGTGGAGGGGGTGCTCGAGGTCTTCCACGCGCTCGCGCCCCTGGCGCACAGGCCTTTGCGCCTCGAGCACGTGCAGCACGTGCGGGACGCGGCGCTCCCGCGGTTTTCCGGCCTGCCAGCCGCGCTTTCCCTCCAGCCGATCCACGCGCACGCGGACCTCGAGCTGGTGCGGCGCCACACGCCGGGCCGGGAGCACGAGGCCTTCCGGTTGCGGAGCCTGTGGCGGACGGGATTGGCGGTGGCCTTTGGTTCGGACGCGCCGGTGGCGCCCCCGGACCTGGCGGCCGGCCTCGAGGCCGCGGTGGGAGGGGTTCTGCCCGCTTCGGAGCGCTTGACGGAAGCCGAGGCGGTGTACGCCTTCACGCGTGGCGCGGCGCTGGCCGCGGGGTGGCCGGAATACGGGGTGATCCTCCCTGGCGCGCGCGCGGATCTGGGGGTTTGGGAAGCGGGACGACTCGTGGCGCGCGTGTGGCGCGGCCGGCTCGAGCCGGTCCTGGCATAGGGGCGGGTGAGTTTCGCGGGATCGGCATTATAAGCATTATAATTTATAGTAATTTGTTAATAGGAGCATAGCGAATGCGTTCTATGTTGTGCTGGCGGGGAAGGAAGCTATAGGAGCATGTTGAAGGCGTACTTGGAGTTGGCGAAACGCCTGAACCGCGACGCGGACCGCACGGCGTTCTGGGCGGGGCTATTGGAGGTCACGGGGTATGAGCAAGCGCGGGTGTTCCGCACCCTCGAGGGGCGCTCCGTTCTTGTGGAGGCTTACCCGGAGCGAGGCCCCTGCCGTTCCCCGGATCCGGAGGAGGCGTGCCGTCCCTTGAGCGAGGGGCTCGAGCGGGAACGGATCCTGGAGGTTCCCAACCCCGTTCCCGGACGGGTTCAGAGCCTGCTCGTGGTGCCCCTGCGCTCCCCGCGCGGCCCCCTTGGGGTGCTCGAGCTCGTCGCCGAGACGGCCCCCCACCCGCCCCTGACGGACGCGGAGCGGCGCGGCATCGAGTACCTCGGCCAGGTCCTCGCGGCGCGGCTCGAGGCGGAGCAGGCGGAGGCCAAGGCCCAGGCCAAGCAGCGCCGCCTTGCGGGCTTGCTGGCGTTGGCGCGCGCCATGAACACGGTCCATAACCTGCGCGAGTTGATGCTCGCGCTGCGCCAAGGCCTCGCCTCCTCCTTAAACTTCGAGATCATGTACCTTGCCCTGCGCGAGGGCGAGGTGTTCCGGTTGTTCTACTTCGAGGACGGTGAAACGCCCTTGGTGGGCGAGCTTACGCATCCCGTAGCGGGCGCGCCCCTTACGCGCCACGTTATCGAGCACGGCGCGCCCTTGCTGCTGGAGGATCTCTCGGACCCCAAGGTCCAGGCGCGGCATAAGGTGGCGCGCTACCGGCCTGCCGGGAGCGGCTTGGAAGGACGGGCGTACATGGGGGTCCCGATACGCTACCGGACGTTCGAAGGGGTGTTGTCCGTACAGTCCTCCAAACCCAACGCCTTCTCGCTGGAAGACCTCGAGCACCTCACCACCCTCGCCGCGCTGGTGGAGCTCGCGCTGGACCGGGTGCGTTGGGAGGAGCGCGAGGCCATTTTGCAAGGGCTCGCGCGGCTCGGCGTGTACACCGCGAGGCCCGAGCGTTTCCTGGAGGCGCTGGTGGACCTGGCCCTCGGATGCTGGGGCGCGCAAAGGGGCGGGGTGTGGGCGCGCACACCCACAGGGTACGTGTGCCGCGCGGCCCGGGGGGAAGAGGCGGACGAGCTGGTGGACCTGAGGCTCGACGCGGACCTCGAGCTCGAGCGCGCCCTGTACCTGGACGCGACGCAGCCCCCGCCCCCAGCCCTCGCGCAGCTCCAGGAGCGTTTAGGGGGTGCGCGGGGGGTGGTGGTGCCGCTCCAGGCGCGCGCGTTCCAGGGGTTGCTCGCTGTGGGGTGGGAGGAGGGGTACACCCTGGTGGACTGGAGTGTGGCGGACTTCCTAGCACAGGAGGTAACGCCCTTCCTCGAGGCCTGGTCCCTCTATCAGCGGCTCGAGCAGGAAGCGATTCGCGACCCCTTGACCGGGGCGTACAACCGCCGCTACTTCCGATTGAAGGCCGAGGAGATGCTGGCGCAGGGGGAGCGGTACGGGCGGCGCTTCGCCTTGCTGGTGATTGACCTGCAGAACTTCCGGGACGTGAACAACCACCACGGGCACCACGTGGGCGACCAGGTGCTCGCGCGGTTGGTGGCGGTGCTGAACCGCGCGTTGCGTAAGGGGGATTTGTTGTGTCGGGTGGGGGGGGACGAGTTCGTGCTGTTGCTCCCGGAGGCCGGGCGGGAGGAGGCGCGCCAAGCGGCCTTACGCTACGCGGAAGCGGTGCGGGACGACCCGGTCCTAGCCCGGTATAACGTGCGCGTGAACATTGGGATCGCGGTGTACCCGGAGGACGGGGAGGACCTCGAGACCCTGTGGCAGCTCGGCGATGCGCGCATGTACCGCGCCAAGGCCCGTGCGGAGGCCGTGGAGGTTTCGGATCCCTAGTTGAGAGGCTCCGGGGTGCCGGAGGGGCCCGCAAGCACCTGGGCGAGCTCCAGGGCCCCGGATTTATCCAGGTACTGGTTCCCGTTCCCGCACTTGGGGGAGAGCACGCAGCGCGGGCAGCCCTCCGCGCAGGGGCATTCCGCGAGGAGGTCGCGCGCGGCCTGCACCCACCGGTTGAAGCGCTGGGCGGCGGCGCGGGCGTACCCCACCCCGCCCGGGTACCCGTCGTAGATGAAGATGGTAGGGCCGCCCTCCGAGGGCAAGGGGTGCGGGTAAACGGGGTACGAGACCCCGCCGATGTCGCGCCGCTCCGCCAGCACAAATAGCGGCAACAACCCGATCAAGGTGTGCTCGAGGGCGTGCATCGCGCTGGGCAGACGTTCGGGAGGCACCGCCTCGGGCGGGTGGAACCAGATCGCTTCGGTTTCGAAGGACAACTCCGGCAGCTCGAGCGGCGCCTCCTCCAGCACGCTCTCCGTCACGTACCGGCGCTTCACGTACCCCACCACCCGCTCCTTGAGCACCACGCGCCCCACCCAGACCCCCGGCGCGAGCGCCTCCCCGCTCTTCACGAGGATCTCCGTCTCGGCGCGCGGTTGCGTGTAGTAGTCCTCGAGGCTGGGGAGGAGCACGACCTCGCGCGCCTCGAGGTCCAGGTTGCGCACCAGGTACGCCTCTCCCTGGTGGAGGTAGATCGCGCCGGGGTGCGCCTCCCAGTACGCCTGGCGTTCGTCCAGGTGCCCGAGCACCGTGCCGTCCGCGAGTTTCAGCGTGAAGGTCGCACCCTCCCCCCTCAGCACGATCTCCCGGTGCGGCGCGCGCCGCGTCGTGTAGATGCGGCCGCCGCGCTCCCGGAACCCGGGGCCGGCGAGCGCGGGCTTATAGAGGGGCTCGTGCGGCTCGAGGGGCAGCTCCCGCGCGGCGCAGTGCAGGTGCGGGGGGTACAGGTACGGGTTGAAGGGGTCCGCGACCGCGGCTTCCGGTGCGCTCGCGAGCAGCAACTCGGGCCGGTGCAGGAAGTACTCGTCCAAGGGGTCCTCGCGGGGAATCCAGAGCACGAGCGCGCGGCGGCCGCTCCGTCCGGCCCGCCCCGCTCGTTGCCAGAAGGCGTTGATGGAGCCCGGGTACCCCACGAGCACCACTGCGTCCAGGTCCCCGATATCGATGCCGAGCTCGAGCGCGCTGGTGGAGACGAGCACCCTGACCTCCCCGGCGCGGAAGGCGGCCTCGAGGGCGCGCCGCTCGCGGGCGGTGTACCCGGCGCGGTAGGTGCGGATGCACTCGCCGGCGGGGGAGGTTTTGGCGTACAGCCCGATCAGCTCAGCGGTTTTGCGGCTTCCCGCGAAGATCAGGGTTTTGAGGCCGCTTTCAGCGGCGTACACCGCGAGCTCCGCGGCCTCCATGTTCGCGCTGCGGCGCGCGAGTCCTTGCTTGTCGAGCGCTCGGGGCACCCAAAGCACGAACTCCCGCGGGGTGGGGCGCGTCTCGGCCGAGACGCAGGTGAAGGCCTCCCCGAACAGGTGCTCCGCGTGCTCCTGGGGGTTTTGAATCGTGGCCGAGGCCGCGATGAGCTGCGGGTGCGCCCCATAATGCTGCGCGACGCGGAGGAGGCGCCGGAGGAGGAGGGCCACGTGCGTGCCGAACACCCCCCGGTAGTAGTGCAGCTCGTCCACCACAACAAACGCGAGGCGCGCGAGGAAATGCGCCCAGTCCGTGTGGCGCGGCAGGATGCCGAAGTGCAGCATATCCGGGTTGGTGAGGAGGGCCCGCGCGCGCTCGCGCGCCTGCCGGCGTTTGGGGGCGGGGGTGTCCCCGTCATAAGCGTGCACGCGGTCCTGAAGCCCGAAGGGCTCGGCGAGATCCCGCAACCGCTCGAGCTGGTCGCGGGCGAGGGCCTTGGTGGGGTAGAGGAAGAGGACGCTATGCCCCTCGAGCATCGCCTTGAGGGTCGGCACCTGAAAGACCAGGCTCTTTCCGGAGGCCGTGGGGGTGGCCATCACCAGGTTCCGGCCCGCCTCGAGGACGCGGAACGCCTCGGCCTGGTGCGCGAACGGCTCGAGGCCGAGCACCTCGAGGACCCCGGCGTACGCGCCGTCGTAGGGCACGCACTGGGGGGGGCGGGCCGGAAGCAGGCGAGAGAACCGAATCTGGTTGGCGTACCCGGGAAGGGCGCGCAGCCACTCGGCGTAGCTGCGGTGCGGGGTTAAGGCCTCGGGCAGCACGCGCTCATTCTACGAGAGGGGCTCCGCCGGCTGCGGTCAGTGGGGCGCGTTCGCGCCGCCGTAGGCTGCGCGCTCGAGTTCGGCGGCCTCGGGGACCTGCCCGGCCTTTAGGGCGGCGATGAGGGCCTGGCTGGCGCGCCCTAGCGCGTCCCGTACCCGGCGCCAGGCCTCGAGATCCTGCCCGCTCGGGTCCGGGAAGGGCACGTGCCGCCTCCGGGTGCGGGCGGGGTAGGCCGGGCAGGCCTCGGCCGCGGCGTCGCAGACGGTGAGGACCAGGTCGAAGTTCCAGGGGTCCGGGACCTCGTGGAGGGTTTTGGAGGTGTGGCCCGTGAGGTCGATCCCCACCTCGGCCATGACCGTGCGGGCTTCTTCCTTAACCCGGGTGGCTTGGGTGCCCGCGGACCACACCTCGAGCGCGAGCCCCGCTTGTTGCGCGTGGTAGCGCAGCCACCCTTCGGCCATCTGGCTGCGCGCGGAGTTATGGGTGCAAAGCACGAGGATGCGCATGCCTCCTCCGTATCACGGGCGTGTCAGGGCTTCATCAAGGAAAGCGCGCGTGGCTTGAAGAACCTGCTCCCATTGCGCGCGGCGTTCAATGCGAGCTTCCCGGTCCCCGGGTTGCGCGCCGTAGGCCCCGAACCCCGCGTGGTTGCCGCCCTCGATCCAGACGATCCTGGCGTTCGGGGGGAGGAAGGCCTGTTTCTCTTGCGCGGTTTCCGGCGGCACGAGCCCGTCGTGCGTGGCGTATATGGCCAGGACAGGCAAGGGGCGTTCCGACAGGTCGTCCTGGGGGTACGCCGCCCATAGCACCAGCCCGGCGACCTCGTGACCCTGGGCGAAGCTGGCCGCAGCCACGCCGCCCAGGCTGTGCCCGCCCACCACCCAGCGGGAGACCTCGGGGTGGGCGCGCATGGCTTCGAGCGCCTTGTCCGGCGCGGTGATGGCGAGGTGAAAGGGCACCTTGAGCAGCGCGACGAGATACCCCGCCTCGGCCAGGGGGCGCAGTAGCGGCGCGTACGCTCGAGGGTCCACCCGCCCGCCGGGGTAGAAGACGAACCCGCCCTGCACCTCGCGTGTGGGCTGGAAGGCCCAGCCGTACGCGGTTTCCACGACGCGCACCGCCTCTTCGGACCGAAGGGCGGCCACGGCCAAAGGTTCGGCGGGGAACGGCCGCGTGCCGCGCCACACGAGGGCGGCTACGAGCCCAGAAAAAAAGAAAACCATCCCGAAGAAGAACCACCAGAACCGCTTCACGCCCTCGAGTCTACCCTGGGGTGGCGGGCTAGGAAATTGTGAGGGAGCCGTTCCGCGCAGGGTCGGGCGTTGTTATGATGGAAGGACTATGAACGAGGACACCTTCGATGAGCGGGAGCTCATCCTCGAGCTCTTTCCTGGCACCTCCCCGGCCTTGCTGCCTCCTGGGGAGGTGTTGTACTACCGGGATGCCCAGGGGTACATCCACATCCAGGAGGATCCCCTGCACATGGTGTTCGAGCCGATCCAGATGCAGCCCTCCATCAAGCCGGTCCTGTGCGAGGCCTGCCGCGTGCAGATCTCCCGAACGACAGCGGTCTTCGTGCGGGGGGTGGTGCCGGACTCGGGGGGGCGTCGCTTCCGGTACCTGACCCTGTGCGAGGACACCGAGGCTTGCCGGGAACGGGCGCGGCCTGAGCATTTGAGGGAAATCCTCCGTCGCGGTATACTACACTGAGTGATACCCAGGGGATCCCTGGGTTTTTCCGAGGACGGAGGGACGATGGCACGGGAGATCAAGCTGACCAAGGCGGGGTACGAACGCCTAAAGGCCCAGCTCGAGCAGGAGTACCAGCGCCTGGCGGAAGCCACGCGCATCCTTCAGGAGCAGATGGAGTCCTTCGAGGACTACGAGGACTCCGGTCTCGAGGACGCCAAGCGCGAAAAAGCGCGGATCGAGGCGCGGATCGACTCTCTTGAGGACACGCTTTCGCGGGCGGTGATCCTGGAGGACAGCCAGGGCGGGCAGGTCGTGGCGTTGGGGAGCCGCCTGGTGCTGCAGGACGCGGAGTCGGGCGAGGGGTACGAGATCCAGATCGTGGCGCCTGCGGAAGCCTCGGTCTTGGAGGAACCCCTCAAGATTTCCGACGAGTCCCCGGTGGGCAGCGCACTCCTCGGTCGCCGGGAGGGCGAGAGCGTCCGGGTGGAGACGCCCCGCGGGATTCGCGAGTACCGCATTATCTCGGTGGGATAACCCCTTGGGCTCGAGGTCTTCGGCGCGGGGGCGCGACGTCCTCGGCCGCCTCGAGCCGTTGATGCGCTGGAGTGAGTATGCCGGAGTGGAGTGAGCAGACCCAGCAGCGCTTGCGGAACCTGGAAGCCCTAAAGGAGGCGGGGTACGAGGCGTACCCCTACCGCTACCCCAAGACCCACGACGCCGCGCAGATCCTCGAGGCCCACGCGGGCGCCGGTCCTGGGGAGGAGTGGCCGGAGGTGGTGCGGCTCGCGGGCCGGCTCGTGGCCCTGCGCCGCATGGGCAAGGTGACGTTCGCGCACCTTCTGGACGGCTCCGGGCGGATTCAGCTGTACTTCAACAAGCAGGAGACCCCGGACTACAACCTCCTGAAGAAGCTGGACATCGGGGATATCATTGGCGTGGAGGGTACGGTCTTCACCACGAAGACCGGAGAGATCACGGTGCGGGTCACGCGCTGGACGCTGCTCGTGAAAAGCCTCCGCCCCTTGCCGGACAAGTGGCACGGCATCCGCGACAAGGAGGTGCGTTACCGCCAGCGCTACCTCGACCTCATCGTGAACCCCGAGGTGCGCGAGGTCTTCAAGAAACGCGCGCAGATCGTGCGTTTCGTGCGGCGGTTCCTCGAGGACCGCGGGTTCCTCGAGGTGGAAACCCCGGTGATCGTGCCTACCGCCGGCGGGACCGAGGCGCGCCCCTTCCGCACCTACCACAACGCGCTCGGAACCGAGTTCGAGCTGCGCATCGCCCTCGAGCTGCCCCTCAAGCGCCTCCTGGTCGGCGGGTTCGAGAAGGTCTTCGAGATCGGCCGGGTTTTCCGTAACGAAGGCATCGACGCCCAGCACAACCCCGAGTTCACCATGCTCGAGCTGTACTGGGCCTACGCCGACTACAACGACGTGGCCCAGCTCGTCGAGGACCTCCTCTCCAGCCTCGCCAAGGCCATCCACGGCTCGTACACGGTGCCCTACCAAGGGCGCGAGATCGACTTCACCCCGCCGTTTAAGCGCATCTCCTTCGTGGAGACCCTAAAGGAACGGGCCGGCCTGGATTTTGATCCGCTCGACCTCGAGCAGCTCCAGCGCTGGGCGCGGGCCAAGCACCCGGAGTTCGCGGACGTGCCGAGCTACAAGCTGCTCGACAAGCTCTTCGAGCACTACGTGGAGGCCGAGCTCTGGAACCCCACCTTCGTCTACGACTTCCCCCTCGCTATCAGCCCGCTCGCCAAGAAGCACCGGGAGAAACCCGGCCTCACCGAGCGGTGGGACCTGTTCGTCGCGGGCCTCGAGCTCGCCCCCGCGTACTCCGAGCTGAACGACCCCCTGGACCAGCGAGCGCGCTTCGAGGAGCAGGCTCGGCGGCGCGAGGCAGGCGACGAGGAAGCGCACGGGTACGACGAGGACTTCCTCGTGGCCCTCGAGCACGCCATGCCTCCGGCGGGCGGGCTGGGCATCGGGATCGACCGCCTCACCATGATCCTCACCGACATGCCCTCCATCCGCGACGTGATTCTCTTCCCGCTCCTTAAGCCCCGCAGGCCAGGGGAAGCGGAGCCGGTCTCGGAAGAGGAGGCGTAACCCCTGCCGCCGCGGGCTGTGTATGCTCAACGGTAGGGGCTCTGGAACGCCTTGATCGCGACGCGCACGGATGGCTGGAGCCCACCGTGCGCGTCCTTGGGATAGGAGTGTGCTTCGCGTGACGGTAGAGCCAGCATCCCCCCTAACGGCCGCTCGAGTCAGTCTGGCGGTGGGTCTGGTGGTGCTGGGGCTGAAGTGGCTCGCTTACCAGCTCACCGGTTCGGTCGCGCTGTACTCGGACGCCCTCGAGTCGGCCGTGAACGTCGCGGCAGCGGTGGCGGCGCTGTTGGCGGTGCGCGTCTCGCGCCGCCCGCCGGACGAGAACCATCCCTTCGGGCACACCAAGGCCGAGTACTTCTCCGCGGTCCTCGAAGGCGTGTTGATCGTGCTGGCCGCCCTTGCGATCGTACGGGAGGCCTGGGGGCGGCTGTTTGATCCGCTTCCACTCGCCGGGCTGGGGGCGGGCCTGGCGGTTTCCCTACTGGCCGCGTTGGTGAACGCCGCGCTGGCCATGTACCTGATCCGGGTGGGGCGCGCGCGGCGCTCGCCCGCAGTCGTGGCGGACGGGCATCACGTCGCCGCGGACGTGGTCACCTCGGCGGGGGTGTGGCTCGGGGTGGGGCTTTCCTGGGCGACGGGCTGGTGGGTGCTGGACCCGCTGATCGCCTTGGGCGTCGCGGTCCACGTCGTGTGGGTCGGCGGGCGGCTCGTGCGGGACTCCGTCGGCGGCCTGATGGATGAAGGGTTGCCGCCGGAGGAGTTGGAGCGGGTGCGCGGGGTGATCGCGGGCGCGATGGAAGGCGCGCTGGAGGCGCACGACCTCAAGACCCGCCGGGCCGGGCCTTGGACCTTCATCGAGTTCCACCTGGTGGTGCCCGGCACCTTGAGCGTGGAGGAAGCGCACCGCATCTGCGACCGCCTCGAGGTCGCGCTTAAAACCGCGGTGCCGGACGCGCAGGTCACGATTCACGTGGAGCCCGAGGGCGAAGCGCAGCACCGCGGGTTCAAGGTTGGTTAACCCTCCGGATCTGCCTCCTCGTCCTCCCCCAGGGCGCGCGCCGCGAGCTTACGGCCGGTAGGCGTGTCGGCCAGCCCGCCCTCGCCGGTCTCCTTCAGCTCGAGCGGCAGCAACCGCCCGATGCTGGCCATAGCGAGAATCACCTCGTCCGGGGGGATCACGCTGCGAATCCCGGCCAGGGCCTGCTGCGCGGCGGACACGGCGTGCACCGCGTAGAACCCGTTCCGCATGACGCACGGCACCTCGACGAACCCCCCCACGGGGTCACACACCAACCCCAACGTGTTCTGCAAAGCGAGCGCTGCGGCGTGCGCGCAGGCCTCCGGGCCGCCGCCGAGGAGTTCCGTAACGGCCGCGGCGGCCATCGCCGCGGAGGAGCCGATCTCGGCCTGGCATCCCCCCGAGGCCCCCGCGATGTAGATCGTGCGGCTGATGATCTTGCCCACCCCAGCCGCGAGCACGAGCGGCATCACGAGATCCTCGTCCTCGAGCCCCAGGTGGTCGGCCACCCCTATGAGTGCGCCCGGCACGGTGCCCGCGCTGCCCGCCGTGGGCGCGGCCACGATCCGCCCCATGCGCGCGTTCTCCTCGTTCACCGCCATCGCGTAGGCCTGCACGCGCTTTAAGAGCGGGGCGTTCAAGGGGTCCGGCGCGTCCCATAGGGTTTTCGCGTTCCAGCCCACCATCCCCGCGACGGAAGGCGCGTCGCTTTGTAGCCCCCGCGTGATGGACTCCCGCATCACCGCGAGCCGTTCCCGCATGGCGGAAAGCACCGCTTCCCGGTCCAGCCCGGACTCCTCGACCTCCTCCGCCAACAGGTGCTCCGAGGCGCGGCCCGTAAGCTCGGCCAGCGCGTTGAGGGTTAAGCTCATAACACCTCCCCGACTGTTATACTCGTAACCCACTCCTCTGACTAGGGGGCAGGCTCGAGCGCCGCTAAAAGAAGGACCGGGTCTCGACGCGCACCCCGTACGTCGGGGACCCCGGTCCGAACCCACCCAGGAGCGCGAGGGCGTACTCGCCGTCGGCCAAAGCTCGGCTTAACTGGATGGTGAGGTGCCCTTCGGACTCAGCCTTGAGTAAGGCGCGCCCGTCCACCGCGAGCAGGTCGGTTTCGCTGAGGGGGAGGAGTAACTGCCCGGCCACCTGCGGGCGGCACGGGATCCATGCGCCTTCAAGCGTCCAGAGCGCTTCGTTTAGAAAACCGTTCAGACCCACCAGGACGCGACCCTCGAACGGCGCGGTGAACCCCCAGGCCTCCCCATGCGCTACCAGCGTGCCCACGAGGCCGCTGCCTCCGAGGCTCACCGCGGCGCGCCCGTCGACGTACAGGGCGTTCCCGGAAAGATCCAGGCTCCCGAAGGAGCGCTGCGCCCGGAGGAGGGGAACCCAGTGGGCATCACGATAGGCGAGGGCCACGCCCAGTCGCGTCGCGCCGAAAAACGCGTCCACCTGAGCAGCCCAAACCCCTTGGCGCACCCCGGCCGCGCTGACCTCATCCAGCGCAAACGGAAGGAGCAGGCGGCCCGTCTCCAAAGGAAAGCGCAGCTTGCCCAGCGTCACGTCGAACCTTGGAGAGCGGTACCGCAGAAAGGCCTCACGCAAGCCAAGCACGGCCTGGCCCTCCCCGGACGGAAGCGCCCGAAAGGAAGGGTCCAGCACCGCTTCGACGGAGAACGCCCCCACTTCGTAGCGGCCCTCGAGGTGCCCGGAAAGGCCCCACTCGGCGAGCGGAGGCAGGCCGGGCGTGGCGTGAGCGCCAAACCCCCAGGCGAGCGAGCCGTGCACCTGAGGGGCTTGGGCGGCGGCGAACCCTATACAGACCAGGACCGCCAGGATCCGCTTCATACAGAGGCCTCCTCGACCCTGGCCACCCTTCCGTCCTCGAGGTGCACCGTGCGCCGCACGTGCTCGAGCAGGCGCGGGTCGTGCGTGGAAAAGACGAAGGTGATCCCGTGCTCCTGGTTGAGGCGCTTCATGTGCTCGATCAGGGCGAGGCCCGTTCTGGAGTCGAGGTTCGCGGTCGGCTCGTCGGCCAGCACCACCTGGGGCCGCGCGGCCAAGGCCCGCGCGACCGCAACGCGCTGCTGCTGCCCGCCGGAGAGCTGGTTGGGGCGGCGGTGGCTCAACGCGCGCACCCCGAGCACCTCGAGCGCCTCGAGGGCCCGGCGCTCCCGCTCCTGCCGGGGCGCGCCGCGCAGCTCGAGGACGAAGGCCGCGTTCTCCAGCGCGGTGAGTACGGGGATGAGGTTGTAGGATTGGAACACGAACCCGATCTTGTGCAAGCGAACCCGGGCGCGTTCGGTGGCGTTGAGGCGGTCGAGGCGGGTCTCCTCGAGCCACACCTCCCCTTCGGTGGGGAGGTCCAGCCCCCCGAGGAGGTGAAGGAGGGTGCTTTTACCGGAGCCGCTGGGCCCGGCGATGGCGGTGAACTCGCCGGGGTAGATCTCGAGGTCTACGCCCCGAAGGGCCCAGGTCTCGACGCCGTCGCCCCGGTAAACCTTGCTGACGTTTCGCGCGCGCAGTATGGGTTTCACGATCGCCTCCCTAAGCGGTGAACCGCATGGCCTCGACCGGCTCGAGCTTTCCCGCGACCCAGGCCGGCCAGGCCGCGGCGAAGAGGGCGGTGATGAAGGCCAGCATGAGCGTGGCTAGGACCTGCGTTGGGGTGATGCTGGCGTACATGACGGTAGGGATCCCGAACTCCGCGTAGATCTCGGCGATGCTTCCGGGGAAGCTGAACCCGCGGCTCATGAGCGCGACGAGGGCCAGGCCCACAGCGCTGCCCGCGAGGCTACCGACACCGACGAGGGCGAGGCTTTCCAGGATCACCATGCGCATCACTTGCCAGCGGTTCGCGCCCAGCGCGATGATCACGCCGAACTCCCGAATGCGCTCCACCAGCCCGAGGTAAATCGTGTTCACGACGAGCATCGCGGCGAGGATAAAGAAGATGGCGGAGTAGACGAGGAGGAGAGGATCGGTGAGCTCTAGGTACGTGGCGAGCTCGGGGTTGGCCTCCCGCCAGTTCTCGATCGCGAGGCTAGGGCCGAGCTCCGCGGCGAGCCGGTCCTGCAAGCGAAAGACTTCAGGCTCCTGGTTCAGCTTCGTGAGGCCGGGCAGATGGAGCTCGAACCGCGTCACCGCCCCGGGAGCGGCGAGCTCTTGCGCGGCCTCGAGGCTGGTGTAAGCCACGCGGCCCTCCACGGCGCTCTCGGGGAAGTCCAGAAGACCCACCACGGTGTACGCCGCCGCGCCGATTCCCTCCGTTCCGGGCGCGAAGGCAAAGACGGGATCGCCTAGCCCCACCTTGAGGGCCTCGGCCAAGGCGCGGCCCAACGCGATTTCCTCCAGCGCGCCCGGTTCGGGCAGGCGTCCGGCGGCGAGGTATTCCTCGAGGTGCTCGGTGAACCCCCGAACGCCGATGAGCTGCACGCCCCGCGAGCGGGTCTCTCCCGCGAGAAGCGCGGGCACCTCCAGAACCGCCCTCAGGGTGGCTTGCGGCGCGGCCCTTCGGATGCGGGCCTCGAGGGCCTCGGCGTCGCGGATGAGCAGGCGGTCGAACTCCCGCACCTCCCGCCAGTCCTTCACGCGTACCGAGAGGTGGCCCGAGTTCTTGGTGAGGAGCTGAAACATCCCGTTCTTCATGGCTTCCCCGAGGCCGAAGTAGACCAGGGTGGACATGACCACGAACGCGACCGCGGCCGCGGTCAGGAGGTTCCGGCTCTTGTGCCGCCACAGGTTACGCCAAGCGAACGCCCACATCCCACCCTCCTAAAGGCAGCCTCGCTCCAAAGCTTCGGGGCGAAAACACGCTTCGGGGATCTCCACCCCAAACCGCAAGTCCCGCATCTCGAGCGTGGTGCGGTAGCCCTCGCGCGTGAGGTCGAGCACCTCGATGCGGGTAGGGAAGAACAGCGCTTCGGCTTCGATAACCTTGGAGAACACGATGCGCTTCACCGGGTTGCCGCGCTGGTCGTAGTACACCACCTCCTTAGGCACCTTACGCGCAGCCTCCGCGGTAACGACGACCCGACCGAACGGCGTGGGCGCGCCGGGCTTAGGGGAGAGGGTAAACACCAGCTCCGAGCCGCTTTCGGTCAGCGTGACGGTGTAGTTCCGCTCGAGGTCACGCCCGGCGAGGTCGTTATAGCTGAGGTCGGACCCCAAGAACCGGTCGCTTCGCCCGCTGGGCGGCAGGCGCAGGGCGCGTTTGAGCCGCGGGTTATAGATCCACAGGTTCTCCCCGACCGTGAGGTACGCCTGCCCCGCGTCACGGGGCGGCTCAAGAACCCGCACCAACGCGCGGTCCTCACCGTCACTCACGAACGCCATCACGTACTGGGTGGTTCGGTCGGGGCGCTCGACCCGCAGGATGAGGGTAGCCTCGAGGCTGCCGCCCCGGAGGTTGTCCATCACGGCCTCGAGCGCGGCGTTCGCGTCTTGTGCTTGCACGAACGAGAAAGCGAGGGTGGTGAGGGCCAGTAGGGGAATGCATCGGCGCATGGTACCTCCTTACTCCGCCCGCATGGCTTCCGCGGGGTTTAACCCGCGGACCCGACGCCCCGGGATAAGGGTGGCGAGAAGCCCGGCGAAGACGACGGTGGCCAGGGCGTACAGGGCGTAGATTGGATGCACGACGGTGTAGAACTCCTCGGTGAGCCCCGCGGCGGTAAAGGCTTCGCCGCTCGCGGCGAACAGCGGGCCGAAAACGTTATGGGTCGCGGTGTACGTGATGAGCGCGTACCCGAGCACAAGCCCCGCCACCCACCCGAGGGTGGTGGCCAGGATGGACTCCAGCGCGACAAGGCCGGCCAGGCTGCGGGTGCTTAACCCGAGAGCCGCGATCACACCGAACTCCCGGGTGCGCTCCATCACGCTGACGAGGACCGTACTGGTCACGGCGGCCGCCGCGAACAACGCGAAGAGCAAACCGATCGGAATGGCCATGATCTTGGAGGCCTGCACGTCCGTCTTAATGGGGCCAATCAGGTCCCACACCTGCCGGGCCTCTAGCCCCTCGGGCAGGACGGCCTGCGCGCGTCGCGCGACCTCAGCCTCGCGCCCACGCGGCACGTCCAAAGCCAAGGTGGTCGCGGTGTCCAGGCCGGTCAACGCCCGAGCGTCCGCAAGGTGCACGAACACCGCGGCGTGGTCCACGGTGCTGACGCCCGCATCCACGATCCCAACGAGCGTGAGCCCCCGCGCTTGCGGCCCGGCGAGGGCGGCCGTGTCAAGAACCACCCGCTCCCCAAGGCGCACGTCCAAGCGCTCGGCGAGCTTATACCCCAGCACGACCTCCCCCGGCCCCTCGAGCCAACGCCCCTGCCGTACCTTCTGGGGGACGCGGCTGACCCGCGGCTCGAGGCTCGGGTCGACCCCGCGGGCCGTGACCGGCTCAGAGGCATAGGCCGAACGCAACAACGCGGGGAACTCGAGCCGCGGCGCGACGGCCCGCACCCCAGGCACCGCCTCGAGGGACGAGAGCACCTCGAGGGAAGGCAGGCCGTTCTCGGGGTCGGGGTCGGCGTACCACGCGACGCTCGCGACGCGCACGGGCGCGGCGATGTACCGGGCGTGCGCGTCGATAACGGAGGCCGCGTACCCGTCCGCGAAGCTCCAGAAGAACACGGTGGTCAGCGTGGCGTACGCCACCACGATCACGAGCAGGACCGTGCGTTGCCGGTGCCGCCAGATGTTACGCCAGGCAAGCCGTAGGAGCGTCATGGTTGCTTCTCCTTGTGAGTGGCCTCCCAGCGCGCGAGGACGGCTGGGAGTTCGCGCTCAAAGAACGCGTACATCTCGCGAAGCTCCATAAGCCGCGCGCGCAGCTCAGGAGGCTGGTCCGCGAGCAGCTCGAGGCCCTCCTCACTCAGGAGACGAAACCGGGTGATGCGCTCGAGTTGCGCCTTGACGGCGGTGTAGAAGCTGCCAGGCCGGATCCGGTAGTAGACCTTGCGGTCGCCGGGGCGCTTGAGGCGCTCGAGCATCCCGATCTGGATGAGGAGCCGGGTGTTGGTGCTGATGGAGGCCTTGCTTGTGCTGAGCGCCTGCGCGATGGCCTCGAGGGATTGTTCGGGGGGAACGGAGATCAGGAGGTACCCGAAGATGCGTCCGGCCATGCGCGGCAGCCCGCCTTCCTCGAAGAAGGCGCCGACCGCCTCAACAAACTCCTGCACCCGGTCCGCGCCCTGCGGTGCACGCATCCTAGCCTCCAGCTCCCAGGCTACACCTCTGGTTTGAATGATTTAGTAAGTACTGAACAAACTGAACACTTAGGGCTCCTAGGGCTCCGGTGCATACTCGGCAGGACGGCTCGGGCAGATGCGCCATAATTGAAGAAAGGGAGTGCTGTTTATGCCTGTCGATATCAACACACTAGAAACCTGGCTTTGGGAAGCTGCTTGCGCCATTCGCGGGCCGGTGGACGCGCCGAAGTTTAAGGACTACATCCTCCCCCTGGTCTTTCTGAAACGGCTTTCCGACGTCTTTGAGGATGAGCTTGAGCGCCTGGCCGAGGAGTACGGCGATCGAGAGACCGCCGAACAGATCATTGAGGATGAACGCGCGGGCGGCACCATTTCCAGAGGCCGCGGCTCGGTGCGCTTTTATATTCCGGAAAATGCACGCTGGCCACGTATCCGCGCCCACGGTCGGGCTGGACTTGGACAGTTCCTCACCGATGCAGTGCGCGCCGTGGCCCGCGAAAACCCACGCCTGCAGGGCGTGATTGACCTGGTGGACTTCAACGCCACAGCCGCCGGGCAGCGCATCGTACCCGACGAGTACCTGGCCAGGCTGGTGGATGTGCTCTCCCACCATCGTTTGGGCCTGCAGGATGTGGAGCCGGACATCCTGGGCCGGGCGTATGAGTACCTTTTGCGGAAATTCGCCGAGGGCCAGGGGCAAAGCGCGGGCGAGTTCTACACCCCGCGCGAGGTGGCGGTGCTCATGGCCCGCATCCTGGAGCCCGAGCCCGGCATGACCGTCTACGACCCGGCCTGCGGCTCCGGCGGGTTGCTCATCAAGTGCCACCTCCGCCTGCTGGAAACCCACGGTGAACAACAAAACGGCCACCGCTGCTTGCCACCCGAACACGCACCCTTGCAACTCTATGGTCAGGAGATCAACCCCGCGACCTTCGCGATGGCCCGCATGAACGCGGTCATCCACGACATGGAGGCCGACATCCGCCTGGGCGACACCATGCGCAACCCCGCCTTCAAGGACGCGAGCGGCCGGCTCATGCGCTTTGACCTGGTGGTGGCCAACCCCATGTGGAACCAGATCTTCCCCACCGAGGTGTATGAGAACGACCCCTACGAGCGCTTTGCCTTCGGCACCCCGCCGGCCTCTACCGCGGACTGGGGCTGGCTGCAGCACATGCTGGCCTCCCTGAGCGACACGGGGCGCATGGCAGTGGTGCTCGATACGGGCGCGGTGAGCCGTGGGAGCGGCACGCAGGGCAGCAACCGCGAGCGGGATATTCGCAAGGCGTTTGTCGAAGCGGACCTGATCGAGGCGGTGGTGCTCCTCCCCGAAAACCTGTTCTACAACACCACCGCGCCGGGCATCATCCTGGTGGTCAATCGTCGCAAACGCCACCCCGGTGAAATCCTGCTCATCAACGCCAGCAAACTGTTCGCCAAGGGGCGGCCCAAGAACTACCTGGCCGAGGAGCACATCGAGACCATCGCCCGGCTCTACCACGAATGGAAGGCCGAGGAGGGGCTTTCGGCCATCATCACCAACGACGAAGCTGCCCGCAACGACTACAACCTTTCCCCCAGCCGCTATGTGGCGAGCAACGACCAAGAAGAGGTGCTACCGCTGGAAGAAGCGGTGGTGCTTCTGCGCGAGGCGGAAGAGGAACGCGCTGATG
The DNA here is from genome assembly GCF_000195335.1 of Marinithermus hydrothermalis DSM 14884. Lineage (NCBI taxonomy): Bacteria > Thermotogati > Deinococcota > Deinococci > Thermales > Thermaceae > Marinithermus > Marinithermus hydrothermalis. The sequence continues at coordinate 1,097,441 of NC_015387.1, forward strand.
CGGATCGGAAGTTGAATGAGGCATTGCACATTTTGGGGATGGTAGAGTAACAGTGCCCAGGATCGACCTGCAAGAAAGCGAAACCGTGGAGTTCAAACGGCAGTGGACCGACCGTGCCCTGGAGGACCTGGCGGCCTTCGCCAACACCCGCGGCGGAACGCTCCTCGTGGGCATTCGCGAAGATGGCGGGATCGTGGGGGTGAAGGTGGACGACCGGGAAATCCAGCGGATAACGAACCTCATCGCCGCCCATCTGGGCATTACACCGTCCATCCGGGTCGTGGAGATGGAGGGACGTCCGGTGCTGGAAATCCGGGTAGAACCGGCATCCGGCCTGGTCCCTTACGGCGGTCGGTATCTTCGCCGAGTTGGCACGACCAATCGGGACTTTGCACCGGACGAACTGGCCCGCCACCTCCTGGAGCGCTCTGGCCGCAGTTGGGACGGTTTGCCCAGCGAGTGGACGCTGGGCGAGATGGACCCGGAAGCGTTCGCCCACTTTGCCCGTCTTGCCCGCGCCCGGCTTCCCCACCTGGATCCCGAAAACCCCGATCAGGCACTGCAAAACCTCGGGCTTTTGAGTGACGGGCGGCTCACGAACGCCGGGGTGTTGCTTTTCGGGAAGCGCCCGCAGCGGCTCTTTCCTCAGGCCCAGGTGCGCATCGGAATGTTCCGCGGCAACGAGATTCTGGACAGCCACGACTTTCAGGGCACGCTCTGGGAGCAACTGGAGGGGGCCATGGCGCGCTTCCGCCAGGTGCTCAAGGTGCGCTTTGAGATCAAGGTCGAGGAGGCCACGCTTGAGGGGCTTCAGCGCAAGGAGGTCTGGGAGTATCCGCTGGATGCCCTGCGCGAGGCGGTGGTCAATGCGCTCGTCCACCGCGATTACACCTATCCGGCCGACATTCAGATTCGGCTGGAAGAGGATCGTCTGGAAGTCTGGAGCCCGGGCGAACTACCGCCGCCGCTGACGCCGGAGGCGCTGTATGGACCACACAGATCGGTGCTGCGTAACCCGCTGATCGCCCAGGCCTTCTACTTTGCCGGCGTGATCGAGCGCTGGGGCACGGGGACCACGCGCATCGTTCAGCTTTGCCGGGAACAGGGCCTGCCCGATCCTGAATTCGCCAACTGGCAGGGCGGGGTGCGGGTGGTCTTCAGCAAGGACCCCTACACGCCGGAGCGGCTGCGGGCGATAGGGCTGAACAAGCGGCAGATCCAGGCGGTGCTGTATGTGAAGGAGCACGGGAAAATCACCAATACGAAATACCAGCAAATCACCGGCGTTTCCAAGCCAACGGCCACCCGTGATTTGGACGCGCTGGTCCGTCTGGGCATTTTGGAAAGAGAGGGTACCGCAGGCCGTGGTGTTTATTACACGCTAACGGCTCATAAAGGGCTCAAAGGGCTCAAAAAGGGGTCAGAAACGGCTCAAAGGGGCCAAAATGGGGACATATAGGACTCAAAAGGAGGCATCTTATGGCACGAATCAGAAAGCTAACCATTGAGGGGTATCGTTCCATCCGTGATCCAATCGAGATCATATTTCCCCAAGATCAGCCTGTGGTTCTTATGGGAGAGAATAACGCTGGCAAATCCAACATCGTAAGGGCCCTTCAGCTTGTGTTAGGACCTTCCTGGCCCGGTAACCACGAGCCGGAGGATTATGAGTTCTTTGGTCGTGAAAGAAATCGAGCAATCAGAATTGAAATTGAATTCAACCCAGATGACCCGCTTGGCGGGCGATTTTCTCGTCTTGTATGGTGTTATGACCCTTCATCAGAAGAACCAATCTATTTTCGTGGTTTCAAACCCTATGGTGAGGAGAGGTATATAAAAACAGAAGATCGTGACACTTGTATAGCCATGGTAGTTGAGGCGGAGCGAAGCCTCCACTATCACCTCAGCTATTCTTCAAAGTGGACGCTACTCAGCCGTCTTATGCATCGCTTTCATCGCGCCCTGAGCGGGCATGATCAGGTCCGCAATGACCTCGAAAATCTCTTTGGGCAGATTAAGGGAAAGTTTCATGAGGTTCCAGAATTCAAAGACTTTGTAGAAAACCTTCAGGATGAGTTTGGCGACCTGATTGCCAATATGCCACACCGTCTCCAGGTCGACTTTGAAGCGTATAATCCTGTGAATTTCTTCCATGCCCTTCGACTGCATGCTGCGGAAGGAGACGAACCTCGCACACTGGAAGAGATGGGAACAGGAGAGCAGCAGGTTCTGGCTCTTGCTTTTGCGTACGCTTATGCCCGGGCATTCCACGGTGGGATTCTTCTTGTGGTTGAGGAACCAGAAGCCCATCTTCATCCGCTTGCCCAGAGATGGCTGGCCCGTCGGTTACGGTCAAGATGCCAACAGGGACTCCAGGTACTTTTGACCACGCACAGTCCGGCTTTTGTCTCCATTGAAGGGTTGGAGGGCCTTGTGCTGGTGTATAAAGAGGAGGGATCTACACGGGTACGCCAGTTGTCTCGAGCCGATCTTGTGCAAAAATGCATTCACATGGGAGCACCTTCCAACCGTGTAAATGAAGGCAATATCCTGCCTTTCTATGCAGCAAATGCCACAAGCGACATTTTGTCAGGCTTTTTCGCTCGAGTCATTGTGCTTGTGGAAGGCCAGGCTGATGAGTTGGCCCTTCCCATCCTCTTTGCAAAACGAGGATTCGACGTAGAACGCGAAGGAGTCGCGATTCTGGGGGTAGGGGGGAAGGGAAATCTTGCCAAATGGTATCGGCTGTTTAGCGCATATGGGCTCCCCTGTTACATTGTTTTTGATAACGATGCAAGAGACGATAATAGCGGAACGAAGAGGAGAGATGCCCTCAGAGCAGTAGGGATAACTGATGAAACCGAGGCGGATCAGCTGATTGGACTCAAAACTTGCACTTATGCACCCTGGGGATACCTATGCGCCAGGACCACTTGAAAGGGGCCGCTGGTTTCCCGTCTGATGACGGGTGCCATGACCCAAGCGGCCCTGTCCCTACTTTGGACCCTCCTGGCCCTTTTGCCAAGCCCCCACCTCCAGGAATCCCTCAAGGCCCTGCTCTTGCTCCTCCTCCACGGCCACGGCAAGGCCAGACCCCAGCACAGCCAGGTCAAGTCCCCCTCCGCCCTCTCTCGCTTCCTCAACCGCTACCCCTGGCCCACCCGCGCTCTCATCCGCCTGGCAAGAAAAGAGGCCGAGAAAGCCCTGGACCGGGCCAGAAAGAAAAGGCCCCAAGCCCCGTCTCCTGGTGGTCCTGGACCTAGTCACTCTGGAGAAGCGGGGCCGTTTCCAGGCCCTGCCCCTCTCCTTTTTCACGGCAAGTGGGGACTCCATCTGGTGGTCCTCTACCTCGTCTACGGAGACCTCCGCATCCCTTGGGCCTACCGCCTCTGGCGGGGCAAGGGGGAGAAGGCCCTCTCCCGCCTGGCCCTAAGCCTCCTGGCCTCTCTGCCCCCCTGGATGCGCCGGGCCTTCCGGATACGGGTGGCCGCGGATGCGGCCTTTGGCACCACCCGGTTCCTTTTCGGGGTGAAGCGGTTGGGTTTTGAAGCGGTGGTGGGGATGCGGCGGGACCGGAGGCTGCGGGGAGGGGGAGGGCTTGGGGACCTCAGGCGGCAGGGGAGCCGGGTCTACCTTTGGGGGCTTTCCTTCCCGGTCTGGGTGGCCTGGTACCGCTACCCCCTGCCCCAAGGGGGCTGGGAGTGGCGGTACGTGGTGGCCACCTTTCCCGCCACGCCCCGGACGGCGCTTACTTGGGGAAAGAGGCGGTTTGCCATAGAGCACTTCTTCCGCGCCGCGAAAAGCGAGTTCTCCCTGGGGCAGTTTGGGCAGCGGACGGCTTTGGGGGTGCACCGTTTTCTGGTGCTTTCCCTTCTGGCCTACCTGTTGGCCCACTGGGTGGGCATGGAGGGGGAAGGAAGCTGGCGGGAGGCCAGGGAGCGGGCGGCGCGGGTTCTCTTGCCTGAGCTCGTGGTGCAGGTCGCCCTGCGGGAGCTCTATGCCCTGGGTCTCTGGCCGCCGGGGGGAGGGGGTGAAGGTTTATGCGGGATATGCGGGAGGTGCAAGTTTTGAGTTAACTCACCTGATTCGTTTCTTCTACGGGCCTACGTGGAGCCTCTCGCGTAAGTCGCTGTTTAACTGGCGGGACGAGCAGGCAGGGGATTTTGAAACGCTGGTGAAAAGCTTTGTATCCCCGCGGCGGTTGCTGCGCGTGCTTACGGATTACATCCTATTCGTACGCAAGGATGGTGAGCTTACCAAAGCGGTGCTCAGAGCGCACCAGATGCGCGCCACGGAAAAGGTTGTTGCTCGTTCGCGCGATCCGGGGAAGCGCCGTGGCCTTGTTTGGCATACTCAGGGCTCCGGTAAGACCTACACCATGATTACGGTTGCTAAGCGACTGCTGGAGGACCCCCACTTCGAAAATCCTACGGTACTGATGATCGTGGATCGTAATGAGCTCCAGCAGCAGCTTTTTCAGAACCTGGGGGCGGTGGGTTTTAGGCATGTCCACGTGGCCCAGAGTAAACACCACCTGCGTGAACTTCTGCGTAACAACACCCGAGGTTTGATCGTTTCCATGATCCACAAGTTTGATAAGGCTGATGCCAACCTGAGCGATCGCGACAATATCTTCGTGCTGATTGATGAGGCCCACCGGTCCACCGGCGGTGACTTGGGGAACTATCTCATGGGTACGCTCCCCAGCGCTACCTTCATTGGTTTTACGGGTACCCCCATTGACAAAACTTCCCACGGTAAGGGCACCTTCAAGGTGTTTGGTGGTGGGGATCCCGGCGGTTATCTGGACAAGTACTCCATTCGTGAATCCATCGAGGACGGCACGACCGTGCCTCTACACTACCAGATGGCTCCTAACGATCTGGTGGTGGATCGGGAGGCGATGGAGCAGGAGTTCTGGGCTGCTGCGGAGTTGGAGGGCGTGGCCGATGTAGGGGAGCTCAACCGCGTGCTTGACCGGGCTGTCACGTTGAAAAACATGCTTAAAAGCCGCGAGCGCGTGGAAAAGATTGCTGCATTTGTTGCTGATCACTTTCAGCGCTACATCCGACCCATGGGCTACAAGGCCTTCCTGGTGGCCGTAGACCGCGAAGCTTGCGGTTTCTACAAGGAGGCGCTGGACCGTTACTTGCCGCCGGAGATGAGCCGGGTGGTTATCAGCCGTGGCCATAACGATCCGGCAGAGCTCAGGCGTTACCACCTCAGCGACGATGAGGAGGCTCAGGTGCGTAAGGCATTCCGCAAGCCGGGCGAGCAGCCGGAAATCCTCATCGTTACTGAGAAATTGCTCACTGGATACGATGCGCCCATCCTGTACTGCATGTATCTGGATAAACCCATGCGTGATCATGTGCTTTTGCAAGCCATTGCGCGCGTGAACCGCCCCTACGAAGACGATGAGGGACGCCGCAAGACCAACGGGCTGATTGTGGATTTTGTGGGTATTTTTGATAACTTAGAGCGCGCTTTGGCTTTTGATTCCCAGGATGTGGAAGGCGTGGTCGAGGGGCTCGAGGTTCTCGAAGAACGCTTTGCCGCTCTGATGGAGCAGGGACGCAGGGAGTTTCTCCGCTTGACCCATGGAAAGAGGGGGGACAAGGCGGTGGAGGTTGTCCTGGAGTATTTCCGGGATAAGGAGAGGCGTGAGGGGTTCTACACCTATTTTCGGGAGCTGGAGGAAGTGTATGAGATTCTCTCCCCTGATCCCTTCCTGCGCCCATTTCTCGAGGATTACCGGGCACTCGTGGAGATGTACCGGCTTCTGCGCAGCGCTTATGAGCCCCATGTTCCGGTGGATAAATCGTTTTTGCGCAAGACTGCAGAGATCGTGCAGCAGCACACGACCATGGATACCGTGCATGATCCTGCCGTTACCTATGAATTGGGGGCGGGCGCATTGTTGGCGCTTATAAAGCAGGATGTGCCGGACACGGTTAAGGTATTCAACCTGCTCAAGGAGCTGCATCAGCTGGTAGAAGCCAAGGGTAAAGAACAGCCTCATTTGATCCCTATTGGTGAGCGGGCTGAGGCGGTGCGCCGGGCTTTCGAGGAGCGGCAGATCAACAGTCAGCAGGCTTTGCAAGAACTGTCCGAGCTTGTTCGCAACCTCAAGGACGCTCAGGAGCAACGCCAGAAAAGCGATCTTTCCCACGAGGCCTTTGCCGTGGCGTGGTGGTTGCGGATGCAGAAGGATTTTGATCCGGAACGGGCTGAACGCTTGGCCATATCCATTGAACCAATTTTCAAGGCGTTCCCCCACTGGGCGACCAGCGCTGCGCAAGAGCGAGAGCTCCGCAAAAGGCTTTATAAGATCTTGATCCAGGATGGCGTAAAGGGTAAGGATGTGGTGGGTTGGTCTGACGAGATGCTGAGCCTGCTCAGGAGGGCTGCACAATGAATGGTGCGCCCGCTTCCTCTTCTGGAGACGCTCATGCAGACGCAATCCCCCGTGACGTCCTCATTTCCGAGGTTCGGGCGTGGGCGCGGCGCATGGGTGTGGAAAACCGCTTGCGGGAAATTCACGTGCGCCCCATGAAGCGTAAATGGGCCAGCATCTCCACCCGGGGGCGGCTCACACTGAACAGTGACCTCCTAAGGCAATCTGCAGCGTTTCGCCGCCAGGTGCTTGTGCACGAGCTGGTGCACCTCAAGCTCGGTCATGGGGCTCATAACAAGCTGTTTAGATCCTTGGTGCGGGCCTATTTAGCGCTAGATGCTTCAGAGAAAAAACCCGGGGACCTGCAGGGTTAAGGCAGGCCCCCAGGATTTAGCCGGGGCCTGTCCCTGCACACGATAACGGCGAGGGGATAGCAGGGATTCCTTTCTCTTTTGTGCCGGTCAGCCCGCGACCTGAGGCAGCATCCGAACCCACAGGATGTAGGACAGGTGGTTCAGGTAGTCCAGCGCGGGCTGTGAGAGGTCGCGGTCCACCTCGATGGACATCATCGCCTCTCCTCCGCGCTTTTGCCGCGCGCAGGTCAGGTACGCGATGTTCACCTCATCGTCCGCAATCACCCGCGCGACGCGCGCGATCACGCCCGGGGTGTCCACGTTCTTGATCAACAGGGTCGGCGCTTGACCGGTCACGCGCACCTCGAACCCGTCGATGCTAAAGATCCGCACGATTCCCCCGCCCAGGCTCGAGCCCATCGTGACCACGCGCTCCTCGTCGTTCTCCAGCGTGATGCGCACGGTGTTGGGGTGTACGTCCCCCAGCTCCGCGTTCCGGAAGTGGATCTCGAGGCCCGCCGCCTCAGCAAGCTCCAGGGATTGCGGGAGGCGCGGGTCGTCCGGCCGCATGCCCTGCACCCCAGCGGCGAGGGCCAGGTGGGTGCCGTGCCCCTTGCCGGTCTTGGCGAACGAGCCGTGCAGGTCGAACACCACCCGCTTCGGCGGGGATTGGAGCATGTGACGCGCGAGCAGCGCGATGCGACAAGCGCCGGCGGTGTGGCTGGAGGAGGGGCCCACCATTACCGGGCCGATCATGTCTAGCAGGCTCATGCCTCCATTCTACGCCGGAGGCGTACGGCTTTCGTGAAGGGACGTGCGGCACGCGTGTTTTTAAAATGAGCGTATGCGTATCGTTTGGATCTTGTGGTTGATGGGCCTTGCGTTCGCCCAGGTGCTCACGGTGCCCGGGGAGGGGCGGGTGGGCGAACCCCTCCTCATTGCGGGGGAAGGGCTGGTGCCCGGAGCGTACCCCCTCGAGATCGAAGGGCCTACAGGCCTCGTGGTGGAGACGGTGGAGGCCCTGGACGGGCGGTTCGAGTGGCGCTACGTCCCAGAAGTGCCGGGCACGTACACGGTGCGCCTGTACCACGCGCCGGAGCCGCTCGAGCGCGCGGTGCGCGTGGTGGCGTTGCAACCCACCCTGACCCCCGAGGGGCTGCGGGTTGGGGAGGTGGTGCTGCCTCTGCCCGAGCCCGCGGCGTGGATCGGGCCGGTCTTGGCGAACGGCCGGGTGTACGTAGCCCGCGACTTGGCCTTGATCGAGGTGGACCCTGACCGCCCGGATGCTGTGCGCCTGTACTATCCACCGGCCGAGGTCGAGGGCCTCGAGGCGGACGAGGCGCTCGAGGTCGTGCTGCGGGATGGGCGCCGCATGACGCTCGAGGAGTTGACGCGGCCCTGGCCGTTCGCGGGGGAGTGGCGCAGCCTGGAGGCGTTGGCCGCGTTGCGCGCGCACTGGGCGGCGCTAGGGCGCGGAGCCGTGTTGCCGACGCCGCCGGAAGGCACGAAACCGTACTGGGTTTACTTCGCCGAGGATCCTGAGGGCCTGACCCCGGCGGACCTCGAGGCCTGGGGGCGGGACCTGTTGCGTCGGGGGCATCGGGTGGAGTTGCCTTGGGGAGAGGAGGCGCGGCCTTGGTTCATGGCCTGGGTGACCCAGGCGCGCCAGGCGCGCGCTGAGGGGCTTGAGGCCAGCCGCGCGTGGTCTGACGCGTTGCTCGCGTACACCCCGCTCTTCCCTGGTTCCGTGGCGTTCTTCCAGGAGCAGGCTGCCTGGTTCGCGGTGCAGGGACGGCCGGACCTCGAGGTGCGCTACGCGGAGGCTGTGGCGGCGCTTCGGGCCTTCGCGCCCCCGTGGACGAGCGAGGGGTGGGGCCGGGGGGTGCGCGTGGCGTTGGTGTTGTATGCCGCGCTGGTCGCGGTGTTTTGGGCGCGGTACCTGGGACGCCAGCGGCAGGACCTGCGGCCTGTAGGGGGGTGGCTTGGCGCGTGGTTTAGGCACCCGCTGCTGCGCGTGCGGCACCTGCTCTTGGCGTACACCACCTTTGGGGAGCGGTTGCTGATGCTCTTGGCCTTCGCGGGAGTCGGGGGGGTGTTCCTCACGTACGGCCTGACCGTTAGGGTCGAGCGGATCTTACAGGAGGAGGCCCTGTCGCGGGCGATCTTGCAAAGCCAAGGCGCGCTGAACGTTTTACGTAGCTTGCCGACTTCTCCGGAGCTGGAGGGGGTTTTAGCGTACGCTGAGCAGGCCGCGAGTGTCGAGCGGGCCCTCGCGCACCTCGAGCGCGCCGCGCCGGCCGGGTACGCGTTGGCGTTGCGGGCGCGGTTGAGTGGGGAGGTGCATTACCTGGCGGAGGCGTATCGCCGTGCGCCGGGGTACGCGCCCGTGCGGGAGGCGTTGGGGCTGGGGGGGGATTACTGGAGCGGCGTGTACCAGTCCGCAGGCGTGGATCGTGCGGGGGTGCCGCGGTGGCGTGATCTTTGGGGAGCCCTCATGATGACCGAGGCGCGTTTTTTCCTGCGGCGTCCGCTTGAGGCCTGGGTGGCCTTGCCCTTCTGGCCGGCGGCGGGGTGGGCGTATTTGGGGTTAGGCTTCGCGCTGGCGTGGGTCGCGTACCACCTTTTGGGTTTCGTGCTGCCGCGCCCGCGCGGTGTGGTGCCCAGTCAGGGGTGGGGCGCGCGGTTGGTGTACCTCCTCGTTCCGGGCAGCGTCTCGCTTGGGGGCGGGTGGGGTTTCATGCTCCTCGCGGGCTTCGCGTACGGTCTCGTCGCCTTGGCGGAGGGCGTGCTTGGGGCTGTGTACGTCCTGGGGGCGGCGTATCTGCTGCACCTACCCGGTTGGTTTAAGGGAATCCGTGGGCGCAGCGCCTCCTCAATCCACGGGGAGGTGGAAGGCGTGGGGTAGCAGCTCCGCGAGCGTGAACTCGCGCGTTTCTCCCGCGGGGTTCACGCAGCGCACCCGGGTATTGGGGCGGCCGAACTCCGCCAGGATCTGCCGGCAGGCGCCGCACGGGGTGGCGGGGGGGGAGCTGGTGGAGTAGATCACGACCTCCGCGATCTCACGTTCTCCTGCGGTCACGAGCGCGCCCACCGCGATCTGCTCGGCGCAGCGGGAGAGGGGGTAGGCGCTGTTCTCAACGTTCACGCCCAGGTATACCGCGCCGGAAGCGCTTCGGACCGCGGCGGCTACGGGGAACCGGGAGTACGGTGCGTAAGCGTGTTCAAGCGCGTGTTTCGCTAGGGTAAGCAGGTCGTTCATCAGGTGTGCTCCTCGACCTCGTGCGTGGCTTCTTCTTCCCGCTCGACGCGAACCAGCTCGATCTTGCGGTCGTCACCGCGCTCGATCACGAAACGGAAGGGGCCGTATGGTACGGCCTCGCCCACCTTCGGGATGTACCCGAAGGTTTCGTACAGGAACCCAGAGAGGGTTTCGTACTCGCCTTCGGGAAGCTTGACGCCCAACGCCTCCGAGACCTCGTCAAGGGGGGTTTGCGCGTCGATCAGGAAGTTCCCGTCCGGAAGCAGCTGGATGGCGAGGCCTTCCTCCTCGTCCGTCTCGTCGTAGATCTCCCCGACGATCTCCTCCACGATGTCCTCCATCGTGACGAGCCCCGCGGTGCCGCCGAACTCGTCCACCACGATCGCCATGTGCGTGTGGCGGCGGCGCATCTCCAAGAGGAGGTTCCATACGGACATGGATTCCGGCACGAAGTACGCGGGGTGGGTAATGCTGGAGACGGTCAGGGTGTCAAGGAAGTTCACCGCTTCTCCGTTGCCGTTCACGTAGTTCAGGAGGTCCTTGGCGTAGGCGATGCCCACGATGTTGTCGATGCTTTCCTGGTAGACGGGGATCCGCGAGTAGTGGTGCTCCCGCTCGATCTGGAGGAATTCCCTCAGCGTGGCCGAGGCGTGCACCGCGACCATCTCCACCCGCGGCACCATGATCTCCCGGACCTGGGTCTCCTCGAGCTCGAGGACGCTCTGGATCATGTCTTCCTCGGCTTCCTCGATCGCGCCGCTCGCCTCAGCCCCGGCCAGGATGAGCTTGAGCTCCTGCTCCGTTACGAGCGGTTCGCTGCGGGGCTCCAGCCGCAAGAGACGCAGCACGGTGGCGGAGGCCCAGGTGAAGAACCGGCCCACGGGGTAGAGGATCACCGAGACCCAGTAGATCGGTCGGACGATGGCCCGGGCGAGGAGCTCTGCGTTGTGCACCGCGATGGACTTGGGCGTGATCTCCCCGAAGAACAGGACCAGGAAGGTCATGATCCCGGTCGCGTACCCGACCCCCGCGGAGCCGAAGGCTTTGGTGGCCATCTCGGTGACGAGCGCGGTGGCCGCGACGTTCACCAGGTTGTTCCCCACCAGGATGGTGGTCAGGAAACGGGTGATGTCGCGTTCCAAGAGCGCGAACGGGCTGTTGGAGCCTTCCTTTTGGGCGTACTCCCGCACCTTCCACGGCCACAAGGTGGTGATGGCCGTTTCGGAGGCGGAGAAAAACCCGGAAAGTGCGAACAGGACGAGAAGGACCGCGACGTCAACGGCTGGACTGCCGAACGTGGCGGCGTAGCCCGTTTGCGCAAAGCCAACCGTAACCCATGGGAGTCCTAGGAAGACGAGGCTACGACTTCGACTGGGCGGTCTATCCATACCCTTCTCTGGCGATTGTAGCACAGCTTCACACCCCGAGCCGCGCCAGGATCGGCGGCACGAAGAGGATCAGCCCGACCACCGCGGAGATCGCGCTGGCCACGAGCACCGCGGCGGCTGCCGTGTCCTTTGCGGCTTTAGCGACCGGATGGTAGGTGGGTTGCACCAGGTCCACCACCGCTTCCAGCGCGGTATTCACTAGCTCGAGGGTCAGCACGACCAGGATGAGCATCAGCACCGGGATCAGCGGCACCTCGAGCCACACCGCGCCCCCTAGGGCGGCGAAGGCTAGGGTGACCTCGATGCGGAAGTTGCGCTGGTTTTTCCAGGCGTACCGCAGCCCTTCTCCGGCGTAGCGGAAGGACTCCGCGACGCCTTTCACAGGGTCAGGATGCGTTCCTGGACGCGGCGGAACCCTTGCCATGCCTCCTCCGAAGCGTGGTCGTGCCCTAACAGGTGCCACAGCGCGTGCGCGGCGAGTACCAGCACCTCGTCCTCGAGGGTGTGTCCGGCCTCCCTGGCTTGTCGCTGGGCGGTGTCCAGGCTGATCCAGATATCCCCGAGGTGCGGGGGGATGAAGGGATCCCCGGGCTCGAAGGTGGGAAAGGAAAGCACGTCGGTGGGCGCATCCTCGCCCCAGTACCGGCGCTTAAGCTCTCGGATGCGTCGATCGGAGCAGAGGATCACCGTTACCGCGTGCTGGGCGTACCCGAGTTCCTCCATGAGCTTGGCGAGCTTGGCGCGCAACAAGGGGCGCAATCCTCGAGGCGGGCGTTTTTGGGGGATGACTTCAACCTTCGGCATGTTCAGCCTCGGCCCGTTCGTAGGCCTTGATGATGCGGGCTACGAGCGGGTGACGCACGACGTCGGAGTCCTTGAAGTAGATGAAGCGGATGCCTTCGATGTGTTTGAGGGTGCGTTGGGCTTCGACCAAGCCGGACTTGGTGTGCTTGGGCAGGTCGATCTGCGTGATGTCCCCGGTCACCACGACCTTGGAGTTGAACCCCATGCGGGTGAGGAACATCTTCATTTGTTCGGGCGTGGTGTTTTGGGCTTCGTCCAGGATGATGAAGGCGTCGTTCAGGGTGCGCCCGCGCATGAAGGCGAGGGGCGCGACCTCGATGATGCCGCTCGCGAGGTACTGGTCGAACCGGTCCGCGTCGATCATGTCGAATAGCGCGTCGTACAGCGGCCTGAGGTACGGGTCCACCTTGGCCTGGATATCCCCCGGCAAAAACCCCAGGCGCTCGCCGGCCTCAACGGCGGGCCGGGTGAGGATCAGGCGTTTGACGCGCTTGGCCTTGAGCGCCGCGACCGCCATGGCGACCGCGAGGTAGGTCTTGCCCGTGCCGGCCGGACCGATGCCGAAAACGATGTCGTTTTGCGCGATGGCCTCCACGTAGCGGCGTTGTCCCGGCGTTTTGGGGCGTAAGCGGCGCGGGAGGGACAAGCCAGAGAGTTCCGCGTGCGTTTCCTCCGTGAGGCTTTTTCCCGACTCGGCGAGGGCTACCGACTGCTCGATCGTGGCGCGGTCGATCTCCCCGCCCTGACGCACGATGGTGAGCAGGTCGCGTAGGGCTTGCTCGGCCACGGTGACCTCGTGCAGGTTTCCCGTGATGCGGATCGTGTTTCCCCGGGCTATGACCTTCGCGTTGACCAGCTCGCGCAGTACCTTAAGCCAGCGATCGCGGTGCCCGAACAGGTGAAGGGCTTCCTGACTGGATTTCAGGTGCACGACCGCGTTGGCCTCTTCCTCGTGCTGCCCTTCTGGTCGTGGGACGCTATTAGGGTTCGCCATATGACTCCGTTCCGAATCCTACAGGGTTTGCAGGAGAATGCCTAGAGCCTTACCCAATTCCACCCTTTCTTCGCCTGCGGTGACGCCATCGCTGGCCCACCGGTTCACCCAGAATCTCGTGCCAGACGATACCGTTTAAGAGGTGGTCGCGTGTCACGCCGAACGGCACTCGAGCCTCGGCTCGGGGTTGGGGCGGCGGGACTCGAGGCTGCATCGGGGGGGTGGGGGCCGGCTCAGGGGGTTTAGGGATGGGGGGTGGGGGGGCTTGCCGCACCTCCTTGGGTTTGGGAGGGATAGGGGAGGGTTTAGGAACAGGTTCGGGTTCCGCTTCGACCGGGAACAACTCCCCTACGGGCGGCGCGGGGCGTTGGCCTCCCCCCCGAAGCAGCCCGGTGAGGGCGGGCGCGACGACGAAGATGAGCAGGAACAGTAACCCGATCAGGTCATCCAAGCTCATTCGGTGTGGTCCTCCCCGGCCTCCGGCCGGCCTCCGCGCGTCGCTCGGCTGATCGAGTCGCGCATTTCGGTGTCGGCCTCGATGTTCTTCATGTGGTAGTAGTCCATCACCCCCATGTTCCCGCTTTTGAGCGCCTCCGCCATGGCGCGGGGGATCTCGGCTTGGGCTTCGACCAACTTGGCGCGCATCTCCTCGACCTTGGCGCGCATCTCCTGCTCGGCGGCCACCGCCATGGCCCGTCGTTCCTCGGCTCTGGCTTGGGCAATCTTCTTATCCGCTTCGGCCTGATCGATCTGCAGTTGCGCGCCGATGTTCTTCCCGACGTCCACGTCCGCGATGTCCACCGAGAGGATCTCAAACGCGGTGCCGGCGTCCAACCCTTTGTCCAGCACCGTTTTCGAGATCAGGTCCGGGTTCTCCAGGACGTCCTTGTGCGAGGTGGCGGAGCCGATCGTGGTCACGATGCCTTCCCCCACCCGCGCGATGATCGTCTCCTCCCCGGCACCGCCCACCAGCCGCTCGATGTTCGCTCGCACGGTGATGCGTGCCGTGGCCAGGAGCTGGATCCCGTCCTTCGCGACCGCAGCAACCATAGGGGTTTGGATGACCTTAGGGTTCACCGAAACCTGGACGGCCTCGAGCACGTCCCGTCCCGCCAGGTCGATCGCGGCCGCCCGGTCGAAGGTCAGGCTGATCCCGGCTTTTTCCGCGGCGATCAGCGCGTCCACCACCCGGTCCACGTTACCGCCCGCGAGGTAGTGGGCCTCGAGGCGGTCCAGGGGGACCTCCAGCCCGGCCTTGGTGGCCTTGATGAGGGGGTGAATGACGCGGGCGGGGGGGACGCGCCGGAGGCGCATGGCGATCAGGGTGATAAGGGGGACGCGCACGCCCGCGGCCCACGCGGAGATCCAGAGCCCAACCGGAACCACGCTGAAGAAGATAAACAGGAAGATAAGTGCCGCACCTGCGATGATGAGGATACTCACGTCCATACCGCTTTACTCCTCCTTCCGAACCACAACACGCATGCCCTCAACGCGGATCACGCGTACGGGAGTGTCTTTGGGGATGAACTCCCCGTCGCTCACGACGTCCACCCGAAGTTCTCCGAACCGAGCGACGCCCGCGGGGCGCAGGTCGGTCAGGGTGGTACCGATCGCGCCTAAAAGCCGTTCTCGTTCCGAGACGGGGGTGCTGTGCTCAGCGATGGCGCTCTCGAGGACCAGGGCGCGCCCCGCGCGGGTTTTGGGCAGGAACCGGAAGGCGAGGATGAACCCTGCCGTGGCGATGAGGATCGCGGTCGCACCCACCTGGAGGGATTGCTCCTCGAAGGTGAAGTACAAGGAGGCGAGGATCGCGCCGATCCCGGAGATGCCCGCGATGCCGAACCCCGGCAGGAGGAAGATCTCCGCCAGGATCAGGAGGATGCCGAGGAAGAACAGGATGATCTCGAGCGCGCCCGAGAGCCCCGCGAGGTACCCGCCCGCGAAGTACAGGCCCAAAGCGACCGCACCGATCGTGCCGGGGACGCCGAACCCCGGCGTGAAGGCCTCGATCACCAGTCCCAGTACGCCCACCGCGAGGAGGATAGGCGCGATGAAGGGGCTGGTCAAAAAGCGCGCGACCCGAACCCGAGCGGGCAGGTCCAGGCGCACGACCTGGGAGCTGAACCCCGCAAGCTCGAGGGCGTGCCGTAGGGAGGAGGCCTCGAAGTCCGCGAGCCCCAGCTCAACCGCCTTGGCGCCGGAGAGCGTGAGGGGCTCTCCTTTGGCGGCGAGTCCTTCGATCTCGATATCCGGGTCGACCATGGCCTCTGCAAGCTCGGCAGGTCGGCCGCGCGCCTCGGCGACCGCGCGGAACTTGCCGCGCAACCCGCTGATGATCTTGCGATCCGCGGCTTGCGGTTGGGTTCCGGGAAGCACGGTGATCGGCAAGGCCGCGCCGATCTCCGAACCTGGAAGCATCGCGATCTGGTCCGCGGAAAGAGTGATCAACGCCCCCGCGGAGAAGGCGTTTTGCACCACGGCCAGGGTGGGGATCGGGGTGCTCAGGATCGTGTCGGACATGCGAATGGCCGCGTCCACCCGGCCGCCAGGCGTGTCCACGAACAGCACCACCCCGCTGGCCCCTTCCTGCTCGGCCCGCTCCAAGGACTGCTCGAGGAAGTCCGCCAGCGCCGGCCCGATCTCCCCCTCGATGGGGATGACGTACGTCTGGGCGAAGGCCATTCCTAGAAGCGTTATGAACACCGCGAATGTCTGTTTCACCTACCTAAGGATAGCAAGATTCTTCGCGCGGGGCGATAGCTTAGGCTACATGTGGCGGGGCGTGTACAGTACGGGTATGCGCTTAGGGCTCATCGGTTACCCACTCGCGCACTCAGTTAGCCCCGCGATGCACCGCGCCGCCTTGCAAGCTGCGGGGCTCGAGGGCATCTACCGCCTCTTGGAGACGCCGCCAGACGAGCTGGAGTCCCGGGTGATGGAGGTGCGGCGGGGGTACCGGGGGGTGAACGTGACCGTCCCCCACAAGGTCGCGGTCCTGCCGTATCTGGACGAGGTGAGCCCCGAAGTCCAAGCGATCGGCGCGGTGAACACGATCGTGAACGAGGAGGGGCGTCTTGTCGGGCACAACACCGACGCGCCGGGGTTCACCCGGGCCCTCGAGGCCGCCGGGGTGACGGCGCGCGGACTTCGGGCGGTGGTGCTTGGCGCGGGCGGCGCAGCGCGGGCCGTGGTGTACGCCCTCGTGCAGGCGGGAGCGCGCGTGCGCGTCGCGAACCGTACCTTCGCGCGGGCCAAGGCCCTAGCGGAGGTGTTTGGTGCGGAGGCGGTGCCGTTCGAGGGGCCGGAGTTCGTGCGGGCGGTGCGGGAGGCGGACCTCCTCGTGAACGCCACGAGCGTGGGCCTAAATGACCCGGGCGCTTCGCCCATTCCCGAGGGGGTGTGGCCCCGGGAAGCGGTGGTGGACATCGTGTACAACCCCCTCGAGACCCGGTTGCTGCGCGAGGCGCGGGCGGCGGGCC
Organism: Marinithermus hydrothermalis DSM 14884; assembly: GCF_000195335.1. NCBI lineage: Bacteria > Thermotogati > Deinococcota > Deinococci > Thermales > Thermaceae > Marinithermus > Marinithermus hydrothermalis. Next base: position 1,114,118 of record NC_015387.1, read on the forward strand.
TGGTGGCCGTGGACGGCCTCGGGATGCTCGTGTGGCAAGGCGCGCTAGCCTTTGAGCTCTGGACCGGAAGGCAGGCCCCGGTCGCCGCCATGCACGCCGCGGCGCGCGCGGCGCTAGGGGAGGACGCGTAAAGCCGGGCCGGCCGCCTCGACGCGGCTTTTAACGATCCGGCACGCCTCGGCGAAGCGCTCGAGGATCCAGGCCTGCTCTGGCCCGGTCGCGAACCAGGTGCGCCCGAACTCGAGCACGAGGGGGTAGGCCCGCACGGCCGTGGGGCCTTGGGGAGTGAGCTCGACCTCGAAGAGGAGCTGCCGGTCGTTACGGAAGTGAGGGTGGACCGCGTAATCGTCCAGGAGGTCCCCGGTCGCGTACAGGATCACGCCACCCTCGGCCCACTCGACGCCCTGGAAGTGGTGGGGGCCGTGCCCCCACACGACCCGCGCGCCGGCCTCGAGGAGGCTGTGCCCGAGCGTCCGGTAGACCGGGGCCGGGGCCGGCACCCAGTTCGCCTGCCAGTGGTAACTGACGATGACGTGATCCACGCGCTCGGCGAGGTCCGCCACGCCCTGAAGAAGGCGGGCGAGGGCCTTGGGGTCGTGCGGGTTCACGTAGTGGGTGCCGGGTCGGGCCGGGCGCGCGGCGAAGTCCGGCTGGTGGTCGCAGCAGGCGATGATCCCGATCCGCACCCCTCGGACCTCGAGCACGGCCGGGGCCCGGGCCGCCTCGAGGTGCGCGCCGGCCCCCGCGTGGGCGAAGCCGCGCGCCTCGAGGGCCTGGAGGGTCTCGCCCAGCCCCTCGAGGTCCGCGTCCAGCGCGTGGTTGTTGGCGAGAGTGACCAGGCCCACGCCCGCGTGGGTGAGCGCCTCGAGGGCCGCGGGGGGTGCTCGGAAGTAAAAGGCTTTCTTCGGGCCGCGGTAGACCCGGGGGCGCGCGCTGACGGCGCACTCCAGGTTCACCCCGAAGAGGTCGGCCTGCCGGGTGAGGGGGGAGAGGGTGCCGAGGGGGTGGGCGGGGCCGCGCGTGGCGATCACCCGGGCAACGCCGCGGCCCAGCATCGCGTCGCCGCCCAGCATAAGCCGCACGCTTCCAGCATAATGGGGATGGGAACGTGGGGGATATGCGGACGATCGCCGAGCCTTATACGTACGCGGAGGAGATCAAGAAAAGCCGGTTCATCGCGCATGCCGCGCCGGTGGAAACCCCCGAGGAGGCCATGGCCTTCCTCGAGGCGGTGCGGGACCCCCAGGCCACGCACAACTGCTGGGCGTACAAGATCGGCCAGGCCTACCGCTTTTCGGACGACGGCGAGCCCGGAGGCACGGCGGGGCAGCCCATCCTGCGCGCGATCGAGGGGCAGGGTTTGGATCACGTGATGGTGGTCGTGACCCGGTACTTCGGGGGGATCAAGCTCGGGGCGGGGGGGCTGGTGCGCGCGTACGGGGGGGTGGCGGCCACCTGCTTGCGTCAGGCCCCCAAGCGCGAGGTGCGGCCCCAGGTCCCCGTTCAGCTGAGCGTTCCCTTTGAGGCGATGGGCGGGGTGTACCCCGTCCTCGAGCGTTTCGCCGTGACGAAGGAGGCGGAGCGATACACCCAGGCAGGCCTTGAGCTCGCGCTCCGCTTAGACGCCGCGGACCTCGAGGCCTTCCGGCGGGCGCTTACGGACGCGACGCGGGGGAAGGCCCGGGTATGGGTAGAATAGGCGCGTGCAACAGCCGAGCCTGTTCGATCACCGTCCTGAACGCATCCTGATCGTGGATGGGCACCACCTGGCTTACCGGAACTACTTTGCCTTAGGGGAGTTGACGACGAGCCGGGGGGAGCCGGTCCAGGCCGTGTACGGGTTTGCCCGCACCCTGTTGAAGCTGCTGAAGGAGGACGGGGATTGCGTGATCGTGGTCTTCGACGCGCCCCAGCCCTCCTTTCGGCACGAGCAGTTCGCGGCGTACAAGGCCCAACGCGCCCCCACCCCGGAGGACTTCAAGCCGCAGCTCGAGAAGATCAAGCAGCTCGTGGATTTACTCGGCCTCGCGCGCTTCGAGCTCGCGGGGTACGAGGCCGACGACGTGATCGGCAGCCTCGCCAAAAAAGCCGAGGCCGAGGGGTACGAGGTGCGCATCGTCACAAGCGACCGGGACAGCTACCAGCTGCTTTCCGATAAGGTGCGGGTCCTCAAGCCGGACGGGGAGGAGGTCACCCCGGAGACGGTCCGGGAGAAGTACGGGGTGACGGTCGCGCAGTGGGTGGATTTCCGCGCCCTGACCGGGGACGCGTCGGACAACATCCCCGGGGTGAGGGGGATCGGCGCGAAAACCGCGGCGAAACTCCTCGCCGAGTGGGGCAGCCTCGAGAACCTGTACGCCCACCTCGCGGAGGTCACGCCCCCCAGCGTGCGCAAGAAGCTGGAGGCCGGCCGGGAGAAGGCGGCGTTGTCGCGCGCCCTCTCCGAGATCCACACCGACCTCGCGATCGAGGTGGATTTTGCCGCCTGCCACCGGCGCCCGGTGGACCGCGAAGCGCTTCGGGCCTTCTTGGAGGCGCTCGAGTTCGGCTCCATCCTGCGCGAGCTGGGCCTGATCGAGGCGCGTTCGGCGGAGGAAGCCCCTTGGCCACCGCCACCAGAGGCCTTCTTGGGGTACGTGCTGGACCGGCCGCAGCCCATGTGGGCCGAGCTCAAAGGGCTCGCCGGGGCCTGGGAGGGGCGCGTGGCCCGGGGGCCGGCGCGCGCCAAAGAGCTCGCGCGCTTCGAGGCCGTGCACGCCCTGCAGGCCAAGGACCTCACGGTCTGGGCCCGGCGCGAGGGGGTGCGCGTGCAGCCGGGCGAGGACCCCTTGCTGTTGGCGTACCTGTACGACCCCACGAACAGCGACCCCGCAGCCACCGTGCGGCGCTACGGGGCGGGGGACTGGTCGGAGGACCCCGCCGCCCGCGCCCTGGCCGCGGCGGAACTGTGGCGCATCCTAGGCGAGCGGCTCGCGGGAGAGGAGGCCTTGTGGTGGCTGTACCGTGAGGTGGAGCGACCCCTTGCCGGGGTGCTCGCGGAGATGGAGCACGCCGGGGTTCGCGTGGACGTCGCCTACCTCGAGGCCCTCTCCGCCGAGCTCGGCCGGGAGATCGCGGCGATCGAGGCCGAAGTGCACCGGCTTGCGGGGCGCGCGTTCAACCTGAACTCGCGCGACCAGCTCGAGGTGATCCTCTACGATGAGTTGGGCCTGACCCCTACGCGGCGCACGCAGAAGACCGGCCGGCGCTCGACCTCGGCCGCGGCGCTGGAGGCCCTCGTGGGGGCGCACCCCATCGTGGAGCGGATCCTGGCGTACCGGGAGCTCTCCAAACTCAAGGGCACCTACCTGGACCCCCTGCCGAGGCTGGTGCACCCCGCGACGGGCCGGATCCACACCCGGTACCACCAGACCGGGACCGCTACCGGTCGGCTCTCGAGCTCCGACCCGAACCTGCAGAACATCCCGGTGCGCACCGAGGTGGGCCGTCGGATCCGCCGGGCTTTTGTGGCCGAGCCGGGGTACGTCCTGGTGGCCGCGGACTACTCGCAGATCGAGCTGCGGGTCCTCGCGCACCTCTCCGGGGACGAGAACCTCAAGCGCGTCTTCCAGGAGCGCCGGGACATCCACACGCAGACCGCGAGCTGGATGTTCGGCGTGCCTCCCGAGGCGGTGGACCCCTTCCGGCGCCGTGCGGCCAAGACCGTGAACTTCGGGGTGCTCTACGGCATGTCCCCCCACCGCTTGAGCCGCGAGCTCGGGATCGAGTACGCGGAGGCCGAGCGGTTCATCCAGCGGTACTTCGAGTCCTACCCGCGCGTCCAGGCCTACATCGAACGGACCCTGGAGCAGGCCCGCGAGAAGGGGTACGTCGAGACCCTGTTTGGCCGGCGGCGGTACATTCCCGACATCCGCTCCCGGAACCGCAACGTGCGCGAGGCCGCCGAACGCATGGCCTTCAACATGCCGGTGCAGGGCACGGCCGCGGACCTGATGAAGCTGGCGATGGTGAAACTCGCGCCTGAGATCCGCTCCCTCGGGGCGCGCCTCATCCTGCAGGTGCACGACGAGCTGGTCCTCGAGGCCCCTCAGGAGCGGGCGGAGGCGGTGGCCCGGGTGGTGCGGGAGGTCATGGAGGGCGCGTGGGCGCTGGATGTGCCCCTCGAGGTCGAGGTCGGGATCGGGGAGAACTGGCTGGAGGCCAAGTGACCCGCCGGGCGCGGGGTGTGTATGCTAGATGGGTATGGCGCGTCGTTATTTCGGTACCGATGGGGTGCGTGGGGTGGCGGGAGAGCCCCCGCTGACCCCGGAGTTCGTGCTGCGGTTGGGCCAGGCGGCCGGGGCGTATTTTAGCGCGCATGCCCGGCAGCCTGTGGTGTTGATTGGGAAGGACACCCGCGAGTCCGGGGATATGCTCGAGGCCGCCCTCGCGGCGGGGTTGTTGTCCCAAGGGGTTCGCGTCGAGCACCTGGGGGTTTTGCCCACGCCGGGTGTGGCCTACCTCACCCGCGCCCTGGGGGCCGCGGCGGGCGTGGTGATCTCCGCGAGCCACAACCCGTACCGCGATAACGGCATCAAGTTCTTCGGCCCTGGGGGGACGAAGCTACCGGACGAGGCGGAGCTCGAGATCGAGGCGCTGCTCGAGCGGGAGTTTTCGACGGCCCGGGTGGGCACGGTGAACGATCACAAGGAGGCGGAGCGGCTGTACATCGATCACCTGGTCGCGAAAGGCCCTTCCCTCGAGGGCCTGCGCGTCGCGATGGACACCGCGAACGGCGCGACGTACCGGGTGGGGCCGCGCGTGTTCCAGCGGCTCGGGGCCGAGGTGTTCGCGGTGTACACCACGCCGGACGGGCGGAACATCAACCGGGGCTGCGGCTCGACGCACCCCGAGGCGCTCCAGCGGATCGTGAAGGAGGGGGATTTCGATCTGGGCGTGGCCTTCGACGGGGACGGGGATCGCGTGATCCTCGTGGACCGGCAGGGCCGGCTCGCCTCGGGGGACCACGTGCTGTACATCAACGCCCTGGTGCGCCGGGCGCGGGGGGTGGTGGCCACGGTGATGAGCAACATGGGCCTCGAGGTCAAGCTCCGGGAGGCGGGGATTCCCCTGTACCGCACCAAGGTCGGGGACCGGTACGTCTACGAGAAGCTCGTGGAGACGGGATTGACGCTCGGCGGGGAGCAGAGCGGGCACGTCCTCTTTTTGGATCACGCCGCTACTGGGGATGGGGTTCTGACCGCGCTCTTGACGCTCGAGGCCCTCCTGGAGGACGGGCGCGGGTTAGAGGCGTGGGTGGACGCCTTGCCCATGTACCCCCAGGTGCTGGTGAACGTGCGCGTTGCGGACAAGCACCGCGTCGTGCAGCACCCGGCGCTTGCCGAGGCGGTGCGCCGGGCGGAGGCCGGCCTCGAGGGGGGGCGGGTGAACGTGCGCCCTTCAGGGACCGAGCCGTTGGTCCGGGTTATGGTGGAAGGGCCGACCGAGGCTGCGGTGCGTCGGGTGGTGGCGGAGCTGGAGCGGGTGGTGCGTGAGTTGGACGCGCAGGCGTGACCCTTTGGGGTGCGTGGAGGTTGAGATGAACCGTTCCTTGCACCGGCTGGAGGTTCAGGTGGCCCGGGCGCTTTCCGAGATCATCCACGAGATGAAGGACCCCCGGTTGCCTTTGGTGGTGACCGTGGAGCGGGTGTGCCTCACCCCGGACCTGTCGCAGGGCCGGGTCCTCGTGAGCGCTTTGGAGCGCGTGGAGGAGACGGTCGGGATCCTGAACCGGGCGCACGGGTTTTTGCAGGAGGAGTTGGCGCGCGAGCTGCGGTTGCGCCGGATTCCTCGATTGCGGTTCTTTGCCGATCCGGGGGAGGTGCTGTAGCGTGGCGGGACCGAAGCGGGTGGAGTTGCCGCTGGAGGTCCGGTACGCGGAGACCGACCAGATGGGGGTGGTGCACCACGCAGCTTACGTGGTGTGGCTCGAGGCCGGGCGGGTGCGTTTTTTGGAGGAGATCGGGCTGCCGTACGCGGAGGTGGAGCGGCAGGGATGGTTTTTCCCCGTGGTGGAGTTGGCGCTTTCGTACCGGGCGCCGGCGCGTTTTGGAGATCGGGTGGGGGTGGTGTGCTGGTTGGAGGCGGTGACCCCTAGGGCGGTGCGGTTCGGGTACGAGGTGGTGCGGGAGGGAAGGGTGCTGGTGCGGGGCTACTCCCGGCATGTGGTGACGGATCGCGAGGGACGGGTGGTGCGCATGCCGGAGGCGCTCGTTGCGCGATTGCGGGCGGGGATGGGGAGGCTAGAGAAAACGACCGCCGATCCAGAGCCCTAGGATCGGCAGAGGGGTTAGGGAACGGTGCGTGGGGTTTAGTCTTGGCGGTTCGCCAGGGTGTACAGGAACAGTCCCAGAGCTACAGCGATCGCAGCAGTCCACTCTACGGGGGTCATGCGTGCCTCCTTTCCACCTTAGCGGCCTAGCGGTGCAACCTGCACCGCTGCCCATCAAAGCAGACGGCGGCGCGGGCGTCAAGTGTTGGTGATCACATTCACAAAACCTTGAACGGGGTCTCCCAACCTGGGTTTGTCTCCTTCTCGAACGCCTTTCCTCGCTCGATCTTTCCCGTATTGCGAGAGTAGGGTATACTTAAGAGTCTACCGCTAAAGTATTTTCCCCACTAAAACATTTTCGCATAGATAAAGGGGGGAGCCATGAAACCACTAGTCTGGCTAGGCTTAGGATTGTGGGCGATCGCCCAGGGAAGCGTCGCCTACGCGAACCAAGATCCGGCATGCGAAACGATTAGCGGAACCTTATTTACCAATTTCATCAGCGAGACTGAAACGCTAGGCGTCGTCCTGGGGAGCCTAGAGGGCGGGGTCCGCGCGGTCATTGTGGAACAGGCACCCCAGGATGACGGCCGCGTACGCATTCAACTCCGCCACACCTTCGTAACCCGGGACGGCTCCACGCTGCACACCCAGGACGAGGGGATTGGCACGCCGATCCGGGAGGGGTTAATGCACGTGACGGAACGTTCGGTAATCGTGGGGGGCACCGGCCGGTTCAGCAACGTGCGCGGCACCCTCGAGGTGCACGGCAGCGTGGACTTCGAGCGGGGCGAGACGGTCTTCCGCTACCGGGGCGAGCTCTGTCGCGAAAAACCCATGGCTCACGAGTAAACCCCGCTATCGCGCTGACGAGTGGGTTTTCCCGGTCAGGTATGTCACGGCGGACACTCCCGCCGCGCGCCCGTCCCGAATCACCTCCGGCAATCCCACCCCGCGATACGCTGCTCCCGCCAGGTAAAGGCCGGGCAGCTCCGATAGGGCGGCCTCGATCTCCTGAACGCGCTCCAAATGCCCCACGGTGTACTGCGGCATGCCGCGGGGCCAGCGGAACACCCAGGTGCGCTCCGGGTTCACCGACCGGCCCACCACCTTGCGCAGATCCGCGAGCGCTGCGCGCGCCAGTTCCTCCTCGCTTTGCCGGGCCGCCTCTCCGGAAAGGTAGGCTCGCACCAAGCGGTACCCCTCCGGGGCCCGGTCGTTCCACTTCCGGTCCACCCAGGTGAACCCCCGCACCGCCAGCCCTTCCCGCGCCGCGGCTAGAATGCCGTGCCCTTGCGTGGCGGGAAACTGATCCGCGGGAAACGCGAATGAGACCGTGGCCGCGTCCCCGTACGGGATGCCCCGCAGGGCTTCGGCCGCCCGCGGCGCGACCTCTGCGAGGGCTTTTGCCGCCGCGAATGCCGGCGCGGCGAAGACCACGGCGTCGGCCTCGAGCACCCCGCCCTCCACGTACACGCGCCACACCGTGCCCGTGCGCTCGAGTCGCGTCACCCGCACCCCAAGCGCTAGGTCGGTCTTCTCCAAAGCGTTTCGAAGGGCGGTGACGAGCTCGCCCAGCCCGCCCTTGAGGGAGGCGAACAGGCTGCCCCCCTCACGGCTCGCCTTCCGCTGGCGCATCATGGCGAGCGAACCGCGGATTAAGCTACCGTACTTGTCCTCGAGGGCCTTGAGCTGGGGGAAGGCTGCCAGAGTTGAGAGCTGGTAAGGATCCCCGCCGTAGATGCCGCCCACGAGCGGGGCGGCCAGGTTCTCCCATACCTCGCGCCCAAGCCGCCGGGTAATGAAGGCCCCGAACGGCTCGTCTCCCCGAGGGGCGCGGCGCATCCAAAGGTCGCGTGCCGCCCGTAGCTTGCCGGGCAGCGAGACGAGAGGAGTGCGCAGCAACGGCCCGAGCCGCGAGGGCACCACCACGTTCAGCCCCTCGGGTATGGGGTGCGCTTTCCCCCGAAGGTAGATGAACGCCGCGGGTTTGGCGGGCTGGGTGCCGGTGATCCGCTCCTCTAGCCCCAGCTCGCGCATCAACTCCAGGGCCCAAGGCTTATAGCGCACCACCGCGTCCGGACCGCCCTCCAGCACGAACCGGTCGCTGTGCGCGGTCTGCACCTTGCCCCCCAGGCGGGTCGAGGCCTCGAGGAGCGCCACTCGAAGATCCAGACCCGCTTCGCGCGCGGCCCGCTCCGCGGCGTACGCGGCGCTCAAGCCGGCGAGCCCACCCCCCACGACGACAAGCCTTACCGCCATGCCCGCTCCACCACGTCCTTCAAGACCCGAATGTAGTCCTCGTCCGCGTTCAGGCTGCGCGCCCGAACCAGCCGCATCCCAAGCTGCTTGGCCGCTTCTTGAGCCTCGTAATCGATATCGTAAAGGACCTCGAGGTGGTCCGCGGGGAAGCCCACCGCGGCCACCACAACCTCCCGCACCCCTTCCCGGGCGAGCGCCTCGAGCTCCTCGAGGATGTCCGGGCCGATCCAGGGCTCGGCGGTACGCCCCGCGGACTGCCAGGCGACGCGCCAGCGGGAAAGACCGATGCGCTGGGCTACGAGCTCGCCCGTGCGGCGCACCTGTGCGGGGTACCGCCCGCCGTCCGCCTGCACGGCCCGCTCGGGAATCGAGTGCGCGGTGAAGAGCACCACGGCCTGCTCGGGTTCCCGCACGCGCCAGAGCGCTTCCTGTACGCGGTAGGCGACCGCGTCGATGTAGAGGGGGTGGTCGTGGTAGTCCTCCACGAACCGGACCTCGAAGGGGTTCCCGAGCGCCTCGAGCGCGCGCTCCACCCGTTCGCGGTACTCGGCGATGCTGCGCAGGCTGTAGTGCGGGGCGGCCACGACGGCCACCGCTCGCTGCACGCCGGCTTCGGCCATCTCCCGTACCGCGTCGCGGATCCAGGGGCGCCAGTGCTTCATCCCCACCCAGACGCGGCTGCCCTCACCGAGAGCGGCGGCGAGGCGTTCGGCCTGCGCGAAGGTGATCTCGTTCAAAGGGCTTTTCCCGATCGCGCGGTAGCGCTGGGTGAGTTCCTCGAGCAGCTCTGCGGGCGGTGGGTTGCCGCGCCGAATGTCCGTGTAGTACGGTTCGATCTCCTCCTCACGGTACGGCGTTCCGTACGCCATGAGCAATACATCCGGCATCCGTTTCCTCCTATCGCTGCGTGCGTTCGTGCACGAACGCCACCACGCGCTGTACGGTCTCCACGGGGGTGCCCGGTAGGATCCCGTGCCCCAGGTTAAAGATATGCCCGGCTCGGCCGGCGTTGGCCTCGAGCACCCGCAGGACCTCGCGCTCCACCACAGGCCACGGGGCGAACAGCACGGCTGGGTCGAGGTTGCCTTGAACCGGCGTGGCGCCCAAGCGTGCGCGCGCCCAGTCGAACGGCGTGGTGTGGTCCACCCCGATCACCTGGCCGCCCGCGGCCTGCATCTCCTCCAGGAGGTGCATGGTGCGCGTCCCGAAGTGGATCGTGGGCACGCCAAGCCCCGAAAGCCCCGCGAACAAACGCTGCATGTGGGGCTTGACGTACCGCCGGTAATCGCTTGCGGTGAGGTGGCCTACCCAGGAGTCAAAGACCTGAACGGCGTCCGCACCCGCGTGCACCTGCGCCGTAAGGTACGCGATCATAGCCTCGGTCAGGGCCCGCATCAGCTGGTGCCAGGCTTCCTCCTCCGCGTACATGAAGGCCTTCACCCGCACGAAGTTGCGCGTGGGGCCGCCCTCGATCAGATAGCTCGCGAGCGTGAACGGCGCGCCCGCGAACCCGATGAGGGGCACCTCGAGGTCCTCCTTGAGCAGACGAATGGCCTCGAGGACGAAGGGAGTGTGCGCTTTCGGATCGAACGGTTGGAGGCGATGAAGGTCCTTGGGGGTTCGGATGGGGTTGTGGATGACTGGGCCTTTCCCCTCCACGATATCCAGGTCGAACCCCATGCCGTAGAGGGGCGTGGTGATGTCCGCGAAGAGGATCGCGGCGTCCACGCCGAGCTGCGCGACGGGTAGCTTGGTCACCTCGGCGGTGACCTCGGGGTGACGCACGATCTCGGGGAGGGTGTAACGCTCGCGGATTTTTCGATACTCCGGCTGGTACCGCCCTGCCTGGCGCATGAACCAGACGGGCGTGTACGGGGTCGTCTCCCCACGCGCGGCCTTTAGAAACACCTCGTTCACGCTGGCGATTCTACCGCACGCGCGGTGAGGACAACTGTCCCCGGTGCTTCGAAAAGTGCCGGCGCCTCAGGCACACCGCACCACCAGCACGGGGGTGTGGGTGCGGTGCAGCACCCCGTCCGTAACGGAGCCCAGGAGCAGTTTCTCCATACCGGTCCGGCCGTGCGTGCCCATGACCACCAGGTCATACGCCTTGGCCGCCTCGACGATCGCCGGCACGGGCAGCCCCTCGAGCTGCTCGGTGCGCACCGGGACGCCTACCTCATCGGCGATCTCCTTCGCTCGGGCCAGTGCCGCGTCGGCCGACCGGCGAAGGTCCTCGTAGAGCTGCACCTCGTACGGCACCCCTTCGGGCAGGAGCGGCAGGTGCGCGGTGGGGTCCTCGATCACGTACAGCACGGTGGCCTGCGCGCCCAGGGTCTTGGCGAGCTCGAGGCCCTGGCGTAGCGCTTTTTCGCTGCACGGGCTGCCGTCGGTCGGAAGCAGAATGCGTTTGTACATGACGCCCTCCAAGCCTAGGGAAGCCTTGTTCCTGGAATTATCCTACCAGACTAGCGCACCCGGTACCCGATTTGCTCCAGCACCTGCCGCGCTCGCGCGCTTTCCTCGCGGCTGCCGAACCCCAGCCGGATCGCGCCGCCCTCGTCGCGGATCGTGAGGACCTCGATGTCCTTGATGTTGACGCCTGCCTCCCCGAGGGCCGTGGCGATGCGCGCGATCTGGCCTGGACGGTCCGGAACCTGCACCACCAGGTCGTACATCTCCGGCAGCAGGCTGCGCCGCACGATCGGCAGGCTATCCCGGGTGCGTTTGGCGCGGATGGCGGCCGCTAGCAGCCCTTCCGGGTCCTCCAGGAGAGCCTCGAGCTCCTCCAGGACCGCGCGGAAGTCCGCGAGGGCCTCCCGGAGCGCGGCGCGGTTTTCCCGCACCATGTCGCGGCTCATGCGCGGCGAGCCGGACGCGACGCGCGTCAGGTCGCGGAACCCTCCGGCCGCGAGGAACATCAGGTGCTCCCGCTCGCCGTTCTGGGCGACCAAAAGGTTGAGCGCCACCGCGAGCAGGTACGGCAGGTGGGAGATACGCGCCACGAGGCGGTCGTGCAGGGCCGGGGGCAGGATGAGGGGGTAGGCCCCTAGGTGCTGGACGAGCTGAGCGAGAGCGCGCTGGTCCTCCGGGGGGGTCGCTTCGCTTGGGGTGATCACCCAGACCGCGTTCTCGAGCAGGCCGGCGTGCGCGTGGCGCACCCCCGAGCGCTCGCTGCCCGCCATGGGGTGCCCGCCGACGAACCGGGGAAGGAGTGGGGTGAGCGCCGCGACCACCGGCCCCTTGACGCTGCCCACGTCGGTCCACAGCGTGTGCGGCGCAGCGTACGCGCTCACCGCCCGCCCAAGCTCTGGTAGGGCCCCCACCGGCGCGGCGAGCACCCCTAGATCCAGCTCCGCCACCCACGCTCCGAGTTCCGTGTGCACCCGGTCAGCGGCCCCCACCGCGAGGGCCGCCTCGAGGGCCTCGGGGTCCGGGTCGTACGCGTGCACCTCCTGGGCGAGGAACCGCTCCCTGAGCCCCAGGCCCACTGAGCCGCCCAAAAGCCCCATCCCGAAGATGCCGGCCTTGCGCAACACGGGTTGCATCGCTCACCCCGCGAGCGTGGCCTCGCCGGTCGCGGGCTCGAGCGCGGCTCTCAGGGCGCGCACGCGCTGCATGAGGGTCGCGAACAGGGGTTCGGGGAGCTGCTGCGCGGCGTCCGAACGCGCCTGTTCAGGGTGGGGGTGCGCTTCCACGATGAGACCGTCCGCGCCAGCCGCGACCCCCGCGAGGGCCAGCGGCAGGACCCACGCGCGTTTCCCCGCGGCGTGCGAGGGGTCCACCCAGACCGGGAGGTGCGTCCAGCTCTTTAGGACGGGCACCGCGGAGACGTCGAGCGTGAACCGGGTGGCTCGCTCGAAGGTGCGGATGCCCCGCTCCACCAGGATGACGCGCGGGTTGCCCGCAGCGAGGACGTACTCAGCGGCCATCAAGAACTCCTCCAAGGTCATGCTCAGCCCGCGCTTTAAGAGCACGGGCTTGCCGGCTTGGCCGACCTCGCTGAGCAAGGCGAAGTTCTGCGCGTTACGCGCGCCGACTTGCAACACGTCCGCTTGTTCCGCGACGCGCTCGACGAGGTCGGGGCGTGTCACCTCCGTCACCACCGGCAACCCCGTCTCGGCACGAGCCTCGGCGAGCAGCTCGAGGCCCATTTCTCCTAGCCCCTGGAAGGCGTAGGGGCTGGTGCGCGGCTTGAAAGCCCCACCGCGCAGCATCTGCGCGCCGTGGCGCTTCACGAAGCGCGCCGCGGTGAGGATCTGCTCGCGCGACTCGACGCTGCACGGCCCGGCCGCGACCATGAAGTGCCCGCCGCCGGTCTGCCCGGTGGGGAAGGCCAGGACCGTGGGGGTGGGTTTCACTTCACGGCTGGCGAGCTTGTAGGGTTTGCTGATGGGAACCACGTCTTCCACCGCGGGCAGGCTGCGGAAGTGCTCCATGACTTCGGGCGTGGGGCTGGAGCCGACCGCGCCGATGAGCGTGGTCTCCTCGCCTTCCGAGACGTGGGGTCGAAAACCGAAGCGTTGGATCTCCCGAATTAAAGCTTCAACTTCATCGCGGGTCACGCCGCGTTTCACGATGAGCAGCATGCGCCACCTCCTGGAAAAGAGGGCCGAACGCCTAGGGGCCGATAGCCGGGATAACCGTAGCCATCGTCCATAGGCTCACCCCCTTTCCCACGAAGGCGTCGCATAGTGCCTTTAAGTCTAGGCATCCCGGGGCTTTCTGTCAACATTCACCACCGCGAGCGTGCAGCGCGAGATCGCGACGAGCCGCTCGCGCTCATCGTGAATCCGCACCTCCCAGACCTGGGTGGAACGCCCCACGAAAAGCGGGGTGCCCACAGCGGTCACGGCTCCATCGCGTTTGGGGCGCAGGTGGTTCGCGTTGATCTCCATGCCGAACGCGGCTTTGCCCGGAGGGCAGTGGAGCTGCGCGCCCGTGCTCGCCACGTGCTCCGCCAGGGCCACCGAGGCCCCACCGTGCAGGTACCCGAACGGCTGGTGGTGCTCCGGCGTGACCGGCATGGTGGCCACCACACGCTCGGGGGTGATCTCGAGGAAGCGGATGCCGAGGGTTTTGCCAAGGCCCACTCGCTCCAGAAACTCAGGGTCCAGGACGTCCATGCTCCTTACTATAGGCCTCAAGCCTCCCCGCGCGGTTCGACCGGTGCCTCGAGCCATTCGCGGAACGCGGTCATCGCTTCCGGCGTGGAGATCACGATCAGGCGGTCCCCTGGTTGCAGGACGGTGTCGCCGTGAGGAACGATGACCTGATCGCGGCGCAGCACGGCGGTGATCAGGATATCGGTGGGCAACCCCGCGTTGCGCAACGCTTTTCCTGCGAGGGCGGTGCCCTCCGGGAGCGTAAGCGTATAGAAGAACCGCCGTTCGTGAGGATCCAGGGGTACGGGGCGTCCGAGTTGCAGCAGATCGGCCAGGTCAGGCAACGGTATCCCCTCGAGCTTCAGATCCTGCGTGAGCTGCGCTTTGCGCAGGCGCTCGAGCCCCACCTGGAGGTAGGTTCCCACGTGCACCGGGCTGTCCGCCCGCGAGGGAACCTGGGCGGGGAAGAGGGTCCAGCGGGGGCCGGAGAGGGCGTAGCTCACGGTGCCCGCGAGGAGGCCCGGAACCAAAAGGGCGTAGGTGCCGCTCATCTCGATCACCTGGATGATGGAGGCCAGGGGGGTTTTGGCGGCGCTGGCGAAGAAGGCGGCCATCCCCACCATCATGAACTCGGCCTCCATTCCCTCGAGGCCGGGAAACACCCGGCCCGCGAGGCGACCCACCCCGATCCCGACCATGCCACCGATAAACACGCTCGGTCCGAAAAGCCCCGCGCTGCCCCCCGAGCCAATGGTGAAGCTGGTGGTGAGGAGTTTCGCGAGGATCAGCAACAACACCCAGGAGAGGGGAGGGGTGGTTTCCAGGACGCGCAACAGCTCGCCGTACCCGACGCCGAGCGCGCCGGGAACACCCATCCCGATGAGCCCCACGACGGCCCCTCCCAGGGCGGGTTTGGTCCACAAGGGAAGCCGGAGGGCCTCGAGGCGCCCCTGCACGAAACGAAATAGAGCGATGAACGCGATGGCTGCTCCGGCTTCCACCGCGCCCAGGAGCGCGTAAGCCGGTAGGGTCCAGGGGTGCATCTCTCCTGAAATCGACACGGTAAACAAGGGGTGAAAACCGAAGAACGACCCGTAAACCGCGTACGCGGTGATCGCGGAAAGGATCGCGCCCATCAAGGCCTCGGTTTCGAACTCGAGCCGCCGGTACAGCACCTCGCTGACGAAAAAAGCGCCGCCGAGCGGGGCTTGGAAGACCGCTCCGATGGCCCCCGCGGCCCCGCTGAGCACCATCACCCGCCGTTCCCCCTCGGAGAGGCGCAAGATGTCCGCCAGGAGTGAGCCTAAAGCGGCGCCGCTCTGTACCAGCGGGCCTTCCTGACCGCCGCTGCCGCCGCTGCCCAGGCTGATCACGGAGGTGAGGGGTTTGGCCCAGGTGATGCGCCGGCGGAGCCGCCCCGCGGTCCGGTGGTACGCCTCGACCACCTTGTTGATCCCGGCCCCGGCTGTTTCGGGAGCGTATAGCAGAATCAAGCCGACGGCGAGCCCGCCCAGGGCAGGAGCGAGGGGCGGACCGATGTAAGCGAACGCGTTCGTGACCCACTCGAGCGCTAGGGTGAACGCGACCGTTACGAACCCGCTCATCAGGCCGGGGAGAACGCCAAGTAGGAGCAGCAGGCGAACCTGGGACGCACTCACACCTATAGCTTATTCGGGTTGTGGGGCTTGCTTTAGACTGACGGCATGGACTGGGAGGACCTGGCCGCCTTGGCGCGCGATCACGGACTGACGCTGCCGGAGCTCGAGGCCCGCGGGTGGCGGGAGCGGGCGGTGTGGGAGTTCACGCTCGAGGTGGTGAGCGAGCTCACACGGCGGGGGCTTTTGCCGAGCGTGAGCGCGTTCGAAGCCCCCGGGTGCTACGGGACCGTGCGGGGCGAGGGCAACTAGAGCCCTTCCTCCTCGAGGGGTTCGGCCTCGGGGTTTTTCTTCATCACCTCGCGCAGCACGGCCGTGGCGTAGCTGCCTTTGGGCAGGAAGAACCGCAGCCACACGCCCTCACCCGTGACCTCGACGCTCCAGTCCGTGAGGGGGAACCGCACGGGACGGCGCGCGCCCTTGCGCGCCCTGAACTGCTCCCGCGCGAGGCCGTACCGGGCGAGGACCGCGTCCTCGAGCCGCCGCGCCTCGTCGGTCGCCTCGAAGTACTTCCGGCCGTACAGGGGGCCGGTCGCGCTGATCTCGAGCCGCTGGGCGCGTGGGGTTTCGGCCTCGGGGTCCTCCACGCGGAACTCCCCCCCGGAGTCGTGCTTCTTGGCGATGTCGCCCTTGACGACCCGGTCATAGAGGCCCCGCTCGAGGCGCAGCGCGACCCAGTCGTTGAACAAAAGGCTTTGCAGGCTGCCGATCAGGAACTTCTTCAGCCAGGGGGTGCCCCGCCCCTTGCCGGTGGTGACGAGCCGATAGCCGCGCTCGGGGTTCTTCCCGCCGATCCCGAAGCGTTGCGGCCCGTAGTAGTTCGGCACGCCTTTTGCAGCGAGGGCCTCGAGGATGGCCCGCGCGCGTTCAGGGGGACCCTCAGGGTCCCGCACCAGGATCGCGAAGCGGTTGCCCTTGAGGTGCCCCACGCCGAGCTTGTTCCGGTGGTACGCGGCCTCGAGCACCCGTACGCCCGGGAGGCGCTCGAGGCGCGGCAGGTGGGGCGCGTGGCTTTTGGGGATGGAGAACCACTGCCGCGTCAGGGCGTGCTTGTCCTTGAGGCCGGCCACGCCGATCAGTTTTTCCGGAACGCCCATCTCGTCCCGGATGTACTCGAAGACCTGGCGGGTGGTGAGCCCTTCCTTCTCGAGGTGGATGAACAGGTGCTCGCCCTGGCCAGACGGGGGGTACGCGGGCACCTCCTCCACCTGGAAGTCCCGCGTCCGAACGCGGATCCGCCCCCCGATGCCGGGCTGGTCCGCGGTGAGGTACGGGTACCGGTCGAAGTCAAAGGTCAGCTCCGGCGTCACCGCCTCATGGTATCAAGCCGGTGGGGGCGTGGGGTGCCATAATGCCGGTGATGGAAACGCACGCCCTGGAGGCGCGGTTTAAGGAGGCGCTGGCGCGGTTGTGTCCCGAGGGTCGGCTCCTCGCGGCGGTGAGCGGCGGGGGGGACTCGGTCGCGTTGCTGTACCTGCTTAAAGCCGCGGGACGGGACACGATCGTTGCGCACCTGGACCACGCCCTAAGGCCGGACTCCGCCGCGGACGCGGCGTTTGTGGAGAAACTCGCCCAGCGGCTGGGCTTCCCCCTCGAAACCGAGCACGTGGACGTGCGCGCCCTCGCCCACCGCAAGCGGATCAACCTCGAGGCCGCCGCGCGCGAGGTGCGGTACGCCTTCCTCGCCCGGGTCGCCCGGCGCTGGAAGGCCCGATGCATCCTCACGGCGCACACCCTCGACGACAACGCCGAGACCGTCCTCCTGCAGATCCTGAGGGGCGCGGGGCGCGGCCTCGGGATTCGCCCCCTGCAGCGCCGGGTGGCGCGCCCCTTGCTCGAGTTTTCCCGCGCCGAGCTCCGGGCCTACCTCGAGGCGCGCGGGGCGCGCTGGCTCGAGGACCCCACGAACCGCTCCCTCGAGCTGGACCGGAACTACCTCCGGCACGCGGTCTTGCCGCGCATCACCGCGCGGTTCCCCCACGCGCTGGAGGCGCTGGCGCGTTTTAGCCAGGCCCAGCAGGCGGACGATTGGGCCCTCGAGGCCCTGAGCGCGCGCCACCTCATTCCCGACCGGCGCTGGCCGGTGCCGGCGTACCGGGCGCTGCCCCTCGAGCGCGCCCCCGAGGCCCTGCGCCGCCGCGCGATCCGCGGGGTGCTCGAGGCGCTCGGGGTGCGGCCGGAGGCGCGGCTGGTGGCGGACGTGGAGGCGGCGCTAGGGGGCCGGGCCCAGACCCTGCCGGGTGGGGTGGTGGTGCGCCGGCAGCGGGGCACGCTCTTTTTCATTCCGCCGACCGTGCGTTTCCCGAAGGTCCAACCTCCGGCGGGGCTTGAGGCCCGCCCACCCCGGCCCGGGGATTACCTGGTCTTCCCGTATGGGAGGAAGCGCCTCGTGGACTTCCTGAACGAGCGCGGGGTGCCGCGCGAGCTCAAGCGGCGCTGGCCGGTGGGTGCGGTGGGGGCGGAGGTCCGTTGGGTGTACGGGCTTTGGCCTGAGCCGGACGAGGACCGGTACATGCGGCGTGCGCTGGTCTTGGCCCGCGCGGCCGCCCGGCAGGGCGAGGTGCCGATCGGGGCGGTGCTGGTGAGGGACGGGGCGGTTCTCGCCGAGGCGGCGAACGCCGTGGAGGCTTCCCGGGACGCTACCGCGCACGCCGAGCTACTGGCCCTCCGGACGGCCCTTCGGCGCGTGGGGGAGAAGGTCCTGCCCGGCGCGACGTTGTACGTGACCCTCGAGCCCTGCCCCATGTGTTACGGGGCGATTTTGGAGGCCCGGGTGGCGCGGGTGGTGTACGGCGTGGAGAACCTCAAGGCGGGAGCGTTTACGGTGCACGGCCTCGAGCCCCGCGTGGCGCTGGAGGCTGGACGAGTGGAGGGGGAGTGTGCTAAAGTCCTAAAGGATTTCTTCGCTCGGCTTCGTCCTGGTCGGGACGGGGCGTGAGCGGAGCCCTTGGAGGGGTGCCGGAGCGGTCGAACGGGACGGTCTCGAAAACCGTTGTACCCATCTCGGGTACCGTGGGTTCGAATCCCACCCCCTCCGCCAACAGCCCGCCGCGCGGCGGGCCCATCTTTTTCTGGGGGGTTAGGGTAGCTCCAGGATTTGTTTCGGACGGAAGCGCAGGTAGTCCGCGGCCACCAGGTATAACGGGATGCCCTCCCAGGTGTGGATCAAGCGGCGCGCGTCCGCGCCGTGCAGGTGCCCGTACACCACCGCGTCCGGCCGGTACTGTTCGATCAGTTCCGTGAACCCCGTCGGCTCGCCCGTAGGGCCCGTGGGGGGGTAGTGGAGCGCGATGATCAGGCGGTCAAACGCCTGTCCTTCCAGGTGCTTCAAGCTGAGCCGCAACCGCTCCACCTCACGCCGGTAGATCTTCTGGTCCTGCTCGGTGAACTCCCGATCGCCTGGCGTGACCCAGCCGCGCGTGCCGGCCACGGCAACCCCATCGATCACGATCGCGTCGTTCTGCAGGGCGTGCATGCCCGCGGGAAGCGCGCGCCGCAGCTTGGAGATCGAGGGCCACCAGTAGTCATGGTTTCCCCGGAGGAGCACCTTGGTCCCCGGCAGGGCCGCGAGGTCCTCCAGATCAGGGAGGGCCTCCTCGAGCCGCATCGCCCAGGAGATATCCCCCGGAACGATCACGAGATCCTCCGGCCCGACGACCTCGCGCCACCCACTGAAGAAAGCTTCGGGGTGCCCTGCCCAGTTCTCCCCGAAGATATCCATCGGTTTGGGGTTGACGCGCGAGAGGTGGGGGTCGGCGATGGCGAACACGCGCACGACCCCTAGTTTAGCAGCCGGGAGTATCCTATAGGCACGATGAACGAACGCGAGGCGCTCGACTACGCCCTGCGTCTCCTCTCGCGCCGCATGCTGGCGGAGCGCGAGCTAGAGCGACGCTTGTTGAAGCGCGCTTCCCCCGAGGTGGTGGCGCGGGTGTTGGCGCGCGTGCGCGCCTGGGGGTACGTGGACGATCGGGCCTACGCCGAGGCGTTCGTGCGAGCGCGGGCGGGCCGGTGGGGCGAACGCAAGCTGTACCAGGCGCTCCGGGCGCGAGGTGTGGCCCCCGAGGCGATCGAGGCGGCCCTCGAGGCCAGCCGGGGGGATCCGGTGGCGGAGGCCACGCACCTCCTGCGCCGGCACGCCTGGCGGCACCAGGGCGACAAAGCGCGGGCGGTGCGGTACCTCGTGCGGAAAGGCTATCCCCTGGGGGTGGCCCTCGAGGCCTTCGAGCGCTTGCAACTCGAGCCAGAAGAGGGGTAAAACAAGCGAGGTATGCCCACGGTTCGAGCAGAGATCCACATCCCGAAGCCCCCGGCCGAGGTGTACGCCGCCGCGAAGGACCTGGAGGGCCTCAAACCGTACCTCAAGGACGTGGAGACCCTGAAGGTCCTCGAGGACGACGGGCGGACCTCCCGCTCGGAGTGGGTGGCGTCCGCCATGGGGAAGAAGGTCCGGTGGGTTGAGGTGGAGGAGTGGGACGACGCGGGGTTGCGGAACCGCTTTTATAGCCCCGAGGGGGATTTTGATCGCTACGAGGGCACCTGGGTCTTCGAGGCGGCGGAGGGAGGCACGCGGGTCACTCTGACCATCGAGTACGAGCTGAACCTGCCGATCTTTGGGGGGTTATTGCAAAAGCTCGTGAAGAAACTCATGCAGGAAAACGCGGAAAGCTTCCTCGAGGGCCTTAAAGAACGGTGCTTGGCGTAGCGAGCGACCCTGATACACTAAGGGCATGCGGTGGTTCCGCCGATGTCGGCTTAACCCCTGATTCCCCTACACAGTTGGGCGGGTTCCGCGACGCCCTCGTGAGGGCGTCGCCCGCGCGGGAGTAAGGATTGCCTGGGAGGTTGCATGTCGCTGGTCATCTACAACACGCTCTCGCGGAGAAAGGAAGCCTTCGAGCCAGCCACGCCGGGGTACGTGGGGATTTACGTGTGCGGGCCGACGGTCTACAGTGACCCGCACCTGGGGCACGCCCGCGGTCCCATCACCTACGACGTGCTGCGCCGCTGGCTCCAGCACCTCGGGTACAAGGTCCGCTTCGTCTCGAACATCACGGACGTCGGGCACCTCACCGACGACGCGGACGAGGGCGAGGACAAGATCCAAAAACGCGCCAAGCTCGAGCGGCTCGAGCCCATGGAGGTCGCGGAGAAGTACATGTGGCGCTACTTCGACGACATGCGCGACCTTAACGTGCTCCGCCCCGACATCGCGCCGCGCGCGACCGGGCACATCCCCGAGCAGATCGAGCTGACCCAGCGGCTCATCGAGCGGGGGTACGCCTACGAGCGGAACGGCTCGGTGTACTTCCGTGCGGCCAAGTGGCCCGGGTACGGGCGTTTGTCCGGCAAGCGCTTGGACGAACTTGTGGCTGGAGCGCGCGTGGCGGTGCGTGAGGAGAAGGAGGACCCGCGCGACTGGGCCTTGTGGAAGGCGGCGGACCCCGGGCACATCATGCGCTGGAAAAGCCCCTGGGGCGAGGGGTACCCCGGGTGGCACATCGAGTGCAGCGCGATGAGCCTGAAGTACCTGGGGGAGAACTTCGACATTCACGCCGGGGGGATCGACCTGCAGTTCCCGCATCACGAGTGCGAGATCGCGCAGGCCGAGGCGGCGGGGTACAAGTTTGCGCGGTACTGGATGCACCACAACCACGTGCTCCTCAACGGGGAGAAGATGGCGAAGAGCACGGGGAACCTGGTGGTGCTCCGCGAGCTCCTCTCGCGCCACGAGCCCATGGTGATCCGGTTTTACCTCCTCCAAAGCCACTACCGGAGCGTGCTGGACTTTACCGAGGAGGGCCTCGAGGCCGCCCGGCGGGGGTACACGCGCCTCCTCGACGCCTACCGTGAGGCGCGCCGCCGATTGGAGCGCGAGCCGGAGGGCGAGCACCCCGGCCTCGAGGCTGCGCTGGACCGGCTCGAGGCGGAGTTCACGGAGGCGATGAACGACGATCTGGGCACGCCGGAGGCCATCGCGGCGTTCTTCACCTTCCTTCCGGAACTCAACAAGGCGCTCGCGGGACGGGTGGGGAAGCGGACGCTGGAGCGGGCTGTGCGGGTCTTTCACGAGTTCGGCGAGGGCGTCCTCGGCCTCTTCCCGCCGCGGGTGTTGGAAGCCCGGGTGGGTGGGCGTTTGCTGAGCGGTTTGGTCGAGCTGCTGCTCGAGCTGCGCGAGGAGGCCCGGCGCGAGCGGGATTTCGCGCGGGCCGACGCGGTGCGCGCGCGGCTGGCGGAGCTCGGCGTGATCGTGGAGGACACGCCGCAGGGTCCCAAGTGGCGGCTCGAGGTGTAGGCTGCGCGTGTGGGCCCCGGGCATCCCCGGGGCCGTTCGTTTGGGGAGCAGGCCGCCAGCCACGGGCGGGGTTCGGGGCGGAGCCCGGAGGGCCGCGCGGTCCTAGGATTCGGGGGCCTGACCCGGCTTCCGCGCATAACGATGCGGCTCGGCGAAAAACGTGATGTCGGCATAGCCGGCCCTGATCCTCGCTGAGTGCACCGCGCCTTCGGGAATGAAGTAGGTGCCTCCTCTTTTGTGTGTTTTGCTCTCTCCGGCAATGGTCAGCGCTAGCTCACCCGAGTAGGACAACCCCTCACTGGGCGCCGTGGGTGTGCTCGGGCAGTTCCACGTCTTTCTCAAATTCCCCAGTAGGACCGGGCCTCTATCCGATGAAGTCCCAAAGACCGCACCATCACGCTAAACCGCGTCTCAATCCAGTTCCGTACCCTTCCCATCCTCCCTCTCCACCCCGTCTCCACCACCGTTCCTCCCCTGACCCGATAGGGTGGCGTCTTGACCCCCTGGACCCAGCGAAAACCCCGGTCCCCGAGGACCGCGGGCAAACCGTCCAGGAGGTCCCTCCCCCAGGTCTCCCGGGCATTACCGGGGAGAATGGCCCAACGAAAGAAGAGACCCCGCTCGTTCATCACCGGCATGAGGACGTAGCCTCCAAAAGCCCCCAGAGGCCCTACCCCCATCGCGGCCTCGGGAAGAGAGAGGCCGTGGATGCGGTGGCCGTGGGCCAGGGGGATAGGCTTGAGGTCCACCACCTGCAAAAGTCCTTCTCCGCCAGCAAGGCGCGTAGCGAGGCAGGCCAACAGCCCCTGGGCCTTCTGAAGAACCCGGTAGAAGCGGGAGAGGTGGGGGAGGGAGGGGAAGTAAGCCTTCAGGGTGGTTTTGGCGGCCAGGTAGCCTTTGGCGAGGTCCTGGCCCTGGAGGAGCAAAAAGATGGCGAGGGTCAGGAGCTCGGCCAGGGTGGCCTTCTGGTGCTTTTGCTTTGGGGGGGGGTTGAAGCCCTGAGCTTGCAAGGCCTTGAGTTCGTCATCCACCCAGATGTAGGTAGCCACCAGAAGGGTTTCCGCGTCAAGATAGTAAAGGGGGTGCTCCCGGTTGGAGTCCATAGCACCCCCCTTCTTTCACATCTTGGGGGTCCAGATCAAGTAGCACACGAAGGAATTCCATGAAAAGGATTGGGTGCGTGTCCGCCTAGGGATATCCGCTTCGGGTAGTGCCCGTATGTGCTTGGGGAACACACTTTTTTCCGATGACATTCTTACTCTTCCCTTAGCACGCCCTCTTGCTTAGATTCGTTCATTTCGCACGCCGATCCAGTCATTGCTTGGAGGCTCCCTATCAGACCTGTTTTGATACCTCGATGATTGCTGCCTCTCGCTTACCGTTCCGACGCATTGAGGATGGGCGCCGCTTGACCGCAAGGCCAGGCCGCGGCTAGCTTGGGGGTGGGGCCGGTATGCAGGTAGCGATCGTGGCGGTCGGCTCGCGCGGCGACGTGGAGCCGTACGTAGCCTTGGGCGCTGGCCTCGTTGCGCGCGGGCACGAGGTCCGGATGCTCGCCCCGCAAGGGTTCGCCGAACTAATCGCACCCTTCGGCCTCGAGTACCTCCCCCTGGGGGAGAACCCCCGCGCGTTGCTCGAGGCCCTCGAGGTCCGGCGCGCCTTCGCGGCGGGTGCGAACCCGTACCGTTTTGTGCGCGAGCTGCTCGAGGTGTACCGTGCCTTTCTTCCCGGTTTTCTGCGCGCTTTGGAGCCCGGCCTCGAGGGCGCAGACCGGGTCGTGTTCTCCACCTTGGGGTTCCCAGCCTATCACTGGGCGGAGGCTCGGGGGGTACCGGCCGTGGCGGCCTTTCTCCAGCCCCAGACGCCGACGGCCGCGTTTCCCGCGCCGTTCGGCCCTTCACCGCCTTTCCTGGCTCGCTGCGGCCTGTATAACCGCTTTTCGTACGTGGCTATGGAGCAGTTCGCCTGGTTTTTGGTCGCGTCCCAGACCAACCGCTGGCGCCGGGCCTTGGGCCTAGCTCCGCTCTCTTGGCGCGGTCCCTACCCGCGGCTTCGTAGGGGAGCGGTGCCGGTACTTTACGGGTTCAGTACCGCTGTGGTGCCCCGGCCCAGGGATTGGCCGGACTGGGTTCGGGTAACGGGGTACTGGCGTTTACCGCTGGATGAGGGTTGGCGTCCGCCGGGCGAGCTGCAAGCCTTTTTAGAGGACGGCCCGCCCCCGGTCTACGTAGGGTTTGGGAGCATGCGTCCTCCGGATGTGCGGCGTTTTACGGAGATCGTGCTGGAGGCCCTTCAGCTGGCCGGCGTGCGGGCCGTGCTGGTTCGGGGGTGGGGCGGATTGGATCCCGAGAGGGTTCCAGACAGCGTGTACGTGTTGGATGCTGTCCCCCACGCCTGGTTGTTCCCGCGCGTGGCGGCGGTGGTGCACCACGGTGGGGCCGGCACCACCGCCGCCGGGCTTTATGCGGGGAGGCCCACAGTCACGGTCCCGTTCATCGCGGATCAGTTCTTCTGGGGCGAGCGGGTGGCGGCCCTGGGGGCAGGGCCCAGACCGGTCCCCGCGAAACGCTTGGCGCCGAACGCTCTGGCGCGCGCGATCCGGGCTGCAGTGGAGCGCTTTGCGTACCGCCGGAACGCGGAATTCTTGGCGCGGCGGCTCTGCCGGGAGGACGGGGTGATGGAGGCCGTGCGGGGGGTGGAAGACCTGGCGTGACTCCACCCGTTTCCGCGCCGTTGAACTCAGTAACGCTGTAACGCTTAGGCTGGCTTGACCCAGCTATCCCTAGGGTGTACCATCGGGGGTAAGCGGGCGTAGCCCGTCACAACCTACCTCCTCATCCAGAGCGGTGGAGGGAACTGGCCCTGTGAAGCCGCGGCAACCGGTGGGGTGCACTTTCCCACGTCCGGTGCCAATGCCAGCCCCCGAGAGGGGAACGATGAGGAGGGGTGTGTAACCGGAGTATTTCACCCCCTCCTCGTCCGAGGAGGGGGTTGAAATTTAAGGAGGTAACACATGGGTATTCGCAGTGCGACCGTAGGGTATCCCCGGATCGGCAAGAACCGCGAGGTCAAGCGCGCCCTCGAGGCCTACTGGGCGGGCAAGACGGACGCCAAAACGCTCATCTCCACCGTAGAAGCGGTTCAGGAGGACGGTTGGCGCGCCCAGCAGGCGCGCGGCGTGGACGCCGTGGCCGTGGAGGGGACCAGCCTCTACGACCACGTCCTCGACTGGGTGGTTTGGCTGGGCCTCGTGCCCGAACGCTTCCGCCACCTCGAGGGCCTCGAGGCGTACTTCGCCATGGCCCGTGGCCTGCCGGGTATTCCCGCACTTGAACTCACCAAGTGGTTCGACACGAACTACCACTACCTGGTTCCGGAGATCGCGCGCGGACAACACCCCGAGCCCGGCTTCGAGGGGTTCTTCCGCACGGTGGAGCGTGCGCAGGGCGTGCTTGGAGCGCGCGCGGTGCCGGTGGTGCTGGGGCCCGTGACGCTCCTGCGGCTCGCGCGGCTCGAGGAGCCCCTGGGGGAGGTGCTGGAACGCCTCCTGCCCGCTTACCGCGCGCTGTTGGAGGGGTTGCGTGGCCGGGGGGTGGGGGAGGTGCAGTTCCACGAGCCGGCCCTGGTGCTGGGGGACGCGGACACCCTTAAGGCACACGTGGAGCGGGCCTACGCTGAGCTCGCCCGGGCGGGCGTGGCGATCGACCTGGTGACCTACTTCGACGATCTCGGCAAGGCGTACCCGTGGGTGGTGGCCCTGCCCGTGGCCGCGGTGAGCCTCGACTTCACCCGCGGCAACAACCTCGAGCTGATCGAGGCGCACGGTTGGCCGCGGGAGAAACGGCTTGGGGCCGGGGTGGTGGACGCGCGCAACGTGTGGCGCATCCGGCCGAGTGAGGTTCTCCTGCTCCTCGAGCGGCTTCACGGGATCGCCCCTGAACTCTCGGTGCAGCCTTCGGCCTCCCTCCAGTTCGTGCCGTACGACGCTTCCCGCGAGACGGGGTTGCCGGAGGCGTTGCGGGGCGTGTTGAGCTTCGCCGAGCAGAAACTGGAGGAGGTGGTGGCGCTGGCCCAGCACCTCGGCGGCCAGGGGGGGGAGGCGGAACTCGCGCGGATCGAGGCGGCGTGGGCGGCGTTCCGCGCTTTTAGCCCAGAGAATCCCTCGGTGCGCAAGCGCCTTCAGGAACTCACGCCGCAGGACTTCCGCCGGGCGTTGCCGTACGCCGAGCGCCGCCCGAAGCAGATCCAGACCTCCTTGTTTCCCACCACCACGATCGGGTCCTTCCCCCAGATCCCGGAGGTGCGGCGCGTGCGGGCCCGCTACCGCAAGGGCGAGATCTCCGAGGCGGAGTACCGCGCGGCGATCGACGCGTGGATCGCCTACGCCATTGGCGTCCAAGAAGGCGTTGGGCTGGACGTGCTGGTCCACGGGGAGTTCGAACGCACCGACATGGTGGAGTACTTCGGGCAAAAGCTCGAGGGCTTTGCCTTCACCGTGCACGGCTGGGTGCAGTCGTACGGCAGCCGGTACGTGCGTCCCCCCATCATCTACGGGGACGTGGCGCGCCCCGAACCCCTCACGGTCCGTGAGTTCAAGGTCGCCCAGTCCTATACGGACAAGCCCGTCAAGGGCATGCTGACCGGCCCGGTCACCATCCTGAACTGGTCCTACCCGCGCACCGACATCCCCCGCAAGGAGGTGGCCTTCCAGATCGCGCTTGCGTTGCGGGACGAGGTGGCCGACCTCGAGGCCGCTGGCGCGCGGGTGATTCAGGTGGACGAGCCTGCCTTGCGCGAGGGGCTGCCCCTCAAGCAAGAGCGGTGGGACGCCTACCTCTCGTGGGCGGTGGACGCGTTTCGGCTCACGACCGCGGTGGCCAAGCCGGAGACCCAGGTGCACACCCACATGTGTTACTCCGAGTTCGGCGACATCCTCGCCGCGATCGACCGGCTGGACGCGGACGTGATCTCGATCGAGAACGCCCGCAGCGGGGATGAGACCCTGAGGGAACTCGCGGAGTACGGGTACCCCCGAGAGGTGGGGCCCGGGGTGTACGACGTGCACAGCCCGGTGGTTCCGGAGGCTGAAGCGATCCTGGCCAAGCTCCGCACCTTCCTGCGGCACCTGCGCCCGGAGCAGATCTGGGTGAACCCCGACTGCGGCCTTAAGACGCGGCGCTGGGAGGAGGTCATTCCGACCTTGAGGAACCTCGTAGCGGCGGCCCGCGCCTTGCGCGAAGAGGTCCGGGCCGCGAAGGGCTAGGGGACCTGCCGTGGTTGGTGAAGGGGGAAAACCATGAAGATTCGTGACCTGTTCCGGGAAGGCCGGCCGCTCTTCTCCTTTGAGTTCTTCCCGCCGAAAACACCCGTGGGGGAGGCGGCGCTCTTCAAGACGATTGAGCGGCTCAAGCCGCTCAAGCCGGCCTTCGTCTCCATCACGTACGGGGCAGGCGGCAGCACCCGCGCGAAAACGATCGAGTGGGCCCGCCGCATCAAGTTCGAGCTGGGCCTCGAGACCGCGGTGCACCTCACGTGCGTGGGGGCCTCGAGGCGGGAGATCAAGGTGCTGCTCGACCAGGTAGAGGCCGCGGGGATCGAGAACGTCCTCGCCCTAAGGGGGGACCCGCCCCGTGGGGAGACGGAGTTTAAGCCTGCGCCGGACGGGTTCCGGTACGCGAGTGAGCTAGTGCGGTTCATTCGCGCGGAAGGGTATCCGTTTAGTTTGGGGGGGGCGGGGTACCCCGAGGGGCACGTGGAGTGCCGGGACCGCGAGCAGGACCTGCTGCACCTCAAGCACAAGGTGGATAGCGGCCTGGACTTCGTGATCACGCAGCTCTTCTTCGACAACCACCACTACTTCGACTTTCTAGAGCGCGCCGAGCGGGTTGGGATTCGCGTACCGATCGTTCCGGGCATCATGCCCATCACGAACATCCAGCAGGTGCAGCGGTTCACGAAGATGTGCGGAGCCTCGATCCCGCGGTCGTTGTTGGCGGAGCTCGAGCGCTTCGGGGACGACGATCAGGCCGTGCTCGCGATCGGTGTGGAGCACGCGACGCGGCAGTGCCAGGAGCTGCTCGACGCGGGGGTGCCCGGGATTCACTTCTACACCTTGAATAAATCCCCGGCGACGCGGCTTGTGGTGCGGAATCTGCGGGTTCCGGTGCGGAAGACCGCTTAAGGAAGCGCGCGGCCCGGGGGATTCCCGGGCCGCGCTGCGAGCGTTACTTGCGCCGACGGCGGGTCCGCCGGGACTTCGTGGGTTTGGCCTCCCTATGGTTTTCGCCCGTCCACTCGCCGAAGTACAGCTTGTGCACGGTCACCTTGACCGGGCGCTCGTTGCGCTTGGTTTCTTCCGGCGGCCCAACCACCCGTCGGGTGCGCTTCGGGGTAGCTTTGGTGCTGGTGCGTTTGTTGCGCGGGCGCCGTGGCGCTTTGGCGCTCTGGGTTGAGGGTGCACTGCTTTTCTGGCTCATCTCGTCCTCCACGAGTGCGAAATCGATCTGTCGTAGCGCCGGGTTGACCTCGTCGATCGCGACCTTGATCCGGTCGCCCATCCCGATGCGTTTGTTCGTGTGCCGGCCGATTAAGGCCAGGGCTTCCTCCACGTACTCGTAGTAATCGTCCGTCAGGTTAGAGAGGTGCAACAGCCCCTCCACGCCGTTATCGAGCGCGACGAACACCCCGAAGTTGGTGACCCCGCTGACGGTACCCTCGAAGACCTCGCCCTTGTGGGCCTCGGCCCACTTGCACTGGTAGTACTTGCTTAGGTCCCGCTCGGCGGCCTCCGCGTTCCGCTCGCGCTCCGAGGCGTGCTCGGCGATGCGGGGGAATTGCTCCTGCCACGCCGCGATCTTCTTCTGGGAGAGGCGGCGGCGCATCACGTGGCGCAGCACCCGGTGCACCACCAGGTCCGGGTAGCGCCGGATGGGGCTCGTGAAGTGCAGGTAATCCTCGAAGGCTAGACCGAAGTGCCCCAGGTTCTCCGGGGCGTACCGGGCGAGGCTCAGCGAGCGCAGGAGCAGCATGGAGACCGCCGGGGCCTCGGGGCGTCCCGCGGCCTGGTGCAGCACCTGCTGGAGCGCCTTGGGGTCGGGCTCCTTCCCGGGCAGCTTGTACCCCATCCGCGCCAGGGCCTCTACCAGGGCCCGGTAACGGTCCTCCGCGGGGTCCTCGTGCACTCGGTAAAGGGCGGGGATGCCCTTGTCGGCGAGGTGCTTCGCGACGATCCGGTTCGCGAGCAGCATCAATTCCTCGATCAGGCTCCGGGCCTCCCGCTCAGCGATGGGGATCAGGTGCAGCGTCCCGTCCGGATCCACGTCCACCTTGACCTCGGTGAAGCTGAAATCCAAGGCGCCCTGCTCGAGCCGCCGGGCCTTGAGGGTCTGGGTGAGCGCGAACAGGTCCCGGAGGTCCGCCTCGAGGAAGCGGGCCGCTTCGGGCAAGGGGTCCCCCTCGAAAAAGGCCTGCACCTGGTCGTAGGTCAGGCGGGCCTTCGAGCGGATCACGCCCTCCTTGAAGCTGTACCGCTTCACCTCCCCGCTAGGGGTGAGGTCCACCAGCACCGAGAGGACCAGCCGGTCCTCGCCGGGCACGAGGGAGCACACCCCGTTCGAGAGCTTCTCGGGCAGCATCGGCAGCACCCGCCCCGGCAGGTAGACGCTCGTGCCGCGCTCGAACGCCTCTTGGTCTAGGGCGCTGCCCTCCGGCACGTAGTGGGACACGTCCGCGATGTGGATGCCGACGCGGTAGTTGCCGTTCTTGTAGCGTTCGATGTGGATGGCGTCGTCGAAATCCTTCGCGTCCGCCCCGTCAATCGTGAAGACGTTCAGGTGGCGGAAGTCTGCGCGACGGTGGAGCTCCGCCTCGGGAATCCGGGCCTCGATACGCTCCGCCTCCGCGAGGACCTCCGGGGGAAAATCCTCGCGCAGGTCGTACTTCACGATGACCGCCCGCGTCTCCGTCTCTGGGGTCTCGCCCTGGCCTAGGTACTCTAAGAACTCCCCAAAAGGCTCGCGCTCCCCGGTTTCCTCCGGGTAGCGGACGCGCACCACGATGCGCGCGCCGGGTTCGAGGCCCTCGAGCCCGTCCGGGACGAGGAGGAGGCGTTCCCGAACGCGCGGATCGTCAGGCCTTAGGATCGCGTACCCGCGGGAGAACTCGAGGGTGCCTACCAGCTTGTCGCGGGCGCGTTCGAGGATGCGGATCACCTCGCCCCACGGCCGGCCGTCCCGCCCCGGCGGCTTAGGGCGCGCGACGACCTTGTCGTTGTGCCAGGCGCCGCCCAGGTAGGCGGGTGGGATGAACAGGTCCGCTCCCTCCCCCTCCGGAACGACGAAGCCGAACCCGTTGGGGTGGACGCTGATCCGGCCCACCACGAGGCGCATCTCCTCTGGGAGGCCGTAGGTCTTGCGCCGGGTCTGGACGAGCTTACCTTCTTGCACCAGGGCGTCCAGCGCGCGCTTCGCTTCCTGGCGGGAGACGCGCAACTGCCGCACGATTTCCGCTAGGTGGTAGGGCTTCTTGGGGTTGCGTTTGATGAATTCGTAGATCGCTTGCTTAGTCATGAAGGTTTACAACACACCCTCCAGGGTGGTTTGGGTGGCCTCGAGGGAGGCCTCGAGGGCCTCGAGGGCCTCGTCCACGTGGGAACGCTCGATGATGAGGGGCGGCTCGAGGCGCACGACCTTGGGGTTGTTGAGCCCGAAGGCGGTCAGCACGCCGCGGGTGGCGAGTTCGCTGATCACGAGGGCCCCGATGTCCGCGTCGGTGAACTCGAGGCCGATCATGAGACCTTTGCCGCGTACTTCTTGGATGAACTCCGGGTAGCGTTCGGCGAGGCGTTTGAGTCCAGAGAGGAGATACCCGCCCATCTCTAGGGCGCGCTGGGGGAGGCCTTCCTCGAGCGTGACCTCGATCGCGGCGAGGGCCGCGGCGCACGCGAGGGGGTTCCCGCCGAAGGTGGAGGAATGCACGAGGGGGTTGTGTTGGAAGGCCGCGAAGAGCTCGGGGCGGCCCACGACCGCACCGATGGGCATCACGCCGCCACCCAGGGCCTTGGCGGTGGTGAGCAGGTCCGGTTCGATCCCCTCCCATTCGCTGGCCCAGAGCTTCCCGGTGCGGCCCATGCCGGTCTGGACCTCGTCCACGATGAGGAGTACGCCGCGTTCCCGGGTGATCTCGCGCACCGCTCGGAGGTACCCTTCGGGGGGCAGGTTGATGCCGCCCTCGCCCTGGATGGGCTCCAGGATCACCGCGGCGGTCTGGTCGGTGATCGCGGCCTCGAGGGCCTCCGCGTCCCCGAACGGCACGGTTTTCACGCCGGGCACGAGGGGACGCACCGGGTCCTGGTACTCGGGTTTGGGCGTGAGGGAGAGGGCGCCGAAGGTCTTGCCGTGGAAGCCGCCGGTGGTGGTGATGATCTCGGGCTTGCCCGTGTGGAGGCGGGCCAGCTTGAACGCCGCCTCGACGGCTTCGGCGCCGGAGTTCCCGAAGAAGACCATGGAGAGGGGGCCGGGGGTGATCTCGGCGAGCTTGGCGGCGAGCCGGGCCTGGGGTTCGCTGACCATGACCCGGACCGACATCGGCATCCGGTCCAGTTGCCGCCGGACGGCCTCGAGGACCCGCGGGTGCCGGTGCCCCAGGTTCATCGTGCCGTACAGGCCCAGGAAATCCAGGTACCGCTTGCCGTTCTTGTCCCAGACGTACACGCCTTCGGCGCGGTCCTCCTCGACGTCCAGGCCGGTGAAGCGCAGCAGGCCGGCTAGCCCGGGGTTAACGTGTCGCTCAAACAAAGTAAAGGCGTTGCTCATCTCGTCCTCCAGAAAGATCGCGGCCAAGCCCCCAATCCATACCCTATTATGCCATGCTTCGTACGAGAGCGCTTCGGCGCGTGCGGGGCGGATGCGGGTTTGTGGCGCGTCGGGGACCGGAATGCAGAAAACCGGCTATACTATATAGGTATTCCAGAAGTAATCGTATAGCCCAATCCTAACCTTTGGAGCATTACTGGAAAGGGGAAAATGATGCGTGAATTACGGAGGTATGTTTGGGTCCTCGGGGGGTTGGCCGTGTGGATGGGGGGGTGCCAGCTTCCGGTGAACGTGGAGGAACCCCCCGAACCGCAACGCACCATCACCGGCACGGTACGAATCGCGACCGGCACCGGCACCCACGCGATCCGTGAGGCGGGGGCCAGGGAGCTGGGCGCCCTAGCGGACCGCCCCCTTCTGGTTCCCGGAGAGGTCATCGTGCGCTTCGCTCCCACGGTGCGCCTCCAAGGAGCGGCCCGCCTCGAGGTGAACGGCACCCCCCTCGAGCCGGTGCGGCCGCTTGCCTTGGAGGGGGCCTTCCTCTACCGCGCCGGGGGGGTGGACGCGGAGGCGACGCGGGCCGCGGCGCGAGCCCTCGCGGCCCGGCCGGGGGTGCTTTGGGCCCAGCCGAACTACCGCATCTACCCGCTGCTTGAGCTGAGCGATCCCTTCTTTGACCTCCAGTGGCACTACAGCGCGATCAACCTTCCCCAGGCGTGGGAGGTGACGCAGGGCTCGAGCGCCGTGGTCGTCGCGGTGATCGATACCGGCGTGCTGCGGGCGCATCCGGATTTTGCGGGGCGGTTGCTGGCTGGGTACGACTTCATCTCGGACCCGCAGGTGGCGGCGGACGGGGACGGGCGCGACCCGGATCCGGAGGACCCCGGGGATAACCCGGGCGGGCAGTCGAGCTACCACGGGAGCCACGTGGCGGGCACGATCGGGGCCGCGACGAACAACGGGTTGGGGGTGGCCGGCGTGGATTGGAAGGCGCGGATCCTGCCCCTCAGGGTGCTGGGCGTGGGTGGGGGCAGCACGGCGGACATCATCGACGCGATCCTCTGGGCGGTGGGGGTGAGCCTGCCCCCGGTGCCGGACAACCCCAATCCCGCTCAGGTACTGAACCTGAGCCTGGGCGGGGCCGTGCCTTGCAGCGAGACCCCCGCGTTCCAAGCGGCCTTCGACGAGGCCATAAGCCGCGGAGCGATCGTGGTGGTGGCCGCTGGGAACGAGGACCGGGACGCGAGCAACTTCAGCCCGGCCAGCTGCGGCGGGGTGATCACCGTCGGGGCTACGGACCTGCCAGGGAACCGGGCGTTCTACTCGAACTTCGGGCTGCGCGTGGACGTGATGGCGCCGGGCGGGGACACGGGGGTGGACCTGAACAGCGACGGTTTTGTGGACGGGGTGCTCAGCCTGAACCGGGACGACGCGGACGGCACCTTCGATTACCGCTTCTTGCAAGGCACCTCGATGGCCGCCCCCCACGTGGCCGGGGTGGTCGCCTTGATGAAGGCGCTGGAACCGAGCCTCACACCCGTCCAAGCGCTGGACCTCCTGAAACAGACCGCGCGTCCCTTAAGCGCCTCGGCTTGCAACCGGCCCTCCGCTGCGGAGTGCGGCGCCGGACTGATCGACGCGCAAGCGGCGCTGAGCGCCCTGCAAGCTGCGCCAACGCCCGACTACACGCTCTCCCTCGCGCCGGGGGTGCTCGAGCTGAACCCGGGGGAGGCCGGGCAGGTGGCGGTGACCCTCACGCGAAGCGGTGGGTTTTCCGAGCCGGTCACGCTGAGCCTGGGGGGGGCACCCGCCGGGGTGACGGGCGGGTTTAGCCCCAACCCCGCCGCGGGCACGACGAGCACCCTCACCCTGAGCGTGGATGCCGCCGCGCCCCTCGGTAGTTTCGGCTTGCTCGTGCGGGGCGCTGCGGCCGGCACGAGCAAGGTCGCCGCCCTCACCCTCACGATCTCCGGTACCGGCGGCGGCCCGGACGTGCTGGGTACCGTGGTCTTCGCCTGCTTCTACGTGCCGGACCCGAGCGTGGTTTGCGACCCCAGCCGGACGCGCTTCGTGGTAATCGCTTCGGGAGGCTCCGTCGCGCCCTACGCGTTCGCGGGCCTCGAGGCGGGCGGGTACGTGCTGTTGGCCTGGCAGGACGCGAACGGCAGCGGGGACGTGGACAGCGGCGATTACGCTGGGGTGTTCCTGAGGCCGGGGGAGTTGCTGAGCTTGATCGAGCCGCCCGCGGCGGGGATCGACATCCCCATGGAGCTCCTGCAGGACACTGCTCCTTCCGTGCGGGCCCTCTTGCAAAAAGCCATCGGAGCACGGCGCACGCCCTAGTGTTTATAATCGCGTGCAAAGGAAGGAGGCGCCCATGCACGTGGCTGAGCGGCTGAGCACGGTGATCGCTCACGCAAAGACCCATCCCTTGTACGCGGACCGGCTTCGAGGCATCGATCCTGCACGATTCACACCGAAGGACCTGGCACAAATCCCGCCCGTAACCCGAGAGGAGTGGGTGCGGTTCCTGGAGGCACACCCCCAGCCGCCCGCGGGCACGGCCCTCGTGCACCTCACGCCCAGCCCGCGGCTCGGCTGGATGCCCGAGTACCTCTCTCAGGAGGACCTCGCTTACCAGCGCGCAGCGATGGCCGCGCACTTCCGCCGGTTGGGCCTCGAGGGCCGGCGGGTCATCGTGGCGTTTAGCTACCACGTCTTCGCCGGGGGATGGTTGTTCCACGAGGCGCTCCTCGAGGCCGGCGCGGTGGTGCTGCCGCACGGCCCGGGCGAGGCCGATCGCGTCGCGGAGATCGCGAAAAAGTACGCCTTCGACGTGCTGATCGCCAACCCTTCCTTCGCCCTGAAGGTCGGGCAGGCGGGCGGGCGGTTTAAGCTCTTGCTCGCCGCGGGAGAGCCCTTCACCTCGGTGCCGGGCTACCGCGAGCGCGTGGAGCAAGCGATCGGTGGGATGGCCCTCGACGCGTACGGCACCTCGGAGCTGGGGATCGTGGCCGGCGAGACGCCAGCGAAGGACGGACTGTACGCGGTGGAGGAGATGGCCATCCTCGAGGTGCTCGACCCCCAGACCCTCGAGCCCGTACCGGACGGGGAGCGGGGAGAGCTCGTCGTCACGGCCCTTTCGCGCACGCTCATGCCGATGATCCGCTTCCGCACCGGGGACCTCGCGGTGGCCGAGCGCCGGGAGGGCCGCGTGCGGTTGCCGCGCGGGGTGTTCGGCCGCACCGACGTGATGGTCAAGGTCAAGGGGGTGAAGCTCTACCCGAGCGAGCTCGGCCCGATCCTCGCGGGGTTTGGCCTGGACCCCAAGGGCTTCCAGGTCGTTGTGGAACCCAAGCCGGGGGGGACGGACGCGCTGGTGATCCGTTTGGCGGCCGAGACGGTTCCCGAGGGGCTCGCGGACGCGATCCGCAGCGCTACGGGCTTGCGGGTGGACCGCTTCGAGACGGCCCAGGCGATCGAGGGCGGGCTCGTGCTCGACCGGCGGTTCGGCCACCTGGAGGAGGACGCGCGTGGGTAAGGACCTCGAGTACGCCACCCTCGCGGTGCAAACCGGCCTGCCCGAGAACCCCTACGACGCGCTGGGCCTGCCGATCTACCCGGTGGCCGCCTACCAGTTCGGTAGCCTCGAGGAGGGCGCGGACCGCTTCGCGAACGCCACCGGGTACACTTACAGCCGGCTGCAAAACCCGACGGTCGCCGCGCTGGAGGAACGCCTCGCCGCGCTCGAGGGCGCCTTGGGGGCGGTGGCCCTTTCTGCGGGGAACGCCGCGACCTTTGCCGCGCTGCTCGCGCTCGTCAAGACGGGGGACGCGATCGTGGCCTCGCCCGGCCTGTTTGGCGGCACGGTGGGGCTGTTGAACAACGTTTTTAGCCTGATGGGGGTGGAGGTGCGGTACGCCGCACCGGAAGCGGACGCGGTGCGGGCGGTGCTGGACGAGCGGGTGCGCGTGATCTTTACGGAGTCCCTCGCGAACCCGGCCCTCACGCTGCCGGACCTCGAGGGGCTGGCCGCGCTCGCGGAGGAGCGTGGGGTGGCCCTCGTCGTGGACAACACCTTCGGCTCCCTCGGGTACCTGCTCCGGCCCCTCGAGCACGGGGCGCACGTCGTGGTGCACAGCCTGACCAAGTGGGCCTCGGGACACGGCTCCGTCCTAGGCGGCGCGGTGCTCTCGCGCGAGACCGAGCTTTGGCAGCGTTACCCGCAGTTCGTGAACCCCACGCCGCAAGGTTTCGTGCCGCTCGAACGTTTCGGGGCGCGCTGCTACCTGGAGCGCGTGCGGAACCTGGGGTTGCAGCTGGGGGGGATGGTCCTCTCGCCCTTTAACGCCTACCTGATCCACCAGGGGCTGGAGACGCTCGCCCTCCGGGCGGAGCGGGCCTCGAGGACAGCGCACCGGCTCGCGGAGTGGCTGCGGGAACACCCCAAGGTCGCGTGGGTGCGGTACCCGGGCCTTGAGGATCACCCGGACCACGCCCGAGCCCGGAAGTACCTGAAGCATTTCGGGACGATCCTGACCTTTGGCGTCAAGGGGGGAATGGAGGCCGCGAGCCGCCTGTTGCGGGCGATTCGGTTGTTGCGGCAGGCCCCGAACGTGGGGGATGCGCGCACCCTGATCCTGCACCCCTGGACGACCACGCACGGCCGCCTGCCCGAGGCCGCGCGCCGCGCGGCGGGGGTGGCCCCGGAGATGCTGCGGATCTCGGTGGGCCTCGAGGACCCGGCGGACCTCGAGGCCGCGCTTGGGGAGGCCCTCGAGGCGGTCTAGCGCCGGGAGGGGCGCAGCCGGTCCGCGGAGTCGATGAGGATCGTGACGGGCCCGTCGTTTACGAGGTGCACCTGCATGTGCGCGCCGAACACCCCGGTCTCCACGTGCAGGCCTTCCTGGACCAGGAGGTCCACGAACCGCTCGTATAAGCGCTTGCCCGTGTCGCTGGGCGCGGCTTGGGTGAAGGACGGGCGGTTCCCTTTGCGGGTATCGGCGTACAGTGTGAACTGACTCACGGCAAGCACGGCGCCCCCCACGTCCTTGAGGCTTAGGTTCATTTTTCCGGCCTCGTCCGGGAAGACCCTGAGCCCCGCGATCTTTCGCGCCAGGTACGCGGCGTCCTCAGGGGTGTCCGAGTGGTGCGCCCCCACGAGGACGAGGAACCCCTTCTCGATCTCCCCGACGACCTCGCCCTCCACCACCACGCGGGCTTCGCTGACGCGTTGAACCAGTGCGCGCATGGGGTGATTCTACCGTTTAGAGGCTGTACGCGTAGTACCCGTAGGTGCCGGGGCCCGCGTGCGAGGCGATGACCGCGCCGATCTCGCTGGTGTACACCTCCTCCACCGGAAGACCGGAGGACAGGATGGCATCCCTCAGGTTTTCGACGGCGCGGGCGTCGGCGGTGTACATGAAGTACACCCGGATCTTTTCGCGGCCCTGGGCCCACTCGCGGAAGGAACGCACCATCTCCGCGAGGGCCTTCTTCTCCCCCCGGGCCCGCCCCGCGGCGTCCACGCGCCCGTCGCGAACCTCGAGGATCGGTTTGATGTTGAGGAGCGTGCCCAAAAGGGCCTGCGCGCCCCCGATGCGCCCGTTCCGGCGCAGGAACTCGAGGGTCGCTACGGTGAAGCGCACGCGGTGGTCGGCGCGGATCCGCTCGAGCTCGGCGAGGATCTCGGGGAGCTCACGTCCCGCTTGCAACATCTCGTGCGCGCGGCTTACGAGCATGCCGATCCCGGCGGAGGCGGCTTGCGAGTCGAACACGGTGACTTTCCCGGGAAACTCGGATGCGGCGAGCTGGGCCGACTGGACCGTGCCGGAGAGCTTGGAGGAGATGTGGATGGAAAGCACGTGGTCGGCCTGCTCCAGGGCTTTTTGGTAGACCTCCTTGAAGTCTTGGGGGGACGGCTGGCTGGTCGTGGGGGGTTCCGCACCGGCCTGGACTGCCTCGAAGATCTCCGCGGGGGTGATCTCGACCCAGTCCTTGTACACGCTGCCCTTGAAGTGCACGTATAGAGGTACGACGAACACCCCCATTTGTTGGACGTGTTCCCGCGGGATGTCGCTGGTTGAGTCGGTGACCAAAGCGATACGCATCTACCCCTCCTTTAAGCGCACTTACCTTAGCATACCGGCAGGTATTTTCCTCGTGTTGAATCCAGTAAAAATTCCAGGCCGGGCGGGGAGCGCTTGCGGGGGTGGGGGAGTGGTGTTAGTTTTTATGCATAATGATGTGGCGGATCCTGGTGACGGATGAGATGCAGCTAGGGGAGGCGAGCTGGCCCGGCGTTCTCCTCGACTACCGGCCGGGCATGCCCCGCGAGGAGGTGCTGGAGGCGATCGGAGCCTACGACGCCCTGATCACCCGCAGCCGCACCCGGGTGGACCGGGAGCTGCTCGAGCGCGGCACCAGACTCAAGGTGATCGGACGGGGCGGGGTTGGCGTGGACAACATCGACCTCGAGGAGGCCTCACGCCGCGGCGTGATGGTCGTGAACGTCCCCGAGGCCAACACCCGCAGCGCCGCCGAGCTTGCGTTCGCCCTGATGCTTGCGGCGGCTCGGGGGGTGGCGCTTTCCGATCGGAAACTGCGCGAGGGCGTGTGGGACCGGAAGTTCCTCGGCCTCGAGCTGCGCGGCAAGACGCTGGGGATCGTGGGGCTGGGGCGGATCGGCTCGCAGGTCGCGCGTTTCGCGAAGCACTTTGACATGCGCGTGCTGGCCTACGACCCCTATATTCCCCGCGCGCGGGCGGAGAGCCTCGGGGTGGAGCTGGTGGACGAGCTCGAGGCCCTGCTCCACCGCGCACAGTTCTTAACCGTGCACACCCCCCTCACCGAGGAGACCCGGGGCATGATCGGGCGGCGGGAGCTGTACCTCCTGCCCAAGAACGCGGTGGTAGTCAACGCTGCGCGCGGCGGGATCATCCAGGAGGAGGCCCTCTTAGAGGTGCTGGAGGAAGGCCACCTCTTCGCGGTGGGGCTGGACGTGTT
This sequence comes from Marinithermus hydrothermalis DSM 14884, assembly GCF_000195335.1. Lineage (NCBI taxonomy): Bacteria > Thermotogati > Deinococcota > Deinococci > Thermales > Thermaceae > Marinithermus > Marinithermus hydrothermalis. Next base: position 1,152,562 of record NC_015387.1, read on the forward strand.
CGCCCAGGAGCCGCCCCCTGTGGATCACCCCCTGCTGCACCACCCGCGCGTGGTGCATACCGCCCACCTGGGCGCGAATACTTTCGAAGCCCAGGAGCGCGTGGGAGAGGCGGTGCTGGAGCGCGTGGTGAAAGCTTTGAAGGGGGACTTCACCTACGCGATCAACACCGGGTTCGACCCCGAGGCTTTCCAGGCCCTGAAGGGATTTATTCCGCTTGGGGAAGCGCTCGGCAAGCTTCTCGTGCAGATCACCCGGGGGCGCGCGCAGGCGGTGGAGGTCGCTTTTTACGGACGCTTCGAGGCGAGCCCCGAGCCCGTCGCGACCGCGGTGGCCAAGGGGATGCTGGAGCGCGTGCTTTCGGAAGGGGTGAACCTCGTCTCCGCCGGCCCCCTCCTGCGCGAGCGCGGCATCCACCTCTCCACCTACCACGACCCGGAGCCCCGCGGGTACACGCAACTCGTCGAGGTGCGCCTTTCGACCGACCAGGAGACCCGCCGCGCGCGCGGTACGGTCCTTGGGAGCCAGCCGCGGCTCGTGGGCATCGACGACTACCCCCTCGAGGTCGTTCCCGAAGGGCACCTGCTGGTCTGCGTGAACCACGACCGGCCCGGCGTGGTGGGCCGGGTAGGCACCCTGCTCGGCGAGGCCGGCGTGAACATTGCCGGTATGCAGCTCGGGCGGGACGCCCCCGGTGGCCGGGCGCTGTTCGTCCTCACCGTGGATGAGCGCCCAAGTCCGGAGGTGCTCGAGGCCCTGGCCCGGCTCGAGGTCCTCGAGCGGGTGGACGTGGTGGAGTTGTGATGGAAGTGCGTCCGCGGCTCCTTACGCCCGGTCCGGTCGAGCTGCATCCCAAAGCCCGCGCGGCCCTCGTGGCCCCCCAGGTGCACCACCGCACGGCCGTGGCCCGGGAGCGGTTCACGCGCGCGCGGGCGCTGCTCGCCGAAGCGTTCCGCACCCAGGGCGAGGTGCTGATCCTCACGGGCAGCGGCACGGCCGCGATGGAAGCCCTCGCCACGAACCTGTTCGCGCCCGGGGAGCGGGTGTACGTCCCGGTCCTGGGAAAGTTCAGCGAGCGCTGGGCGGAGATCGCGAAAAGCGCGGGGCTTGAGGTGGTGCGGCGGGGCCTCGAGTGGGGGCGTGTCCTGGTCCCTGAATCGCTCGAGGCCGATCTCAGGGCCTACGGCCCGGTGAGCGGGGTGCTGCTTACCCACTCGGAGACCTCGACCGGAGCCCTGAACGACGTGCGGGTGCTCGCGGAGGTGGTACGCCGGGTGCAGCCCCAGGCCCTCGTGGTGATCGACGCGGTGACGAGCCTGTTGGTGAGCCCGCTCGAGTTGGACGCTTGGGGGATCGACGCCGCAGCGAGCGGCAGCCAAAAGGGCCTGATGTGCCCGCCGGGGCTGGCCTTCGCGGCCTTAGGCCCCCGGGCCTTGGCTCGCCTGAGGCCCCGCGGGTACTACCTGAACCTCGAGCGCGAGCTGAAGGCGCAGCGCACGGGGGAAAGCGCGTACACGCCCGCCATCAACCTGGTTTTGGCGGCCGAGGCGGTCTTGGAGGAGGTGGTGCCCCGCCTCGAGGCACACTTGGCCTTGAAGGCCGAGCAGCACGAGCGGTTGTACGCCTTGGGCGCAGAGCTGGGCCTAAAACCGGTTCCGGAGCGGCGCAGCGCGGCGACGGCGGCGTTTTGGCTGCCGGAAGGGGTGCGCTACCCGGAGGTGCGGGAGGCGTTCGCGCGTCGCGGCGCGGTGATCGCGGGCGGACAGGGGCCGTTGAAGGGACGGATCTTCCGAGTGTCGCTCATGGGGTATTTCGACCGTTACGATACGGAGGCCGTGCTGGCACTCGTGCGTGCGGCTCTCGTGGAGGTACTAAGGGCGTGAGCTACTGCGCGCTTTCCAGGTCGGGGCGGAGCCGCGCGGCCTCGCGCAGGTAGACGTGCCGCACCTGGTCCTGCGCGGTCTGGGTGTTCCACAGGGCCAGGATGCGGATCACGCGCGGCAAAGCGCCTGGGACGGGCACCTCTTGCGCGGAAAGCAGCGGGACCCGGTGCATGCCCAGCTGCCGGGCGGCCTCGGCGGGGAAGGCGGAGGACAGGTCGGGCGTCACGGTGAAGATGATGGCGGCCAGCTCGTCATAGCTTTGGATGCCGTTCGCCTCGAGGATGGCCTTGAGGAGTTCGCGGGTTGCCGCATGGATGGCCTCCGGCGTGTCGTGCTCTACGGTGATCGCCCCTCGGATGCCCCGTACCATATGTGAGGCATTCTAGGGCGGGGCCCGTGGCCGTGGCAAGGCTGGGGTAGCATGAAACCATGCGGGTTCTTGCGGTGTTCAGCCACCCGGACGACGAGATCGGCTGCGCGGGCACCCTGGCCCTGCACGCGCGCCGCGGGGATGCGGTGATGCTCGTGTGGTTGACCTACGGCGAGCTCGCCAGCCAGTTCGGGGATCAACGCCCTGAGGAGGTGGCCCGGGTCCGGGAGGGGCACGGCCGGGATGTCGCGCGGCTGATCGGCGGCACGTACCGGTTTTTAGGCTTCCCGGACGCGGGGCTTACGGGAGGGCGCGAGGAAGCGCTGGCCGTGGCGCGGGTGATGGCGGAGTTTAAGCCGAACGCGGTGATCACCTGGGATCCCGAGGACGTGCATCCGGACCACCGCGCGACCTACCAGGCGACGCTTTCCGCGTTGAAGTTGGTGCGTATCCCTAAGCTGGTCGGCAACGCTTACCGGGAGCCCATTCGCCTGTTCCACTATTACCGCTCTGAGGTGCGCCGCCCGGTGGTGAGCGTGGACATCACCCCGGTCATGGAGGTGGCCGAGTCGGTCTTCGAGTACTACCGGGCCTTCTACGGGTGGGCCTACACCCTCGAGGCCTTCCGCGCGCGGCGCGCTGTGATCGGAGCGGAGGCCGGGGTCAGGTACGCGGAGCGTTTTCAGGTGGTGGCGCCTCAGGCTCCGGCGCTTCCGTACCTGCCAGCACCAGGTGATCCGAGGCGCGAATGACGAGGCTGGGGGTTGCAGGAATGCGCTCACCGGAACGCAGCACGGCCTCGAGGGCGAACGGCAGCTCCGCCACCCGCTTCCCGGCGTACGGCGTGCCCTCGATCACCACCCCAGAATTGACGAGGGGGGGCGTGGGGTACGCGTACACGCTGGTGAGGGCGTAGGTGGTGAGTGCGGCGGGCAAGACCACCGGGAGGATCGCGTACCCTCCAAGCTCCGCGGCCAGCGCGATACCGGCGAGCGGAGCTCGAGCAATCCCCGCGATCATCGCGCCCATGCCCGCGAGCGCCGCGACCTCGGGCGCAGTGAACGCGAAGGGAAGGGCTCGAGCCATTAGGATGGCGAACAACCCCCCGACCACTAGGCTGGGGGTGAGCCGCTCGCCGTGCCCGCCGAGGCCAGCAGCAACCGCGGTCAGGGTTAGGACGCTGAGAAACAGCGCGCCGAGAAAGGCCAGGCTCGGTACCGGCGTTGTGCCGAGCTGAACCCAGGCGAGGCCGCTCCCTAGAGCGAAGGGAAACACGAGCGCGCTGAGGGCGAGAATCCCCCCGATCGCGAAATGACGCAGCACGCGCCGTGTGGACCGAGAAAGCCCGTGCACGAACTGCGCGGCCAGCACCCACACGGTGCTCACCCCGGCGAGCGCCGCGCCGAGCAGCAACGCGGACGCGACGTCCCTAAAGTGGATGGGGTCCACGCGCAGCTCGAGCAGCGGCCCGTACCCGTGCACCGCGCCGTACACCGTAAACCCCGCGAGTGCGCCTACCAGTGCAGGGGCCAACGCGGCTAGCTCCAGCGCGAACCCCCGGTAAATCATCTCCGTCGCGAGCAGCGCGCCAGCTAGGGGAGCGTGAAACGCCGCAGCGAACCCCGCTGCAACCCCCGCGAATGGCAGCAACCACGGCCGGTCCTCCAGCCGGAACGCACGCCCGACCGCGGCGCCTACCCCGTACCCCAGGGCCGCCATGGGGCCTTCCCGCCCCAGCGGCGCGCCCGCGGAGAGCTCGATAAGGCTACCCAGCGCGTACCGCAGCTTCGCGGTGAGGGGGGTTGGACCGCCCTGGCGAAGCGCGGGGATCAACCAGAAAAACCCTCGGTTCTTCCCGATGAAGGCGGCTACAGCGAAGATTAGGGGAAGGAGCAGCACCAGCGCCCATGGTCGCGAGGTGCGAAACGCGAGGGGAAGCGCGCCTTCCCCAGGAATCCCGGCAGGCAAGAACCCCACCACCTCCCCCAGCAACACCCCCTGACCGACCCGCAAACCCCAGACCCAAACGGCGCCCAACCCTCCGGCCAGCGCACCGACCAGGGCGCTGTAGAGCAGGAGCGGGCCGACCTGCGGGCGCGACATCACCAGAATTCTACCTGCCGGACCGGAGTGCCTCGCACCAGCCTGGGCGCTGCGAGTCCCAAAGCGCGGTACCCGCCGCGCGTCAGCGCGCGAAAGACCCCCCGCGGTTCGAGCCCCGCCTCGAGCAACGCCTGAGCCTCTGCGCGTACGTCCAGGTCGGGGCTGCTCGCGCGGGAGTCCGTGCCAAGCGCAACCTCGACGCCGTACTTTCCGTACAACCCCCAGGGAAACCGCCCGACCTCGAGGCCCGCGTTGCTGCGGGGACAGCTCACGACCCGCACCCCCGCTTCCGCCAGGATGCGCACGTCTGCTTCCGTGACCTGCACCGCGTGGACCAGGGTGGGGCGGGCCTCGAGCACCCCCAGCTCCGCCAGGTAGGCCACCGGCGTCATGCCGGGGGCGGGGTGGGAAAGGCCCGTGACCTCCCTCAGGAACGCCGCGAGGGGGCCGGTGCCGCGCTGGAAGTACTCGAGCTCCGCCGGGCTTTCCGCGGCGTGGATCTGCATGGGGAGTCCCTCGAGGCGCGCGTACTCCGCGAGGCGTTTGAGGAGCGGAGCGCTCACGGTGTGCGGCGCGTGCGGGCTGAGCCCGACGCGCACCCCGCCGGGGCGTTCCAGGGCGCGCCAGCGCTCTATGCGCGCCCTCACTTCCCGGAACACCTCCGCGGCCTTCGTGGGGTCGGGGGCGATGACCTCCCAGTACGCCACCCCAGGCAGGGGGGATTCGGTGAGGAGCCAGCGCATCACCTCCTCGCGGGTCACGATGTCCCCGAAGGCCGCGGCGCGGTGGGATTGTAGCTCGGCCATGCCCCGTCGTGCGGCCTCGAGGCCGCGCGCGCCGCGGCGCGTGTGCTGGATCACGTGGCGGACAAACCCCACGTACGCCCCCTGGTACCGGGGAACGGCGGAGAGGTCGAGGTGCGTGTGGGCGTTGACCGGGGGGATCCCGAGGTAGCGGCCTTTGTGCTCGATGGGCGCGTCGGGGTAGGCCCGCCGGAGGTCCTGGAGAGGCCCCGTTTGGGCCACGTGCTCCCCTACGACCGCCACCCCTCCAGCGCGCATGGGCGCACCGAACCCGGTGTACACGAGGTCCGCAGTCCAGATGTGAGCGCGCAGGTCGATCCGGGGCATCAGGCCATCGGCAGCTCGGTGGGTTCGGGTTCGACCTCCGGCCAGCGGATGATGTTGTAGTACACGTCGCGCTCGGCGGGCTTGAACCCGGCGTCCACGATGTGCCGGATGATCTGGCGTTCGGTCGCGTGGGTTCGGGTGTGCCCTCCTGCGGCGGAGACCACGTTCTCCTCGAGCATCGTGGATCCGAAGTCGTTCGCCCCATAGTACAGGGCGGCCTGCGCGACCTTGAACCCCAGGGTCGGCCAGGAGGCCTGGAGGTTGGGGATGTTGTCCAGAGTGAGCCGGGCGATGGCCAGCTGCTGGAGGTACTCGTGCGCGGTCGCGCCGGGGGCCTTGCCCTTGAGGCGGGTGTGCTCGGTCTGGAGGGTCCACACGGCGAAGGCCGCGAACCCCTGGCCGTATTGCTCGAGGGCCTTGTCCTGCTGGGCACGCAACTTGAGGAGGTGCTCGGCGCGTTGGGCAGGGGTCTCGCCGAGCCCGATCACCATCGTGGCGAGGGTGTAGAGCCCCAGGGACTGGGCGGCGTCGATGATGCGGAACCAGTCCTGCGTGCGGATGCGGGCCGGAGCCACCTTGGTGCGCACCTCATCCACCAGGATCTCCGCGCCCGCGCCGGGCATACCGTCAAGCCCAGCCTCCTTAAGCTCTGCGAGCAGCTCGAGGGCGGGTCGGCCGGTGAGCTTCTCGAGGCCCAGGATCTCCTCGGGGCTGAAGGCGTCGATGCGGACGTCGGGGTGCTCGCGCTTGAGGTAGCGCAGCATCTCCAGGTACCACTCGAACGGCAGCTCGGGGTTCACGCCGCCCTGCATCAGGATGCGGCGGCCCCCGACGGCCTTGAGCTCCTCGATCTTTTGGGAGATCTCCTCGTAGGAGAGCGTGTAGGCGTCCTGCTGGCGGCGGGTGCGGTAGAAGGCGCAGAAGCTACACGCGACCGTGCAGATGTTGGTGTAGTTGATGTTCCGGTCGATCAGGTAGGTGACGACCTCAGGGTTGCTTTTCCGTAACCGGACCTCGTGCGCAGCGGCCGCCACCTCGGAGAGCGGCAGCTGGTAGAGGGCCTCGACCTCGCGGGGTTCTAGACGCGCGCCGCTTACGGCCTTCTCCAGGACGTCCATGCCCTCATCCTACACGCTCAAGACCTAAAATGGGCGTATGGAACTGAAACTGGTGCCGATCGAGAAGCCGGAAGCGGTCAACGTGATCCTGGGGCAGGCGCACTTCATCAAGACCGTGGAGGATCTGCACGAGGCGATGGTGAACGCCGTGCCGGGCATTAAGTTCGGCCTGGCCTTTTGCGAGGCTTCGCAGGAGCGGCTCGTGCGCAAAAGCGGAACCGACCCGGAGCTCGTCGAGCTCGCGGTCAAGAATGCGCTCGCGGTGGGGGCAGGGCACTTTTTCATCATCGTGCTGGGGGAGGGCGTCTTCCCCATCAACGTGCTCCACGCGGTCAAGGCCTGCCCGGAGGTGGTGCGGATCTTCGCGGCGACAGCCAACCCCGTGCAGGTCGTGGTCCTCGAGGCGGGCGAGCAGCGCGGCGTGCTCGGCGTGCTGGACGGGTTCAAGCCCCTCGGGGTGGAGGACGAAGCGCACGTCGAGGCGCGCAAGGCGTTGCTGCGGCGGTTTGGCTACAAGCTCTAAGCCCGTTTGGTGCGTACCGGCCGTGTATGATGGCCGTGTATGCGCGTTGGAGAAGTCGCACCGGAGTTTGCGCTCACGGATCAGGAGGGTCGTTTGCACCGGCTGGAGGACTACCGGGGCCGGTGGGTGGTGCTGTACTTCTACCCGAAGGACGACACGCCGGGGTGCACCAAGGAGGCCTGCGCCTTCCGGGACGCCCATGCGGAATTAAAGGCGCTGGGCGCGGTCGTGCTGGGGGTCTCGGCGGACGGGGTGGAGAGCCACAGGCGGTTCGCAGAGAAGTACGGCTTGAACTTTCCTCTTCTGGCCGACCCGGAGAAGGCCGTGATTCGGGCGTACGGCGCGTGGGGGAAGAAAAACCTGTACGGCCGGGTGTACGAGGGCGTGATGCGCTACACCTTTCTGATCGACCCTGAGGGGCGTATCGCGCGGGTGTGGAAGAAGGTTAAGCCGGCCACACATGCCCAGGAGGTAGCGGCGGCGTTGCGCGAGTTGATTAAGGAGCAGGCATGAGCGCGGAGGCCTACAAGAAAGCCGCGGCTTTGGCCGCCGTGCAGCTGGTGCGTTCGGGCATGACCGTGGGCCTAGGCACCGGGTCCACCGCGAAGTACGCGATCCAGGAGATCGGCCGGCGCTTGCGCGAGGGGAGCCTGGAGGGGGTTCGGGGCGTGCCGACCTCCGAGGCCAGCGCGCGCCTGGCGCGGGAGGTGGGCATCCCGCTGGTGGAGCTGGGCCCGGAAGGGGTGGACCTCGCGATCGACGGCGCGGACGAGATCGCCCCGGACCTTGCCCTCATCAAGGGGCTGGGCGGAGCCCTGTTGCGCGAGAAGATCGTGGAGGCTACGGCGCGCGTCTTCGTGGTGATCGCGGACTCGAGCAAGAAGGTGCGGGCCTTGGGCGAACGGGGGCCGGTGCCGGTGGAGGTTGCGCCCTTTGGGTACCGGGCCACGCTGGTGGCTTTGCGCCGGCTGGGTGGCGTGCCTGAGGTGCGCATGGCTGGGGGGCGGCCGTTCGTAACGGACAACGGGAACCTGATCGCGGACGTGCGTTTTGACCCCATTGAGGATCCCGCACGGTTAGAGCAGGAACTGAAAGCGATACCGGGTGTGTTGGAGGTGGGACTGTTTGTGGGCATGGCGGACCTGGCCTTCGTGGCGGGGCCGGAGGGGGTGGAACGGCTGGAGCGCGCGTAATCCTTTATACTACTTTCGAAATGGACATGATTCAGGTAGATGGTTTAAGCAAGCGCTACGGCGGGAAGTACGTCGTAGACCAACTGCATTTCGAGGTGCCCCAGGGCGAGGTGTTCGGCCTGTTGGGCCCGAACGGAGCGGGGAAGACGACCACGCTGCGCATGCTGGCCACCTTGATCCGGCCCACCGCGGGCACCGCGCGCGTGGGTGGGGTGGATATCCGCCAGCGCCCCCTGGAGGTCCGCCGCAACCTGGGGATCGTCAACGGCGGCATGGGACTGTACGAGCGCATGACCGGGGAGGAGATCCTGCGCTTTTTCGCTCGTTTTTATGGGATCGAGGGCCCGGAGTTCAAGCGGCGGCTGGCCTGGGTGGACGACCTGCTCGAGATGGGCGACCTCCTCAAAAAACAGGTGCGTGAGATGTCCTCCGGCATGCAGCAAAAACTCATCATCGCCCGGGCCGTGCTGCACGAACCACCCGTGCTGCTTCTCGACGAAGCCACCGCGGGCCTGGATGTCTTCGCTCGGCGCGCCCTCCTTGATTTCGTCGCGCATTACCGCACGATGGGGCACACCATCATCTACTCCACCCACGTCATGGCGGAGGCGGAGGAGGTCTGCGACCGCGTGGGGTTCCTACACCAAGGCAAGCTCTTGTTCATCGGCCGGATCGAGGAGGCGCTTCAACGCTACAACACCCCGAATCTCGAGCGCGCCTTCATCCGGGCCGTGCGGGGGGCGGCATGAAGTTCGCGCTTTGGGTGGCCTGGAAGGAGCTGTCGAACCTCGTGCGGGACCGGCGCGCTTTGTTCGGCAACCTGGTCCTGCCGATCCTCCTGATGCCCTTGTTCATGTACGGCCCTACCGCCCTGATCGGCAACCTCGCCGGACAGGCCGAGGCGGAGGTGCAGCGGGTGGGGGTGATCGGGGTCGACGAGGCGCTGGTGGCCAAGCTGCGGGAGGCCCACCTCGAGCCGGTCTCCGTCGCGGACCCGGTAGAGGCGGTCCAGGAGGCGCGCGTGGAGGTCGCGTTGGTCCATAGCGACGGGGAGTACGTGATCTACGCGCGCCTTTCCGGCAGCCAGCTCAAAAGCCAGGTGGTCGTGGCCAAGGTCCGCGCGGTTCTGGAGGAACGCAAGAACGCCCTTATCCTCGAACGGCTCCAGGCGGCCGGCCTGGACCCGTCGGTGCTGCGCCCGTTCTCGGTGCGCCTCGAGGACGCCTCCAAGCCCGCCGAGCAGGCGGCGGGATTCTTGGGCTTCCTGATCCCCATGTTCTTGCTGATCTTCATCCTGCAGGGTGGGCAGCCCCTCGCGATCGACGCGACCGCCGGGGAGAAGGAAAAGGGCACCTTGGAGGTGCTGCTCTCGGCGCCGGTGGACCTCAAGCATCTCGTGTTCGGCAAGTTCCTCGCGACGCACGTGATGGCGGTGGGCGCGACCCTGAGCGGCCTGCTGGGCCTCATCCTGGGGGGACAGTTAATGCGCCGGGTGCTCCCGGAAGCCTTCACGTTGGAAGGCTCGGAGATGATGGGAGGCGCGCTCGCTTTAGGAGCGGGGACGTACCTGGCGCTTTTGGTGACCGGGGTGTTGTTCGCGGGGTTGCTGGTCTCGGTGCAGCTCACGCTCGCGCTGTACGCGCGGAGCTACAAGGAAGCCCAGGCGTACATGGCGCCCCTGTACTTCATGCTGATCATCCCGGTGATGTTCCTGACCTTCTCCTCGGAGTTCCTCCGCGTGGGGGACGGCCTGTACCTGGTGCCCCTCGTGAACACCTTCCTCTTAATCGACGGTTTAATCAAAGGCGCGGCGGAACCTATCCAGATACTGTTAACCTGGGCGAGCACCGCCGCCTACGCCCTTTTAGCCCTGGGGGTGGCGTACTACAGTTTCCAGCGCGAGGAGGTGATTTTCCGCAACTAGGGCGCTTGCGAAGCGGAAACGGCTTCCGCTAGGATAGGAACATGACGCTGGGCGCGCGAATGATGGAGTTCCCCCGCGGTGGCTAAGGCTACCTTAGCCGCTCGCGGGGCGCACGCGCCCCGCTTTTTTGTTGGAGGGTGGATATGGGGAAGACCTTTTACGTCACCACGCCCATCTACTACGTGAACGCCGAGCCGCACATCGGCCACGCGTACACCACGATCGTAGCGGACTACCTCGCGCGCTGGCACCGGCTGGACGGGTACGACACCTACTTCCTCACCGGTACGGACGAGCACGGCGAGAAGATCGCGCAAGCCGCACAGAAGGCCGGCCTCGAGCCCAAGGCTTTCGTGGACCGTGTCAGCGCGCGTTTCCGCGAGGCGTGGGCGGCCCTGGGCATCGCGTACGATGATTTCATCCGCACCACTGAGGAGCGCCACAAGGCCGTGGTGCGCGCGGTGCTGCAGAAGGTGTACGACGCGGGGGATATCTACTACGGGGAGTACGAGGGGCTGTACTGCGTTGGGTGCGAGCGTTTCCTCACCGAGAAGGAACTCGTGGACGGCCGCTGCCCGGACCACGGCGTGCCCCCGGAACGGCGGCAGGAGGGCAACTACTTCTTCCGCATGGAGAAGTACCGCCCCTGGCTGCGCGCTTTTATCGAGCAGCACCCCGAGTTCATCCGGCCGGAGCGCTACCGTAACGAGGTTCTAGCCATGCTAGCCGAGCCGATCGGGGACCTGTCCATCTCCCGCCCCAAGCGCCGCGTCCCGTGGGGGATCGAGCTGCCTTGGGATCCAGACCACGTGACGTACGTGTGGTTCGATGCCCTTTTGAACTACGTCTCCGCCCTGGGATACCCGGAGGACCCCCGGTTTGAGCGGTACTGGCCGGCGGCCCAGCACCTGATCGGGAAGGATATCCTGAAGCCCCACGCGGTCTTCTGGCCGGCCATGCTCAAGTCCGCCGGGATCCCGCTCTACCGGCACCTAAACGTCGGCGGGTACCTGCTCGGCCCCGACGGGCGCAAGATGTCCAAGTCCCTCGGGAACGTGGTGAACCCCTTCGAACTCGCGGAAAAGTACGGGACCGACGCAGTGCGTTACTACCTCCTGCGGGAACTCGCCTACGGCCAGGACGGTGCGGTCAGCGAGTCGGGCCTCGTGGACCGGTACAACGCGGACCTGGCGAACGACTTGGGGAACCTCGTGCAGCGCACGCGCACCATGCTCCTGAAGTACCTGGGGGGGGTGCTGCCCAAAGCCGAACCGGCCCCGGAGGACCAGCCCGTCGTGGAGGCGGCCACCACGCTCGCCGCGCGCGTGCGGCCCCTGGTGCAGGAGCTGCGCTTTCACCAGGCCCTCGAGGAGGTCCTCCAGTTCACGCGCTTGTTGAACCGCTACGTGAACGAGCACAAACCCTGGGAACTCGCCAAGGACCCCGCGCGCAAACCGCGCCTTGAGCAGGTACTCTATGCTGTGGTCGAGGGGATCCGGATCGCCTCGATCCTCCTCGAGCCCGCCATGCCGACCAAGGCCCGGGAGATCCGGGCGGCCTTCGCTCTTGGGGACGGCACCCTCGCGGACACCGAGACCTGGGGGGTGGCCCCCGCGGGCACACGGATTCCCGCCGAGGCCCCGATCCTGTTCCCTAAGGCCGAAACGAAGAAACCCGAGGTGAGCAAGGTGCAGGAAACCCAACCGGAGACGCTTCCGCAGATCAAGATCGACGACTTCGCTAAGGTCGAGCTCCGCGTCGCGGAGGTGGTGACCGCCGAACCGCACCCGAACGCGGACAAGCTGCTTGTGCTGCGGCTCAACGTGGGGGATCACGAGCGCACCGTGGTGAGCGGGATCGCGGCTTGGTACACCCCCGAGGAGCTGGTGGGCAAGCGGGTGGTTTTGGTGGCGAACCTCAAGCCCGCGAAGCTCCGGGGCGTGCGCTCCGAGGGCATGATCCTCGCCGCGGAGGACGCGGAGGGGAACCTGGGCCTCGTCACGCTGGACCGCGCGTTGCCTCCGGGCGCGCGCGTGCGCTAACGCCCCGGAAAAAGGGCGCGCGGATTTAGAGCACCTCGTGCCGGTGCGCGCCGTCGTAGCTGAGCCGCACGGGCTCCTCGTCCACCACCGTCTCGAGGTGCACCGCGCGCCCCCATAACCGGTACAGGTTCTCCAAAACGGCCCGGGCGCGCTTGAGCTCGAGCTCCACGCCCTCGTACGCGTGGTACAGCACCAGCTCCCCCCGGTTCTCGAAGTTCGCGTCGATCACGTACACGATGGGGTTTCCGGCGTTCGTGAGGGCGAAGAGCAGCCGGTCCTTGGCTGCCTTGAAGGTCTCCTCGTCCCCCGGCGCGATGACCTTGTGCATCTCCGCGAACTCCAGGGTCAGCCACTCGTCGAGGAAGCTCACGTCGTCGTGCACGCTTCGCGCCCGGAAGAGGGCCTCGAGGCCGGCTTTTTCCTCCATGTACCGGTACAAATGGTACCCTAGCCGGTACGGATTGAACCCGTCCCCCCCCAGGACCCCGGCCTGCATCTCGGCGAACTCCAGCACCTCCTCCGGCTTGAGGAGCCCGCCCTGCACCAGGATCCGCGTGTGCCAGAAGGTCGCCCACCCCTCGTTCATGATCTTGGTCATGGCCTGCGGCGCGAAGTAGTACGCCTCCTCCCGGATCACCTCGAGGATCGCCTTCTGCCAGGGGGCGAGCGGGGCGTGCTCCACTAAAAACCCCAACACGTCCCGCTCCGGCTGGGCAGGGAGAGGTTGGATCTGCGCGCCTTCGTCGGCTTCCTTGGGGGGGTCGGCCGGCGGGTTCACGTACGGGTCCAGGTACACGCGGACGGGAAAGCGCACCTGGGGTTCTTCCTCGAGGGGTTCGTGGTGGCGCTGGATGTAGGGCGCGTGCGGGTCGATGAGGTTCTCCAGGGAAAGGGCGAGGTCCAGGAACTCCTCCACGGCCCGGCGGCCGTGGCGCTCGGCGAGCCGCTCCACCAAAGCCGCGTGGTTGGCGAGCTCGTTGTGCATCTCCTTGGGGGTCGGCGCGAAGTACGCGTTGTTCTTGAAGAAGTCGGCGTGCCCGTAGATGTGGGCGATCACCACTTTTTGCGCGAGAGGTGGGTTGGACTCGAGCAAATACGCGTACACCGGGGAGGTGTTCACGACGAGCTCGTAGATGCGGGAGAGGCCGTACCGCGCGGTTTGCTTGAAGCGCGCGTACTCGACCCCCCAGCGCCAGTGCGGGTAGCGGCGCGGAAACCCCCCGTAGGCCGCGAGCATGGCCATGGTCTCCCAGTCCACCACCTCGAAGACCACGGGGTCGAAGTCCAGCCCGAAGTCGCGGGCCACGCGCTCCGCGGTGCGTACGACCTCCCGGAGTTCAGCTGCCGTCACGATCGCCTCCAAGTAGGCGCCGGAGCGCCTCGGGCAGGCTGTTGCGGCCGCGGATCTCCGTGGCGGCGAGCGCCTCGTACTCCTCGCCGAAGTACTCGAGGAGGTCCTCCAGGAACCGCCCTTGGCCGTGCCGCAGGTGCACCTGACCATACCCGAAGAGCGCAAGGGTGGGTAACAGCTCCTCGAGGGTTTCGAGGGCTTGTCCGGTGTCCTCGCTCCAGTTCTCCCCGTCGCTGAAGTGGTACACGTACCGGTTGTACAGGTCCGGGGGGTACTCCTCGAGGAGTTTCGCGGCGAGCTGGATGGCGCTGGAGAGGCGGGTGCCGCCTCCTTCGCGCACGCGGAAGAAGGCGTGCTCGTCCACCTCCCAGGCCTCGGTGTCGTGGAGGATGTAGCGCCGGTCGAGGCTCGGGAAGTGCTTGCGGATCCACGCGGTGATCCAGAAGGCGAGTTGTTTAACGATCTCGAGCTGCTCCCCCGCCATCGAGCCCGACACGTCCAGGGCGAACACCACGACCGCTTGGGCGATGGGGCGGGGGTGTTCGCGCGGCGCTCGGTAACGGAAGTCCTCGGGCTCCGGGATGAGCTGGGGGTCGTCGGGGCGGTAATCCCCGCTGATCAAGGAGCGCCGGAGGGCTTGGCGCAGCGTGCGGCGGACGTGCCGGAGGCTTTCCGGCCCGAAGCGGGAGAGGGTGGTGTAGCGCTTCGAGGTTTCCTCCACGGCTCCCGGGCCCTTGGGCTCGAGGCGCGGTAGACGCAGCACCTCTCCCATCAACTCCAGGAGCTCCTCGAACTCGATCTCCGCGACGGGGATGTGCCCGCCGGGGCCCAGGCTGCCCTGCCCGGCCCCACCCATGCCGCCCTGGCCGGTGCCGCTGCCCTCCCCGTCGCCTTCGCCTTGGCCGAAGGCGTTCTCCCCGTAGATCAGGCGGGGCACCTCCAGCTGCGGCAGCGGGATGGAGACCGGCTGGCCGGCGACCTCGCCCACGTACTCCGTGCGGGTGAGGAACTCTCGGACGCGTTTTTCCACCTCGCCCCGGACGATTTGTTTGAACCGCTGGAGGTCTCGTTCAATGGGCCGCATGCCGCCATCCTCGGAGGATTACTCCTTGGTGTCCCCGCGCGCGAAGATCGAGGCCACGAACTCCAGCACGCCGCTCGCGCAGTGCTCGCAGTACCCGTAGTCCTGGGTCAGCCGGGCCTTGACCACGTCGATCTTCGCTTGGGTTTCGGGGTCCACCGCACCGGAGACGAGCGCACTGAGCCGGATCGTGTCCTTTTGGTCCTCGAAGAGCTTCATCTCTAGCGCGCGGCGCAAGCGCTCGTTGTCCTTGTAGGTGAAGCTCTTGCCCTCGAGGGACAGGGCCCCGATGTAGTTCATGATCTCGCGGCGGAAGTCGTCCTTGCGCGACTCGGGGATCTCGATCTTTTCCTCGACCGAGCGCATCAGGCGTTCATTGGGCGGCTCGGATGCACCGGTGTAGGGGTTCTTGACGCGCTCACCCAGCACGTAGGCGCGGATGTGATCGATGTAGTTGTGGAAGAGGCGCTGGAGGGCCTCGTCGTCGGTGGCGATGGCCCGCTGCACCTCGTTCTTCACGATCTCGGCGTACTCGCTTTTGACCTCCTCGAGGAGCGCCTTGTAGCGCTCGCGGGTCTGCTCGTTCGAGATGAGGGAGTGGTGTTTGAGCCCCTCGGCGAGCTCGTTCATCACCATAAAGGGGTTGATGCAGGGCTCGTCCACGGTCACGAGGACGTTGGAGATCTTGTCCTGCACGTACCGGGGAGAGATGCCCTCCATGCCTTCGCGCGCGGCTTCGCTCATCAGTTCGCGCACCGCCTCTTCGGTCCAGCCGGGCATGAGTTTGCCGTCGTAGAGCTTGAGCTTTTGCATCAGGTTCAGGCCGGCCTTCTTGGGGGGCTCGAGCCGCGTTAGCACCGCCCAGGTGGCGGCCATCTCGAGGGTGTGCGGCGCGATGTGTTTGCCGCGCACCCTTGCGAAGTCCCGCTGGTAGATGCGCACCTCGTCCGAGACCCGGAGGAGGTAGGGTACGTCGATCTTGATCGTGCGGTCCCGGAAGGCCTCCATGAACTCGTTCGCCTGGAGCTTCTTGTACTCGGGCTCGTTGGTGTGCCCGAGGATCACCTCGTCGATGTCCGTTTGGGCAAACTTCTTCGATTTGATCTTGTGCTCCTGGGAGGCGGTGAGGAGGTCGTAGAGGAACGCGACGTCTAGCTTGAGGATCTCGATGAACTCCACGATGCCGCGGTTCGCGATGTTCAGCTCCCCGTCGAAGTTGAAGGCGCGGGGGTCCGAGTCCGAGCCGTACACCGCGATCTTGCGGTAGTTGATGTCCCCCGTGAGTTCGGTCGAGTCCTGGTTCTTCTCGTCCTTGGGCTGGAACGTTCCGATGCCCACCCGGTCCTTCTCCGAGAGGATCAACCGCCGCACGCGGACCTCGTTCTCGAGGACCGCGGCCAGGTCGCCTTCGTATTTCTGCAGTGCTTCCCGCATGTAAAAGCGACAGGCCGGGCACAAATCCCCCTCGACCTCGATGGGGTAAGGGTAGTCCGGGTGCCGGGCGCGGAGGGTGTTGAGGAACTCCTCGCGCAGCTTGGTGGGGAGGAGGTGCAGCGGTTCCTCGTGCATGGGGCAGGGCTCCCAGCCCTCTTCCGTCCGCCAGGCGAAGCTGTAAAGCGCGCCTTCCGGGGTGCGGCTGTAGACCTCGAGGCCTTTCTTCAACAGCCGCGCGATCGTGGACTTGGAGGAGCCCACCGGCCCGTGCAGCAGGAGGATGCGCCGCTCGGGGCCGTACTGGTAGGCCGCGGCCTTGAAGAAGGCCACCAGTTTCATGAGGGCCTTGTCCAGCCCGAAGACCGCGTCCCGCCCGTTTTCGAGGGGGTCATCGAAGAAGCGGTAGTGGATCACCGGCTCGCGAAAATGGGTGTAGGTTTCGCTGCCGTAGCTGACGATCATGTCGTGGAGGCGCTGGTAACTGGTGCGCAAGGGGCGCGGGTCCTCTAACAGTACGTTGAGGTACGCTTCGAAACTACCTTCCCAGTGGAGCGAGCGGTAATGCTCGAGGTCCAACTGGCGTCGAATCTGCTCTAATGGCTTCATGGGTACCTCCCAAAGGCCTTGCTCAGAACGGAGCCATACCGTCTGTTTAATAGGACCCTTGCCCTAAAAATAGCAGTTTCGTGGAGGTGTTGCTGTATACTGGGGCACGAATCCCCGCAAAAACGGGTGCGCCTCCCACAGCGCACCCGGCCTTCCGTACTCTGGGCTTCAGGCTAACGGAAGAGCACCGCTCCCGCGCCTACCGCGCTTAGGGTTTCCACCTCCGCGGAGAACCGGTACGCCACGACCTCCCCCGTGCCGCGCAGCACCGCTTTGAGCGCGTGTACCGCGGCGTACGCGTCGATGCCCGTGGGGTTCTTGGGCAGCGTCACGTCCAAAAACGCGCGGTCGAACTCACCCCCAGCGACAAGCTCCAGGTAACGGCGGTCCACGGCCTGCGCGCGGGTGGCGAGGGCGCGGGTGAGCGGTCCGTGCCCGAACCGGGCCCCGACGTGCGACAGGTCCACGCTCGCGACTGGCAGGAACGGGTAGTCCTTCGCCAGCACCTCCACGGCGCGCGCCAGCTCCTCCAAGGGGATGGCCTCCTCGCTCCCGGAGACGATCAGCGGGAGGATCTTAAAGCTCGCCTCGGGCCAAACGCCCTTGAGGAAGACCGCGGGAAACTCCACCGAGTGCTCCTCCCGGAAGGCGAGCGGCGTGTTGAAGAGCTCGAACGGCACGAGCGCGTCCAGGGCTCCGAGCGCCTCGAGGTCCACCTCGACCCGCCCCAGGGGCGTCTCGAACGCGAGGGGCAGCGCGGCCGCGATCTCCTGGATGGGGCGGTGGGCCACGCCCACCACCAGCACCCGCTCGGGCGGCGGGGTTTGAGCGAGGGCTTCGAGCACCGCGCCGTACACCTCGGGAACCCGCCGAGGCTCGAGGTGCGGCATCACCACACCGCGCACTGCTCCTTTTGTTCCTTCCGGCACGAGGGCGCGGAAGGCCTGGAGGTACGCGGTGAAGGCCTCAGCTTCGGCGGGGTAGGAGATCCCCGCGAGGGCCATGGGGCGGCTTTCCTGCTGGGTAAAGGCCCGCTCGGCCTCGGCGAGCTTCTGGGCGAACTCCGGGGTCTCGAGGAACCCCGCCCGCTCCAGGCCGCGGATGAGCTCCTCGAGTTTCTCCCGGGGGATGAGGCTGCCGCTCGTGTTGAGGATGTGGGCTTGCAGCTCCACCACGTCCCGGGTGCCGTCGAGGAGGCTCGCGAGGTACATGGCCTCCGGGCTCAGCACCAGCACCTCTTCGGAGATCCCATAAGGGTCGCGCAGCACGTACCCTTCGGGCGTAGGGGTGATCTCAAGCTCCCGAAGCTTCGGCTTCATGCCTTAATCGTATAAAGGCCCGGGCCTCCTCGGGCGTACGCACGTCCCCCACGGCCTGCGCTTCCGCGAGGGCCCGGAGAAGCCGCCCCACCTCAGGGCCCGGCGGGATCCCCAAAAGCGCCATGACCTCGCGCCCGGAGAGGAGGGGAGGCTCGAGGGGATGGTGTTCCAGAATCTCCCGCACCGTCTCGAGCGTGGCCCAGAGCTGCGCGGTCTCCTCCGGGTTCGCGCGCGGCCCCCGGGTCGCCTCGCGGTCCGCGAGCTGCAGGTACAGGAGATCCGGTAGGAGGGCGCGGTGCTTGTGCACCCAGCGGAGCAACCCCCGCCGGCTCTTGGGGGGAAGGTGCATGTGGTGCTGCACGAGCCGGTAGACGCGGCGTACGAGGGCCGTGGGCTCCCGGAGTCGCTTCAGGACCTCGCGCGCTACGCCCGCGCCGACCTCCGCGTGCCCGAAGAACCGGTAGTACCCCCGCTGGGGGTCCCACTGCCGCACCAGGGGTTTCGCCACGTCGTGCAGCAAAGCGGCCCAGCGCAGGGCGGGATCGGCCTTTGGGTGGATCCGCACCAGTTGGGCCAGCACCTCGAGCTGGTGCCGGAACACCTCCAGGTGGTGGTACCCTCCCTGGGCCACCCCCACTCCGGCGGCCAGCTCCGGGAGGTACGCGGCGAGCAGGCCTCGGCGCTCGAGCTCGAGGAACCCGTTCGCGGCGTAAGGGGAGGCGAGCAGTTTCTCCAGCTCGTCCCGCACGCGCTCCCACGCCGGCCGCGTGCTGAAGCGCAGGGCCTCGGCGTGGGCGCGCACCCACCGCGCGGTCCGCGCCTCCAGCTTGAGGCCGAGCGTGTAGGCGAGCCGCACGGCCCTGAGGCTGCGCAAGGGGTCCGCCCAGAGGTTTTGGCGCCGCACTGCGCGCAGCCACCCGTGCGCTAGGTCGTGGCGCGCCAGGCTTGGGCCGAGCACCAGGCCACGCTGGTTCGCGGCGAGGGCGTTCACGGTGAAATCCCGCCGGAGGAGGTCCTCTACAAGCCCTCCGGGCGGGAGAGGCGTGTAATCCAGGGTGAGCCCTTCCTTCACGACGCGCCAGTGCCCCCGCGCCTCGTCCAGGAGGAACGCGCTGCCCCCTAGGGTCTTCGCCGCGCGGGTGGCCTCGAGGCGCGGGTCCAGGACAACGAAGTCGAAGTCCGCGGGGTGCCGGCCAAGCCACAGATCCCGGACCGCGCCGCCCACCAGGTATCCTGTTCGGGGGAAGGGAAGGTGCTTTGGAAGATGGACGCGACCGAGCGCGACGAGCATAAACCCATTATGCGCCGGATTGGCCTTACGGGCAGCATCGGGAGTGGAAAATCCACGGTCGCGCGCATGCTCGAGCGGCGCGGCCTGCCGGTGATCGACGCCGACCAGCTGGCCCGCGAGGCCGCACAAGCCATGCAAGGCGAGATCTGCCGCGCCTTCCCCGAGGCCTGCCGGGGCAGCGTACTAGACCGCGCCCGTCTCGCGGAGATCGTGTTTCGCGATCCTGCGGCCCGCGAACGCCTCGAGCGCCTCATCCACCCGTACGTGCGTCGGCGCATGGCCCAGGAGATCGCGCGGCTCGAGCAACGCCCTGTCCCGCCCCCCGCGGTGATTCTGGAGATCCCTTTGCTGTTTGAGGGGGGGCTCGAGCGCGGGTTGGACGGGGTGCTCGTCGTGACCGCTCCGGACGCGGTGCGGATGCAGCGCGTGCAGGTGCGGAGCGGGCTGGATCCCGAGGCCTTCCGGGCCCGGGACGCGGCGCAGATGCCACAGGCGGAGAAGGCCCGCCGCGCGGACTGGGTGATCGAGAACGCCGGGGACCTGGAGGCCCTCGAGCGAGCGGTGGAGGCGTGGTACCGGGAGGTGATCCTGTGTGAAGATCGTGCATGACGGGTTGGGGACGCTCGAGCTGCCGGAAGATCCGAAGCGCATCGTTTCGCTCGCCCCGAACGCCACGGAGACTTTGTACCGCCTGGGTTTGGGCGCGCGGCTGGTGGGGCGCAGCGCGTTCTGTTACCGGCCGGAAGCTGCGAACGCCCTGCCCGTGGTGGCGAGCTACACGAAGGTGCGTTGGCGGCTTTTGGAGGAGCTGAGCCCGGACCTGATCCTGACCACGACCGGGATTCAGCGCGACCTCACCCGCACCCTTCATGAGGCGGGGTACCCTGTCTTCCCGGTACCGCTTCCCCACACGCCTTGGGGCATCCTGGAGAACGTGGGGTTGCTCGGCGGGCTGACCGGGACTGTAGAGGCCGCAGCGCGCTTGAGTACCGAGCTTGCCGAGCGTTACGCGCGCCTTGCGAACCGGTTCGCGGGCGTACGCGTGTACTTCGAGTTCGACTTCAACGGGCCGATCAGCGTGGGGCGGGGCAGCTACATCGACGCGGCCTTATCCCACCTGGGGATGGTGAACGTGTACGGCCACCGAGCGGAGGCCTACTTCGTGCCGGACCTGGAGGAGGTCGCGCGCCTCGAGCCCGAGCTGGTCATCTACGAGCCCAAGCCGGTCCGCAGCAAGGCGGTTATCCAGGAGAAGACCCGAGCCCTTATGCGTCAGCGGGGGTGGGTGTACCCTCTCGTGATCACCGGCGGTGACGAGATCGCCCATTACGGTCCCCAGTTCTTCGCGTACCTCGAGGCGCTCGCCGAGGAGATCGCGTGCGTGCTCGAGGCCCGCTAAAACGCGGTCGCCCCGCCTAACGGCGGGGCGGTTTTGGCGGAGAGGGCGGGATTCGAACCCGCGGTACGGCTAGGCCGTACATACGCTCTCCAGGCGTACCCCTTCAACCACTCGGGCACCTCTCCGTGCCGTTCATAAGCCTAGCAAAGCGTCTGGGATGCGTCAAGCTGCGGGTAAGATGAAGGCATGGGGGGGCTTTACGAGCAGGCGGTGCAGGTGCTTCGCAATAACGACCGCGGCGGCTTCACCGCGCCCGCGCAGGGTTTGTACCCGTACCAGTGGCTTTGGGACTCCGGGTTTAACGCGATGGGGTGGCTGCACCTGGACGAGCGTCGGGCGTGGCAGGAGTTGTTCTCCCTGTTCGAGGGGCAGTGGCCCGACGGGATGGTGCCGCACATCGTGTTTCACAAAAAGCAAGAGAGTTACTTTCCCGGCCCCGAGGTCTGGGGCACGGTCGGGCGGGGGTGCGCGAGCTCGGTGATCACCCAGCCGCCCATCCTGGCTACGGCCGTGCGTTACCTGTACGAGCACGCCCGGGATCACGCGTTCGCCCGGGAGTCGGCGAAGGCCTTGTACCCCAGGATCCTGGCGTACCACCGGTGGCTGTACCAGGCGCGCGACCCGAACCGCACCGGGCTGGTCGCGGTAGTGCACCCGTGGGCGACCGGGATGGACAACAGCCCCGCTTGGGATGAACCCCTCCGGCGCGTACCGACGGAAGGGGTGCCCCCGTACGAGCGCAAGGACCTGCTCTACGCCAAGCCGGAGGAGCGTCCCCGCAAGGAGGAGTACGACCGCTACCTCTGGCTTTTGTACTTCTTCCGCCGGCTGAACTTCGACCAGCGCGCCATCTTTCGCGAATCGCCCTTCAAGGTGATCGACGTGGGCTTCAACGCGATCCTGCACCGGGCGAACCAGGATCTGTACGCCCTTGCGGTCATGCTCGGGGAGGAGCCGCACGAGATCCAGGAGTGGATCGTGGAAGCCCAGGTGGGCTTCCAAGCCCTTTGGGACCGCGAGGACAACTTTTACTACTCCCTCGACCTCATCACCGGTCGGCGCATTCGCGTCAAGACCTCGGCGGGCTTCCTCCCTTTGTTCGCGGGCATCCCCGGTGAGGGCCGGGCGCGCCGCTTGGCGGAGCATTTCCGGGAATGGGTGCGCCACGTGCGTTACGCCCTGCCTAGCGTGCACCCCCTCGAGCCGAGTTTTGAAGGCACGCGGTACTGGCGCGGCCCGGTTTGGGTGAACGTGAACTGGATGCTCGCCGAGGCCTTCTGGGACTACGGGTACGACGACCTCGCGGAACGCCTGCGAAACGACACGCTCGAGCTGATTCGCCGCTTTGGCTTCCGCGAGTACTACCACCCCAAAACCGGGGAGGGCCGCGGCGGTAAGGACTTTTCCTGGACGGCCGCGCTGGCTTTGGTGTGGCGCCTGCTGACTCGGGACGAGGACGCTCCTGCAGCGTGACGGCTCGTGCTAGACTTGGGGGCATGAAGCTGGCCTTCGTCGGCGTGGGGAAGATGGGTAGAAGTCTGTTGGAAGCGCTCCTCGCGGCGGAGTTTTTGCCCCCGGAGTCGGTCGGCGTTCTCATGCGCACCCCGGAACGCACGCGCGAGGTGGCCGCCCGCTACGGGGTCGTGCCGCTCCGGTTAGAGGAACTCGAGCGCGCAGAACGCGTGCTCATCGCGGTGCAGCCGAAGGATTTTACGCACCTGGCTCCCAAGATCGCGCACCCAAACACGGGTTACCTCTCCATCATGGCGGGAGTCCCAACCGCTGTGCTTGCTCGGAGACTGGGAACCCGCCGAGTGGTGCGGGCCATGCCGAACCTGGCCGCGACGATCCGCAAAAGCGCCACTGCTCTCACCGCGCCCCGTGAGGCCCTCGAGGCCGGGGATCTGGAGTTCGCCTTCGCCCTGTTTCGTACGGCCGGGGACGTGTACGAGCTTCCGGAGCACTTGTTTGACGCCTTCACCGGTATGACCGCCTCCGCGCCCGCGTATTTTGCGATCGTCGCGGAAGCCCTCGCGGATGGCGGGGTACGCATGGGCATTCCGCGCGCCCAGGCCCTGGCGATGGCCGCGGATGTGCTGGTCGCGACCGGGGAGTTATTGCGCTTGAAGCACCCGGCGGTCCTTAAGGACGAGGTTTCCAGCCCGGGCGGCACCACGATTCACGGGGTCGCGGCCCTCGAGCGTCGGGGGGTGCGCGCGGCGTTTATTGAGGCGGTGGAAGCCGCGACGGCGCGCGGACACGCGTTGGGAGAGGAGGAATGAGGGGGATGCGTGGGTGGCTCGTGGCGCTTCTCCTCGTCTTGGGGGGGGCGTGGGCTGAACCCGATTACTACCCGCACGCGCTGGGGCTCGCCTGGGTGTACGACTCGGGGGAGGAGCAGGTCTTCGTTGAGGAGCGTGAGCTGGACGGGCAGCGCGTGTGGGTGCTCGAGCACCGCTTTTCGGGGAAGGCGCGGTACGCCGATGTGGTGCGTTACGGGGAGGACGGGGTCTGGCTTTTGGGGATTGTTCTGGATGGAGAGTTTAAACCGTACGACCCGCCCATCCAGCTCTACCCACCCGCGCCCCTGTGGGTAGGGCGGGAGTGGGGCAGCCGCTCTTCTTTGGACGGGCAGCGCGTGGTGGTGGTGGCGCGCGTGCTGCGGGTCGAGGGGGTCACGGTGCCCGCAGGGCGCTTTAACGCCTTTGTGATTCGCGGCTCCCTCACGACGGAAAGCGGTGGGAGCCGCGTGATGGACACGTACTTCGTGCCGGGGGTAGGGGTGGTGCGCTTCGCGACGCAGGACGGTGGTGCGATCGATCTCATCGACCTGCGCCGCTAGCCCAGTAGCGCAGGATCTCGTAGTACATGCGGAGTCGGTGGGCGAACCCGGCCCAAAACCCGCGTTTTTCCTCCTTCATCACCTGGCTCATGCCCGGGAGCGGCACGTACCGTACCCGCCACCCCTCCCGCTCCGCCGTACGCGTGAGGAGGAGCTCGACGTCGTACCGGGCATGCTCTAGGCCCTGCACCGAGGCAAGGCGGGCGGTGGGCAGAGCCCGTTGCCCTGAAAGGTAGGGCGTGAGGCGCTGGGCGAGGTCCGTGCGGAGCCGCCCCCCCTGAAACACCCCCACGGTCATCTCGGCCTCGTTTTGCAGGACCGGGTTAAGAAGGGCGGAGAGGTGCTCGGGCTTTAAGCCCACCAGATCCGCGTCCAGCAGGATTACGTACGGGGTCCGGACCGCTTGGAGCCCTGCGGCGAGCGCCCCGCCCTTCCCGCGGTTTTGGGGGAGCCGGACCACCTCCGCGCCGGCGGCTTCGGCTTGCGCGGCTGTCCGGTCGGTGGAGCCATCATCCGCGACGACCACGGGGTATCCGGCCTCCCGCGCGCGCTGAACGACGTGCGCTACGGTGGCTTCCTCGTTGTACGCGGGGATGAGGACGGTCGCCTGGCTCACCTTCACCCTCCGAAGAAACGCTGGACGTCCTGCAACGTAATCATAACGATAAGGAAGATCAAAAACATAAACCCGATAAAATTAACCGCCGCTTCGTGCTCCGGTCCGATACGCCCTCTCGTCAGCCCGTTCAGGACGAGCATGAACAACCGCCCCCCGTCCAGGCTAGGGATGGGCAGCAGGTTAAACACCGCGAGGGACAGGTTGATCACGGCCATCAAGCGGATGAGGGCAAACCATCCTTCCTGCGCGGCCTCTCCCGTCATCGCGACGATCCCCACCGGCCCGACCACCTCCCCGGTGGCCGTGCCCGTGAACGCCCCGAGGATGCCCCGGATGAAGCTCTGCACCATCTCCGGGAAGAACCCTACCGAGAACTGCACCGCCTGCGCGAACGCGCTGGGGAAAGGCAGCTGCACGTACGCCACGCCCGGACGATACCGCACACCGATCTGCTCGGCCTCGGGCGTCCAGACGAGCTGAATCTCGAGCGGCGCCCCGTCCCGCAGGACGGTAAGCGCGTGCGGCCCTGGCCGTTCCTTGACCTTCGCCAAGTCCGTGTATGCCTCGAGCGGCTGCCCGTCGATCGCGACGATGACATCGCCTGGCCTCAGGCCCGCGCGTTCCGCTAGGCTCTCGGGGAGAACCTCAACGATGTGCGCTTCTGTAGGGATCGCTCGCGGTATGCCCTGGCCGCTGAAGAGCACGGCCATCAGCGTCCACGCCAGGAGCAGGTTCATCACGACGCCTGCGAGCAGGATGAACGCCTTCCCCAAGAACCCCAACCGGGCATACCCCCGAAGGCGCCCGTCGGGATCGGGGACCATGCCCTCGATCTCCGCGTACCCCCCGAGGGGGATCAGGCTGAGCCGCCACTCGGTCCCGCCGCGCTTAAAGCGCACCAAAGGCGGCCCAAACCCAATGGAGAACGCGGGAACCCCTACGCCCTGCAGCCGAGCTGCCAAGTAATGCCCCAGCTCGTGCACGAAGATGCTAACGCCGAGAATCAGCAGAAAGAGCACCAGGCTCATATGCACTCCTTTGCGCGTTCCCGGGCCCAACGATCCGCCCGGTACACACTCTCCCAGGTTACTGGCTCGCGGGGGGTATCCTCCAGGACGCGGCTTATAATCTCGGGAATGCGCGTGAAGGGAATCCGCCCCGCGAGGAACGCCTCGACCGCCACCTCATCCGCGGCGTTCAGGACCGTGGGGGCCAGCCCCCCCATCCGCCCAGCCGCGTACGCGAGCTCGAGCGCCGGGAACCGGGTGGTGTCCGGAGGGTAGAACTCGAGCCGTGCCTCCAGGGGGAGCGCCGCGAGCGGGTTGGGGGCGCGCTCGGGGTAGGTGAGGGCGTACTGGATGGGGAGCCGCATGTCCGTCGGGCCGAGCTGCGCCTTGAGCTGCCCGTCCACGAAGCGCACCAGGGAGTGCACGTACGCTTGGGGGTGGATCAGGACCCGAACGCGCTCGAGCGGCACGCGGAAGAGCTGGACGGCCTCGAGCACCTCCAGCCCCTTGTTCATGAGGGTCGCGGAGTCGATCGTGACCTTCGGGCCCATGTTCCAGCGGGGGTGGGCCAAGGCCATCTCGGGCGTGACTCGGCTCAGGTCCTCCGGCCCTTCGCGGAACGGGCCGCCGGAGGCGGTGAGGATGAGCTCGTGTACGTCCTCGAGCCGTTCCCCTACGAGGGACTGGAAGAGGGCGGAGTGCTCGGAATCCACGGGGAGGATCTCCCCGCCGGCCGCTTCGACTTCCGCCCAGAGCAAGGGCCCTGCGGCGACCATGCTTTCCTTGTTCGCAAGGGCCAGCCGGACGCCTTGGCGGGCGGCCGCGCGGGTGGGAGCGAGCCCGGCGAGCCCCGGGATCGCGGAGACGACCACGTCCGCGGGATGCGCCGCGACCTCCTCGGCCTGGTCCGTGAAGGTGACGCGTGGGAAGCGTGCACGCAGCTCGGGGAGGAGTTCGGGGTGCGCGGAGACGATCTGAGGGTTGAACTCCTGGATTTGCGCGGCGAGACGATCGAGGTTCCGGCCCGCGGCGAGGCCCACGACGCGGTACCCGCGCCAGCGGCAGACCTCGAGGGCTTGGGTGCCGATGGATCCGGTCGAGCCCAGGATGACGACGCGTTTCATGCGAAGATCACCCACAGGTAGTACGTGAGGGGAACGCTGAAGAGCAGGCTGTCCATCCGGTCGAGGAGCCCTCCGTGGCCGGGGAGGAACTCGCCGGAGTCCTTCACGCCACAGTAGCGCTTGAGCATGGACTCCGTGAGGTCGCCGAGCT
This sequence comes from Marinithermus hydrothermalis DSM 14884, assembly GCF_000195335.1. NCBI lineage: Bacteria > Thermotogati > Deinococcota > Deinococci > Thermales > Thermaceae > Marinithermus > Marinithermus hydrothermalis. The sequence goes on from NC_015387.1 coordinate 1,179,070, forward strand.
GGGCGGCGAGGGAGAGGAGGAGGCTCACCAGGAGCAGCTCCACCCACCCGAAGGGAAACACGCCTTTTACGAGGCTCGTGTACCCGAGCAGCGCTCCGATGGACGCAAGGACCCCGCCGACGGATCCTTCGATCGTTTTGTTTGGGCTGATCGTGGGGGCGAGCTTGTGCCGCCCGAAGGCCCGCCCGATGAAGTACGCCCCGATATCCGTAGCGAATGTGGCCACGAGGGGCAACGTCAACGTCCACAATCCCAGGTTGCCGTCCGGGGCGTACCGCAATAGGAGGAAGTACCCGAGCGTCCACGGTAGGTACAGGAAGGCCATCACGCTAAACGCGAAGCGATGGATGTTGCCGCCCTGCACCAGCTCGTAACTAAACGCGCTGAATAAAACCAGGCCTAAAGCCACCTCTCGCCAGGGGATCTGCGGGTAGAGGGCGTGCAGCTGAGGCATGGAGGCCACCAGCATCAGCACCCCCCCCCACCGCAACAGGCCCAGGTTGAGCGTCACTTCGCGGCGGCGCAGCATCGCATTGAGTTCCGCGGTGCCCAACCACAGCACGAACACAAGCCCCGGCACAACCAGCGGCAGCCCCGCCCACAACACGACGAACAGCCCGACGAGCCCCAGAGCCCCGGAAAGGACCCTAGCGCTGAGGGACTCCACCGAACCGTCGTTCCCGCTCTTGGTAGGCTTGAACGGCTTGGCCAAAGTGTTCCTCGCTAAAATCCGGCCAGAGGGTGTCCGTGACCCAGATCTCGCTGTACGCGCTCTGCCACAAGAGGAAGTTGGACAGCCGAAGCTCCCCGCTCGTGCGGATAATCAGATCCGGGTCCGGCATCTCCGGGAGGTAAAGCGCGCGGCGTAGATTCTCCTCGGTGGGCTCGAGCCCCTCCGCCACCATTCGGCGTACGGCACTAAGGATCTCCTGTCGGCCGCCGTAGTTGAGCGCGCCGACCAGATGGAGGCGCGTGCCTTCGCGCGAGGCTTCCTCCGCGTAGCGGATCGCTTCGAGGAGGGTGGGGGGGAGGCCTTCGCGCTCCCCGATGATGTGGATGCGCACGCCTTCCCTGACGAGGTTGGGGGTTTCCTCCCAGAGGACGGTCTCGAACAGCTCGAAGAGCGCGTCGACCTCCTCTTGGGGGCGCCGCCAGTTCTCCGTGGAGAACGCGTACAGCGTGAGCCACTCCACCTGGTGCTTTACCGCAGCCCGCACCGCGGCCCGGATGGCTTCACGGCCAGCAAGGTGCCCGCGAAAACGGGGGAGGCCGCGGGCTTGGGCCCAGCGGCCGTTCCCGTCCATGATGATGGCCACGTGGCGGGGAACGCTCATTCTCCGAGGATTTCGTGCTCTTTCTTCTCTAGGATCGCGTCGATCTTGTCGATGAACTCGTTGGTGATCTTTTGCACCTCGTCCTGAGCGCGCTTGGCCTCGTCTTCGGAGAGGAGCTTTTCTTTCTCGAGCTTCTTGATCTGGTCGAGCGCCTCCCGGCGGGCGTTGCGCACCGCGATGCGCGCTTCCTCCGCGTATCCGCGCGCGGTGCGTGCGATCTCTTTGCGCCGTTCCTCGGTGAGGGGCGGAATCTGGATGTACAGCGCGTCCCCGCGGTTGTTGGGGTTGAGTCCCAGGTCGGACTCCCGGATGGCCTTTTCGATCGCGGGTAGGGCGTTCTGGTCCCAGGCCTGCACCACAAGGGTGCGCGCGTCCGGCGCGCTCACGCTCGCCACCTGATTCAGGGGCATGACCGAGCCGTAGTACTCGACCTTGAGGTGCGCGAGGAGGGCGGGGTTAGCCCGGCCGGTGCGCAGGCCCCCCAGGTTGGCCTCGAAGGCCTCCACCGTTTTTTGCATGTGCGCTCGAGCTTCGCGATAGACCTCTTTAAGCATGGTCCACCTCCATCAGCTGTGAATCAAGGTGCCGATACGCTCCCCCTGAATAATACCCACCAGCGCACCCGGTTTAAAGATATCGAAGACCACGATGGGCAGTTTGCCCTCCATGCACAGGCTGACCGCGGTGGCGTCCATGACCTGGAGCCCCTTGGACAGGACCTCCATGTACGTCAGCTCGTCGTACTTGACGGCGTTCGGGTTTTTGCGGGGATCGTCGGAGTACACGCCGTCCACCTGGTTTTTGGCCATGAGCACCACGTCGACGCCCATCTCCAGGCCGCGCAGCGCGGCCGCGGTGTCCGTGGAGAAGAAAGGATTCCCAGTTCCCGCGCCGAAGATGACCACCCGCCCCTTCTCGAGGTGCCGTAACGCCCGGCGACGGATGTAGGGCTCGGCTACCTCGGCCATCGTGAGGGCGGTTTGGACGCGCGTCTCGAGTCCCAGGGACTCTAGCGCGTCCTGGAGGGCGAGGGCGTTCATGCTGGTGGCCAGCATGCCGATGTAGTCCGCGGTAGCCCGGTCCATGCCGACCCCCTGGCGGGCGCCGCGCCAGAGGTTCCCGGCGCCCACGACGACGGCGAGCTGCACTCCGGTGCGCTTCGCCTTTTGGATCTCCTCGGCAAGTGCGCGGGTCGCGTCGGGAGAAATGCCTTTGCCGTCGGGCCCCGCGAGGAACTCGCCGGACAGCTTGAGCAGTACGCGCTTGTACTTCATCGCTTTAAAAACGGCCCCCTTTCGGGGGCCTATGGGCTTAACCGCCGATTTCGAAGCGGCAGAAGCGTTTGACGACGATGTTCTCCCCGATCTTGGCGATGGCCTGCTGTACCAGCTCGCCCACCGTGATCTTGTCGTCCTTGACGAAGGGCTGCTCGAGCAGCACGTTCTCCTCGTAGAACTTCTTGAGGCGCCCTTCGGCGATCTTGGCCGCGATCTGTTCGGGTTTGCCCTCGTTCAGGGCCGCTTGGATGTAGATCTGACGCTCTTTCTCGACCTCCTCAGCGGGCACCTCGTCCTTGGAGACGTAGCGGGGCGCGGCCATCGCGATATGCATCGCGATATCCTTCGCGAGCTTCTGGAACTCCTCGTTGCGCGCCACGAAGTCGGTCTCGCAGTTCAGCTCCACCATCACGCCGACGCGCTGGTTGTGGTGGATGTACGACCCGATGATGCCCTCGCGGGCCTCGCGGTCGGCCTTCTTCGCGGCCTTCACCGCTCCGCGTTCCCGCAGGATCTGCAGGGCTTTCTCCTCGTCCCAACCGGCCTCCTCGAGGGCCTTCTTCACGTCCATCATGCCAGCGCCGGTGGAGGCGCGCAGCTTCTTGATGAGTTCCATCTGGCTCATGCCTCGGCCTCCTTCCCTTCCGTCACAGCTTCCGGGGCCGCTTCCGCTTCGGCTTCCGCCTCGGCCTCGCCGCCCCGCGCTTCGATGATCACGTCGGTCAACCGGCTCGTGATGAGCTGGATCGAGCGGATCGCGTCGTCGTTACCGGGGATGATGTAGTCGATCAGGTCCGGGTCGGAGTCGGTATCGGCCAGCGCCACGATCGGGATGCCGAGCTTTCGGGCTTCCCGCACCGCGATGAGTTCCTTGGTGGGGTCCACCACGAACAGCGCGTCCGGGAGGCGCTTCAAGCGGCGGAAGCCGCTCAGGTACTTTTTCAAGCGGTCCAGCTCGTGTTTGAGACGGACCTGTTCTTTTTTGGGGCGCTCCTTGATCTCTTCGGACTCGAAGAGGGCCTCGAGCTCCTCGAGACGGTTCACCCGGGCGCTGATCGTCTTGAAGTTGGTGAGCATCCCGCCCAGCCAGCGCTGGTTCACGTACGGCATGCCCACGCGGTCGGCCTCGAGCTGGATGATCTCCTGCGCCTGCTTCTTGGTGCCGACGTAGAGGATCACCCCGCCGCGCGCCGCGAGGTCCTGCACGAAGTTGCAGGTCTTCTCGATCTCGACCAGCGTTTTTTGCAGGTCGATGATGAAAACCCCGTTGCGCTCGGCGTAGATGTACTTCTTCATCTTGGGGTTCCACCGCTTGGTCTCGTGACCAAAGTGGACCCCGGCCTCCAGGAGCTCTTTGATAGATACGTTACAAGCCATGGTCCTCCGCTCGGGGGGCGTTGAGGTTGGGATTTGGGCGTACCTTCAGGGTTGTGCGGGGGACGCCCCCCTGCCCCCGACGGCCTTCCGGCACGCCTCAATGATTATAGTGGCTGGTTGGGCGTATGGGAAGCGGGGGTGTTTTGGGGAAGATATTCACTAGCGGTAGATATCGTGAAATAAATCACTTAATTGGTTTGACGCCCCTACCTAAATGCCGTAAAATACGCCCGGCTGGGCGTAGCCCAAGCACACGGGGCCGTAGCTCAGAGGGAGAGCACCTGCCTTGCAAGCAGGGGGTCAGCGGTTCGAATCCGCTCGGCTCCACCAGCGAGCGAAAAGACCCCGGGTTAAACCCGGGGTCTCGGCGTTGTATCACCCAAAGATGCCTCCCGGTCCGCAGTGCCCGCGCGACTGAAGCCATTCCTGCAGGGAAACGGACCCGTCACTGAAGACGAGGGTTACGTTCGCGCCGGGGCAGGTGTCGTCTTGGAAGTCGTTCTGATCCAGGAATCCGCTAAAGGAAAGGGCTTGCTGCCCGTTGTACTCGACGAACCCGTTCAGGTCGATCCGGACGGGGTTGCCCTGGGCGTCAAGCTGAACGCTGCTCACGGTGATATTGAAGACGAACGACTCATCGCCGGCCTGCGTGGTGACGGTGAACTCCCCGCTTTGGACCTCGATCTCGGAGATAAAGCAATCGCTCCCCCGCGTCAGCGTACCGTTCAGGGTGAGGTCGAGGCGGAGCAACGCCGTCGGATTCGTGTTGGTGGTGTGGAGCTCCACGTGAGCCTGGAGGGTGTCCGTCGTGCCTTCCGTGAGGTTGTACCCGATATCCCAGTTGAGCTGCTTGATCTGACCCAGGGAGCCCGTGAAGGAGAGGAAGGTGGGCTCCAGGATGGGGGTGCCGTTGCAGTCGTACCAGGCGGCCGCGAAGTCCGCCGTTCCCACGACCTCTGCATTCAGGGGCGGCATAGGCCCTCCCCCTTCACCCAGGGTCATCTGGATGTGCGTATTTTGAGGGACCTCGTGGCTGACCCCGTCGCGATCATGCGCCCAGCGCGTGCTCTGATCGTCTTGGTCCCAGTCCACTAAGAGCTCAGCCACCTGGGTGTTGTGCGGCCACTTCAGGCCGAAGTCGTAAGGCGAGGGCGGCGTGTACGGCACGGGTTCGCCGAGGGTGTAGTCGGTCCCCCCCCTGGGCAGTTCGCTGCTCGGGTTCGGGTGGCTTAGGCTTCGCACCCCCTGCATGGAGAGGTCGTAGACTCGGAGCGGGTGAACGCTCGAGGGGCGGGGGGTTTGCAGGAAGGCGATCATGTCTTGCGTGAGGGGAAGCGGGCCGGTGTTGAAGGCGCTGAAGACCGTGTCGCTCCCCAGGTCCTGGATCGCTTGGTCCAGCGCGGCGCGATAGGCCTGCCAGGCCTGATCGAACTCCGCTTGGCTCAACCCTCCGCCAGGGCCGGGACCGGGACCGGGGCCCGGACCGGTCCCCCCGTCACCGGGAAGGCCTTGAAGACCGCAAGCAGCGATAACAATCCCTAAAAATCCAAGACCCAATGCCTTTTTCATGGCATTCCTCCTTAATCCTCAATGCACAGCGCTGAATTGATGGCCTGGAATATATAGGTTACCCCCTCCCCGCTTGGGGTACCGTGAGGCTGCTTTCACATTCCTTGGGCCCCATCCATCCCGCCCTGCAGCGAGAGGCGCACCCTACGAAGCCGCGCTCACCACAAGGGAGGCACCGCCACGTAGCGCACATGACCGCCGCAGCGCCCGTCCGCGTAGTGCACGGTGGCCTCGAGGCGCTTGATGGGGCCCCCGTAGTGGAACGAGATCCACAACACGTGCGCGGTGGGGTCGTACTGGATGTCGTCCACGCCTTTGAAGAGGTCCCGGCACTGCATCTCCCTGCCGTTGCCGTCGTCGTAACAGACGGTGACCAGGCTCAGGGCCTGGTCGGGGAAGGGGCGGGGGGTGCGCAGCACGTACCGGACGGGCTGCCCGTTCCGGTAGCCGTACCGGATGGGGAGGCTCCAGTTCGCGCGGTCGTAGGGCAGCACCACGCGCACCAGCGTGCCTTTGCGGTACACCTTGGCCGGTAGGGGGTCCCCGGTCAGGGGATAGATCCCGTCGGGACAGTAGAGGACACCGCGCGTGGCCTCTTCAGGAAGGAGCTGCGCTAGGGCCACGCCCGCGAGCAGCGATGCGACATAGAGCACAATTCGCAGCACGTTCATATCATAGTTGAAGCCTCGTGCGGCGCGTAAGGGGTGCTTGACGCGTTGGGGCGTACGGTACTAGCGTAGGGACATGCGGCCTCGCGTGCGCACCCCCCGGAGTTACAAGTGGCACCACCAGCGGTGGTGGTGCGGCTAGGCCAGCATCCTTAGGTTTCGGTTTCCCTCGAAAACTCGGTTTGCCATCTAGGAGGAGGTGTGCCTGTGTTACCGGACTACCCCTTACCCGACGCCCGTGGCCGTTTCGGCGTGTACGGCGGGCGTTATGTGCCCGAGACCCTGATTCCAGCCCTCGAGGAGCTCGAGGCGGCCTACCGAGAGGCGAAGGCGGACCCGGAGTTCCTCAAGGCCCTCGAGTATTACCGCACCCGCTACGCGGGGCGCCCCACGCCGCTGTACTTCGCGGCGAACCTCACCCGGCACTGGGGGGGCGCGCGGGTGTACCTGAAGCGCGAGGACCTGAACCATACCGGCGCGCACAAGATCAACAACACCCTAGGCCAGGCGCTGCTCGCGCGGCGCATGGGGAAACGCCGGGTGATCGCGGAGACCGGCGCGGGGCAGCACGGTGTGTCGGTGGCGACGGTCGCGGCGCTGTTTGGCCTGGAGTGCGTCGTGTACATGGGCGAGGAGGACGTGCGCCGGCAGGCCTTGAACGTCTTCCGGATGGAGCTTCTAGGGGCGGAGGTGCACCCCGTGGCGAGCGGGAGTCGCACGCTTAAGGACGCGACCAACGAGGCGATTCGCGACTGGGTGACGCACGTGCGGGACTCCTTCTACATCCTGGGCTCCGTGGTGGGGCCGCACCCGTACCCCATGATCGTGCGGGATTTTCAGAGCGTGATCGGGGAAGAGGTGAAGCGGCAGCTCCTCGAGGCCGAGGGCCGCGCGGTCCCGGACGCGGTGGTGGCTTGCGTTGGGGGCGGATCGAACGCGATCGGAATCTTCGCGCCATTCGCGTACCTGCCGGAGGGGCGGCCGCGCCTGGTGGGCGTGGAGGCCGCGGGGAAGGGGCTCGGCACCGGCCGGCACGCCGCCTCGATCAACGCGGGCAAGCGGGGCGTGCTGCACGGGAGCTACATGTACCTGTTGTGTGATGCGGACGGGCAGATCCAGCCGGCACACTCGGTCTCCGCGGGGCTGGACTACCCGGGGGTGGGCCCGGAGCACGCCTACTACGCGGACGCGGGGATCGCCGAGTACGGGAGCGTCACGGACGCGGAGGCCCTCGAGGCCTTCCAGCTGCTCGCGCGGCTCGAGGGGATCGTGCCGGCCTTGGAGTCGGCGCACGCGGTGGCGTACGCGGGCCGGCTCGCGCGGGAGATGCGGCCGGACGAGGTGCTCGTGGTGAATCTCTCCGGGCGCGGGGACAAGGACGTTGTCGAGGTGAAGCGCCTGCTCGAGGCGCGGAAGGGAGGGCGGTGATCGTGTCGGAGCGGGTGGCGGAGGCGTTTCGCGCCGCGCGCGCCGAGGGGCGCCGGGCGGTGATCCCGTACCTGACCGCGGGGTACCCCAGCCCGGAGGCGTTCGTGGAGGTGGCGACCCGGCTGGCCCGCCGGGCGGACCTGTTGGAGGTGGGCCTGCCGTACTCGGACCCTTTAGGGGATGGGCCCACGATCCAGCGGGCGAGCGAGCAGGCCTTGCGGCAGGGGGTGCGGACCGCGGCGGTGCTGGAGATGGTGCGCGCCTTGCGGGAACGCACCCGGGTGCCCATCCTCCTGATGACTTACGTGAACCCGGTACTGGCCTGGGGGGGCGCGCGGTTTTTCGAGGCCTTCGCCGGGGCGGGCGTGGACGGGGTGATCCTGCCGGACCTGCCGCCGGACGAGGACCCTGCGCTCGTGGCCGCGGCGCGCCGGGCGGGGCTCGCCACGGTCTTTTTACTCGCGCCGACCTCGACGGAAGCGCGGATCCAGACCGTGGTGCGCCACACGAGTGGGTTTGTGTATGCCGTCTCCGTGACCGGGGTGACTGGGGCGCGCGCGCGGCTTCCGGAGGAGGTGGGGGCGCTGGTGCGTCGCATCAAGGCCCACACCGAACTGCCCGTGGCCGTGGGGTTCGGGGTATCGAACGAGGCCACCGCGCGGCAGGCGGCGGCCGCAGCGGACGGCGTGGTGGTGGGCAGCGCGCTGGTGCGGGCCCTCGAGGCGGGGGAGGATCCCCTCACGGTGCTCGAGGCGGTGCGGCGGGGAGCGGCAAAGCCGGTATAGTGAACGCGTATGCAGCGCTATCGCTTGGGGAACCTGGAGGTGTTTTTTCTGCAGGATGGCGCGTTCCGTTTGGACGGCGGGGCGATGTTCGGCGTGGTGCCGAAGGTCCTGTGGTCCAAGGTTGCGCCGCCCGATGAGGCGAACCGCATTCCCTTAACCCTGCGCCCCATGCTGGTGCGGGTGGGGGAGAAGTGGGTCCTGGTCGAGACGGGGGTGGACGATAAGCCCGGGGAGAAACACCGCCGGATCTACGCGATCGACCGGAGCACGAACCTCCTGGCCGCGCTGAAGGCGCTCGGCCTGACCCCGGAGGATATCGATCTGGTGGTGAACACGCACCTGCACTTTGACCACGCGGGCTTGAACACGGTGCGGGACGAGGCGGGCCGGATCGTGCCGTTGTTTCGCCGGGCGCGGTACGTGGTGCAGCGCCAGGAGCTATATGACGCATTGCACCCGCATGAGCGCAGCCGCGCGAGCTACCTCCCGGAGAACATCGAGCCGGTCCTCGAGGCAGGGTTGTTCGAGGAGGTGGAGGGGGAGGCCGAGCTTTTGCCGGGGGTTCGGGTCGTTCCGCTGCCTGGGCACACCCTGGGGCAGCAGGGGGTGGTGCTGGAGTCCGAGGGGCAGCGGCTGGTGTACACGGCGGATCTACTCCCGACCTTTGCGCACGCGCCGCTCCCGTACATCATGGCCTACGACCTGTACCCGGTGACGACGTTGGAGACCCGCAAGCGCTTCTACCCGGTCTGGGCCGAGGAGGGCTACCTGGTCGCGCCTCCCCACGATCCCACGTACGCCTTGGGGCGTTTGGTGTTGGGGGAGCGTGGGTATACACTCGTGCCGGTGTAGGCGTTCATTGGGTACACTGAGAATAGGCGCGCCGCGTGACGCCATGATGAAAGCGTGCTGCGCACGGGACGTGGCCGGGTTTTTCCCGGCCCTGTCCATGCCCTGAGGTGGTGTATCCGGTAATGGCCAGGAAGACTACACCGTGGCTCGAGCTGCTCGAAGGTGTGCGCCCGCACCTTTCGGGCCGGGACCACCGTGGCGCAAAGGGCAGCCTGCGCTGGCTCGAGGCCGTCATGGCGGAGCGCGGCGGTCGCGCCGGAGCGGTCCGTAACATCCTGTACAAGGACCTCGGCGCTCCGGAGGAGAAGGCGCGCCTGTACGGGATTATCGCGGAGCTGTATCGGGAGGCTGGCCTGAACCCGCCCGCTCCGCCCGTCGAGCTCGCGCTGGAACGCGCGCGGCGCGTGCTGGGCCGGGACAAGCGACGCTACTACCGGCGGTTCATCCGGGCCCTCAGCCAGGGCGAACGCCCCCAGATGATCGTCGTGGGGGAGGCGGCCACTGGGAAAGGCGTTCTGCTCGCGCACGTGCGCGAGGCGGTCCCCGAGGCCTTTTTCGTGAACGTCGCCGGGGATCTGGGGCCCGCCTTGTACTCCTTGGCGGAACTCCTTGACCTGGATGAGGCTTTCGAGGCCCTTTTGGCTCGGCTTTCGCCCGTCCAACCTTACGCGGTGCAGGCGGCGTTGCAGGGCGAGGTGCGTGCCCTATTCGCCAAAGGCTTGAACGCGCGGGGCCGCGTGCTTTTGTTGCGCGCCGAACGGGACGCGACGATCGCGGACCTGCCCTTGCGCGATGCGGACGGGAACCGCGTCCGCCTCGCCGCGTGGCTCGAGCCGTTACTCGAAGCGCTCGAGGTGCCGTACCTCGCGGCGCTCTCCGAGCCACCCCCTAAGCTTTCCTACCAGCTCCTCAAACCGCCCTCCCGTCAGGAGGCCCGCCGCTACGTGAGCGAGCGCTTGCCGCACCTGAAGGCGGAGGAGGTTGAAGCGATCGTGAATCGGGCGGGGCGCCATTACGGGGAGCTCTCCCGCCTCACCCTCCTCGAGGCGGTGCGCCACGGGGACTCGGCCGAGGCCGACCTCGAGCAAGACCCCCGGATGGGGCCGTTGGTGCAGGCTCTCGCGGTCCTCTCTCCAGACGAGGACCCTGCCGTGCCCGTGCCCCTGCTCGAGCAGGTGATCGGCCGGACGCTCGGCGAGCTGAGCAAGGCCGAGCAAGCTTTGATCGCGGAGGCGGGGGAGGGGTACGTACGCCCCGCGGTGCGCGCGGTGCTGCCCGAGCGCCCGAGGAACGCGCGCTGCGTGCACGCGGAAGCCCTCGCCTACTACACGCGCCACCCGCACCCCTTCCGCCAGCTGTACCACGCCCTAGGGGCGGAGGCCTACGAGGTCTTCCTCGAGCTCGTGGAGGAGGACCCGATGCGTCTCGCGTTGGTCCCGGGGGTTTGGGGGGAGGCGGCCGCGTGGCCGCTGTCCGCACGGTTGCGCCTCGCGAACGCCGTGATCCGGTACCGGGCGGTCCTCGGGGAGTACACCCATCCTGAGGTGCGGGAGGCCTTGGAGCTCCTCGCGAACGCGCCGGACCCGGAGCTGCGGGCGTGGGCGCGCATCAAGGCCGCGGAAGCGTACGTGGACCAGGGGCGGTACGCCGAGGCGGCCGCCTTGATCCAGGAGTTGCCGCACTTAAAGGACGAGGCGCGGGCGGAGGCGTTGCTGGTGCAAGCGGCGCTCGAGCGTTGGCGGGGCGCGTACGATCGGGCGGAACGCGCGGTGCGGGAGGCGCTCGCCCTGTCCATCCCACCGTTTCTTCTGGATCGAGCCCGGTTGTGGCAAGGGGTTGTGGCGAAGGACGCAGGCCGCATGACGGAGGCCCTTGAAGTCCTTAAGGAGGTGCGGCACAACCCCCTCGCGGTCGCGCGGGCCCGCTACCAGGAGGGCGACCTCCTGATGCGGTTGGGGCGCGCGGAGGAAGCCGTGACCCGCATCGAGACGGCTTTGCAGGGCCTTGAGGCGGTGGACGCTCCCTTGGAGGAACGCAGCCGCGTGCGAGCCCGGCTGGGCACGGTGCTGCGCCGCTTGGCGCGGTACGATGAGGGAGCCCGTCACCTGTATGCCGCCTTGGAGTGCGCTCCGGACCCGTTCACGCGCGCGCGGGTCGCGAGCGAGGCCGCGATCCTGGAGGCGGCCCGCGGTCGCGGTTTTGAGGCCGTGCGGTTGGCAGCGGAGGCGGAGGCGTTTTTCCGCATGACCTCCGTGCGTCCCGAAGAGGCGCGCTACCGGCACCGGCGCACCCTGTTCCGCTTGGCGATGGCCTTTTGGGTGTTAGGAACGGGGCAACCGTACCGCGCTCCGTTCCGTGGGAGCGGTTCGGTCGAGGCGGCACGCCGCCTGCTCGAGCCGCTCTTTTCGGAGGTGGCGCCCCTCGCCTCGACGGCCGATCGGTACCGCCACCTGTTGGTGGACGTGGCCTTGGGGTTGGCGCTCGTGCTCCCGGCAGCGGAGGCCGCCGCGATGCTCGAGCCGCTTTTGGAACAGCCCCAAACCTATTTGGCGGTGCAGGTTCGCCTGGGGTACGCCGAGGCGCTATTGCGCGGGGGGCGGCCGGAGCTGGCGCTACGGCAGACGCTGCTGTTGCCTGAACTGCCGCCGGAACCGGGGTTGGGCGCGTGGAAGCTCGCGATTGAGGCCGAGGCGTTGCTGCGCCTGGAGGGCCCCCAGGCCGCCGAGCGGCGGCTTGGGGGAGTGCGGGCCTTGCCCGCCCCGTTGCGTGCGCAGGTGGGGCGCGTGTTGGGGCGGGCGCTGCTCGATCTGGGCCTCGAGGCGGTGGGGGAGGCTTGGGCGGGAGGGTTGGGGCCGCTGGGCCTTCCGGAGGGGCTCGCCCTGGCGTTTGAGCGGGCGGCGGTGCCCGCAGAGGTTTAACTCGCCTCTAGGCCAGTCCACGCGCGGAATACCTGGAGGTTGTACGGGTCGTACTCTTTAGGAGTTTCCATGATGAAGCTCTTCTCCTGGAGACGCGCGTCCTGAACCACCTCCCGTAGCGCTTCCCCGATCTGGCCTTCGCCGAGGTTCGCGTGGTGGTCCGTGCGGGTGTTGAAACCGCCTACGGAGTCGTTCAAGTGGATCACCGGGACGCGCTCCAGGCCGATCACCCGATCGAGTTCGGCGATCACGCCCGCGGGGTCCTCGTGCACCGGGTACCCGGCGGCGAAGGCGTGCGCGGTGTCGAAGCAAACCCCTAGGGGGGTGCCTTCGATGAGCTGGGCGAGTTCCTCGAAGCGCCGACCGACCTTCTGGCCGCCCCCGGCCACGTTCTCCAGGAGGAGGCGGGCGGGGGAGGGGGCGAGCTCGAGGGCTTTCAGGGCGCCTTTGCGGACCTGCTCGGGGTCCCCGGAGCCGGGGTGCACCACCACGTACTCCAGGCCGAGGGCGCGGGCTTTGCTGAGGTCGTCCGCGAGGCTGAACACGCTTTTTTCCCAGAGCTCGCCTTGAGCACCGAGGTTCACCAGGTAGGAGGCGTGAATCACTCCAGTAGCGACCCGACTGAGCTCGCGTGCTTCGCGGAAGCGTTCCGCTTCTCCTGGTTTGAGCGTGCGCGTGCGCCAGCTGCGGGGGCTTTTAGCGAAGATCTGGATCGCAGTGATCCCCAGGCGTTCCGCCTCGTCGATCGCGGTGGCGTACCCTTTCTTGCCGCTGATGGAGACGTGAAGCCCGTACCTCATTCCGTGCTCGCCTCCTCGATAACCTCGAGGCGCACCCAGACCACGCCGAGCCCGATCATCTCGAGGTCCTGGGCGGCCCGGTACGACAGGTCGATGATCCGGCCTTCCTTCCACGGTCCGCGGTCGTTGATCCGCACCACCACGCTCTTCCCGGTGTCGAGGCGCGTGACGCGCACCCGCGTGCCGAAGGGCAGGGTGCGGTGGGCGGCGGTGTAGGCGTACATGTCGAACACCTCGCCGCTCGCGGTCTTACGGCCGTGGAACTTCGGGCCGTAGTACGAGGCGTACCCTTCCTGCACGAACCGCGCGGGACGTGCGGGGGAGGTGCCCGAAGGGATGACGAGGACCTGCCCCGCGTAGATCGTGGTGCCCTCGAGGTGGTTGGCGGCCTGGAGGGCCGCGACGGTGGTACCGAAGCGCCGGGCCAGGCTGTAGAGCGTGTCCCCGGGCTGGACCACGTAGCGCGGGGGCGCGGTGAGGGCAGGGGCGCACCCCATGAGCACGAGGGCGAGGCTGCCGATGAGCCGTTTCATACCTGGATCAGGTGCTTAGGGGTTTGGGAGAGAACCTCGAACCCGTCGGCGGTGACCAGCACCAGATCCTCGATGCGGCACCCGCCCACGTCGGGGATGTACACGCCGGGCTCGATCGTGAGGATCATGCCCGACTCGAGAACGTCCTCGGATTCCCGCCAGAGGGCCGGGCCTTCGTGGACCGCGAGGCCGACCCCGTGCCCGAGGGAGTGCGTGAAGTACTCGGCGTACCCGTGCTGGGCGAGGACTTCGCGGGCGATCCGGTCCAGCTCGCGCGCCGCGCGGCCGGGGGCGACGGCCTGAAGGGCGGCTTCCTGGGCAGCGAGGACCGCGTCGTAGATGCGGCGAAGCTCGTCGGGGATGGGGCCGACGGCGAGGGTGCGGGTCATGTCCGAGTGGTACCCGTCCACGCGCGCGCCGAAGTCGAGCGTGACGAGCTCACCGGACTGGATTGTGCGGGGGCTGGCGGTGCCGTGCGGCATCGCGCTGCGGGGGCCGGAGGCGACGATGATCTCGAAGGCCGTGTCCTCGGCGCCGTGCGTGCGCAGGAAGCGTTCGAGCTCGAGGGCGATCTCGATCTCGCGTACGCCGGGGCGGATCTGGGGGAGGATGTGCGTGAAGGCTTGGTCGGTGAGGGCGGCGGCCGCGCGGATCTTCTCGATCTCCTCGGGGGTTTTGCGGAGCCGGAGGGTTTCGATGAGGCCGTGGGTCGGGACCCATTCGGCGGGGATGGTGGCCTTGTACCGTTCGTACTGGGCGTAGGGGAGGTGGGCGGCTTCGAAGCCGACGCGGCCCTTGAGGAGCTCCTTGAGGGCCTCTAGGAGTTCATGTCGCCCGAGGATCCGGTAGGGGATGCGGCTTTCCTCGCGGGCTTGGACGGTGTAGCGTCCATCGGTGAGGAGGAGGGCGCCTTCTTGGGTGAGGATGACGCGGGCGTCTTGGGGGGCGCTGAAGCCGGAGAGGTAGCGGACGTTCTCGGGGGTGGTGACGAGAAGGGCGTCGAGGTCGTGTTGCTGTAGGAGTTCTTCCGGTTTCACGGCATGAGTTTAGCATGGCTTTTTGAAGAATGTTTTCACGAGCATGGTTTATCGTGAAAAATATCACTAATTATCCAACAAAAAAGGGCAGGGGAGACCCCCACCCCCACACACTACACAGCCGTAGCCAGCGCCAAAAACCGCGTCGCATCCAGGCTCGCGCCGCCTACCAGCCCGCCGTCCACGTCCGGACCCTCCAAGATCTCCGCAAAGTTCCCAGGCTTGATCGAACCCCCGTACAGCACGCGCACCCCCGCGGCGAACTCCGGCGTGTACCGGCGGGCCAGCCAGTCCCGGATCGCCCGCGCCATCTCCTGGGCGTCCTCCGGGGTCGCGGTTCGCCCGGTGCCGATCGCCCACACCGGTTCGTAGGCCACGACCAGCCGACCGGGATCCGGGGCCTCCACCCCCTCCAGACTCCCCTCGAGCTGCGCTAGCGTGAAAGCCACCGCCTCTCCCGCCTCGCGCACCTCGAGAGGTTCCCCCACGCACACGATCGGCACCAGGCCGTGCTCGAGGGCCTTGCGGGCCTTAGCCGCGACGAGAGCGTTGGACTCCTTCCAGTACGCCCGGCGCTCGCTGTGCCCCACCACGACGTACGCGCACCCCAGATCCGCGAGCTGACGCGCGGCGACCTCGCCAGTATAGGCCCCTTCCTCGTGCGCCGAGACGTCCTGGGCTCCCCACCGCACCGGGCTGTTTTCAAGCGCTTCCCGAACAACGGGGAGGAGGGGGTAGGCGGGCAGCACGGCCACCTCGCACGCCACCGGGTCCGGTAAGCCGTCGAGGACCGCCCGGCACCACGCCCGTGCCTCGGCGGTCGTCTTGTGCATCTTCCAGTTCCCGGCAATGAGCACCCGCCGCGTCACTGGAGCACCTCCAGCCCGGGCAGCGTGCCCCGCTCGAGGAACTCGAGGCTGGCTCCTCCGCCGGTCGAGACGTGACTGAAGCGCGCGGCGAGGCCCAGCCGATTCGCCGCAGCGACCGAGTCCCCGCCCCCCACGACGGTGTACGCGCTCTCGAGGCCGGCGATGGCCTGGGCGACGGCAAGCGTGCCTTGCTCGAAGCCCGGGACCTCGAAGACGCCCATGGGGCCGTTCCAGAAGACGGTGGCCGCCCCCTGGAGGGCTTGGGCGAAGCGCTGGCGGGTGTCCGGCCCGATGTCCAGCCCCATCCAGCCGTCCTCGATCGCGTTCGCAGGCATCACGCGGCTCGGGGCGCCGGCCTCGATCCGGGTGGCGGCGACGCTGTCGGTGGGGAGGAGGAGCTGGACGCCCTGGGCTTCGGCGCGGCGCATCAGCTCGCGGGCCAGCTCCAGCTTGTCCTCCTCGACGAGGCTGTCCCCGACCCGGCCGCCTTGGGCCTTGATGAAGGTGAAGGCCATCGCCCCACCGATGATCATGCCGTCCACGCGCGGCAGGAGGTTCTCGATCACCCCGATCTTGTCGCTGATCTTCGCGCCGCCTAAGACGACCCAGTAGGGTTTCGGGGCATCCTCGAGGAGTTTCCCAAGCGCTTTGACCTCACGCTCGACCAAAAGCCCAGCGTATCCGGGGAGTTCGCGGGCCACGCCGGTGACGGAGGCGTGCGCGCGGTGGGCGCTCCCGAAAGCGTCGAGGACGAAGGCGTCTCCGAGCCGGGCGTATCGCCGCGCGAGCTCGGGATCGTTCTTGGTTTCGCCAGGCTCGAAGCGCACATTCTCTAATAGGGCGACCTCACCGGGCCGGAGGTCTTTTAGGGCCTGGTGGGTCTCGTCCGCGCCGGGCAGGCTGGGCACGTACCGCACAGGCCGCTGGAGGAGGGCCTCGAGGCGCGCGGCGACGGGAGCCATGCGGTAGGCGTCGTCCACGCCTTTGGGGCGGCCCAGGTGGCTCATCAGGATCAGGGCGGCGCCTTGCTCGAGAAGATGGCGTAGCGTGGGGAGGCTGGCTTGGATGCGGGTGTCGTCCTGCACGACGCCGTCCTTGATCGGCACGTTATAGTCCACCCGCACGAGGACCCGTTTGTCCTTGGCGTTGAGTTCGCGTACGGTTCGCATACTACCCCCTTTCGATACCGGGAGGGGCGGAGTGCGCCCCGCCCCTCAGCATACCGTTTGGTTCTCGTGGGTTACTCGTGTTTTCCGATGAGTTCCACCAGGTCAGCTATGCGGCTGGCATACCCCCACTCGTTGTCGTACCAGCTGAAGACCTTGGCGAGGTTTCCGAGGGAGATGGTGAGGCTGCCGTCGATGATGGCGGAGTGCGGATCGCCGACGATGTCGGTGCGCACGATGGGTTCCTCGGTGTAGCGCATGATGCCCTTGAGGGGGCCTTCCGCGGCGGCTTTGAGGGCGGCGTTGATCTCTTCGCGGGTGGCGTCGCGCTTGAGGAGGACGGTGATGTCGCTGATCGACCCGGTGGGGGTGGGGACCCGGAGGGCCATTCCGTCGAACCGGCCCTTGAGTTGGGGGAGGACTTTGGCGGTGGCTTTGGCGGCCCCGGTCGTGGTGGGGATGATGTTGATCGCCGCGGCTCGAGCGCGCCGGAGGTCGGAGTGGGGAAGGTCCAGGATGCGTTGGTCGTTGGTGTAGGAGTGGACCGTGGTCATGAGGGACTTCTCGATACCGAAGGTTTCGTCCAGGACCTTCATGACCGGGGCGAGGGAGTTGGTGGTGCAGGAGGCGTTGGAGATGATGCGGTGCCGTTCCGGGTCGTACTCGTCCTGGTTGACGCCGAGGAGGGCGTTCCAGTCGGGATCTTTAGCGGGGGCGGTGATGATCACCCGTTTCGCCCCGGCTTTGAGGTGTTTTTCGGCGTTTGCGCGGTCGCGGAAGACGCCGGTGGATTCGATAACGATGTCCACGCCGTGCTCAGCCCAGGGGATGGTTTCGGGATCGCGGGTGGAGGTAACGCGGATGCGTTGGCCGTCGACGAGGAGGTGGTGCTCGTCGTACTCGATCGCGCCTGGGAAGGGGCCGTAGTTGGAGTCGTACTTTAACAAGTGCGCAAGGGTTCGGGTGTGGGTCAGGTCGTTGACCAGTGCGACGGGGATGCCGCGTTGGTGTAGGATGCGGAAGACTTGCCGGCCGATACGTCCAAACCCGTTGATGCCAATCCTCATATCACGCCTCCCTCGTGGAATCGTTTCCACCCACGTCTACTATACCACGCCCACCCCAGACAAACGCCCCTCCACCTTCAAGCCCCTCGGCCTACAGCTTAGAATACGGTTGTGCTGGAGAACCGCAAGGCCCGTCACGACTACGAGATCCTCGAAACCTACGAGGCCGGCATCGCGCTTAAGGGCACCGAGGTCAAGTCCATCCGCGCGGGCAAGGTAGACTTCACCGGCTCGTTCGCCCGTTTCGACGGCGGCGAGCTCTGGCTCGAAAACCTCTTCATCGCCCCTTACGAGAAAGGCTCGTACACCAACCACGACCCCCGGCGCCGGCGCAAGCTCCTGTTGCACAAGCACGAACTCAACCGCCTCCGCGGCCGCGTCGAGCAGCGCGGCCTGACCCTCGTTCCCCTAAAGATCTACTTCAACGAGCGCGGGTACGCCAAACTCCTGCTGGGCCTCGCCCGAGGCAAGAAAGCCTACCAAAAGAAAGAGGACGACAAGCGCCGCGCGATCGAACGGGAGATGGAGAAATGGTACTAACGCGCCTAGCTCGAGCTGTTCCCCTGCTCGCGCTGGTCGGGATGCTGGGCGCGTTCGCTCAAGCCCCCAAGCCCCTCCTCGCGGGACGCGCGAACCTCACCGCGGTCTACCCGGTGAACGCGGGGGTTTCGTACGCTGACGCGCGCGCCCTTGCGGAAGCGCTTGGCCTAGGGTACTGGGAGAACCCGAGCTTCGTGATCCTTCAGTTGGGCAGCCGAGTCGTGAAGCTCACGGTCTACTCCGAGGAGAACCAAAAAACAGCGGTCAACGCGAACCCGCCCGGCGCGATCCGCCAAGCCGACCGGGTTCTGGTTCCCCTCCGCTACGTGATGCAAGGGCTTGGCGGGCAGTACGTGGGCAGCGAGGTCGCCCTACGCGTGAACCTGCCGGTCGCCCGGTTGCGCGAGGTGCGCGCGCAGGTGATCGAGACGCGGGACCAGGTACTGCTTCGCTTCGATCGGGACGTGAACGTCCGGCAGATGGGGCCCGGCGAGTTCGTGGCGGTTGGTGTGCAGGGGCGGTTCGCGGTGTACGACGTCACGGGCGTGTACTTAAGCCGCGTACGCACCGCGCCCGACCCTTACGGGCTGCGGATCTACCTTGAGGGCGCGGAAGGCTTCACCGTGCGCCACTACCCACTCCCCAACCAGGTCGTCTTCGAGATCGGTGCCCGCACCGAAAGCCGCGCCGCCCCCCGGATCGTGATCGACCCCGGGCACGGCGGGGAGGACCCCGGCGCGACCCAAGGCGCCCTCCGGGAAAAAGACGTGGTCCTCCAAATCGCCCAGAAACTCCAGCGCCGCCTAGCCGAGGCCGGGTACGCAGTGCGTCTTACCCGCGACAACGACACCGCCATCCCCCCAGAAACCCGCGCGCAGGCCGCGGTCGGGGCGGACGTCTTCCTCAGTCTGCACCTCACGAGCGGCCCCGTACCGCAAACGGGCGTCGTGATCTACACCTTCCGCCCCAGCACGCCGAACTCCCGCCTGACGCCGGCCTTCGTGCGCAACGGCCGCACCCTCCTCGAGGGGCGCGGCGCCCGGCAGGACCTGCTCGCGCGTTTCCTCACGCCCGCCGAGGCCAGCCAAGCCCTCGCCCAGGCCCTCGCCCTGCAGCTTAAGGACAGGGTGGGCCTCGCGGTGCGGCACGGTCCCGCCCCGGACTACGTCCTCGCGTACGCCACCGGAGCCGCAGCCCTGATCGAGCTGGGTTCGGTGGAGGACGCCGTGGACCGCGCGCGCCTCGGGGACCCCCTGGAGCAGGAGCGGCTCGTGGAGGCCCTAACCGAAGCGGTGATTGCGTATCTTGGGAGGCGGGAATGAAGCGCTTCGTGACCCTATGGAACCTCCTGGGCCTCGCGGTGCTCGCCCTGGGACTCGCGGTCTACCTCTACACCGACCGCCGCCAGGGCGGCGCGGTGCTGAACCTCCCAGAGACCCTCGAGGAGGCCCGCACCCCCCGCACGCTCCAGCTGCGCCTGTACTTCGGAAAACCCGACGGGACCGGTTTCGTGGTGGAGCGCCGCCAGGTACGCCTCGAGCCGGGCGAAAACCCTTACGAACGCGCCCTCGCCGAGCTCGTACGCGGCCCGGCCCAAGGCGGCACGCCCCTAGTGCCGGCGGGAATGGATCCACCCGCGGTCTTCGTCGCGGGAGACACGGCGTACGTGGACCTCCCCGCGGCGTACGGCCGGCTGGGGTACGGCAGCGCCGGCGAGGTCCTGCTCCTCTTTGGCATGGCCAACACCCTCCTCGAGTTCGAGGAGATTGGCGCGGTCAAGTTCCTCCTCGAGGGGCGGGAGGTCCCCACCCTCGGGCACGTCTCCCTCGTGGATCCCATCCGTAAAACCCGTTAACCCCACCATGCGCATCGAACGCCTGATCCTGCACGGCTTCAAGTCTTTCGCGGAACGCACCGTCCTCGAGTTTCCCCACGGCCTGAGCGGCATCATCGGGCCGAACGGGTCCGGCAAAAGCAACGTGATCGAAGCGCTGCGCTTCGTGGTCGGCGCGCGCGCCCGAGAACTGCGCGGCGGCCGAGCCGAGGAACTGATCTTTCACGGCGGCACGGGCCGACCCCCCATGCCCTTCGCGGAGGTGATCCTCGAGCTCACCCGCGGCCGGGAACGCATCACGGTCTCCCGCCGCATCGAGCGGGACGGCAGTCAGGAGGTGCGCCTCAACGGACGGCGCGCCAGCTTCCGCCAGATCGAGCAGGCCCTCGCGGGCAGCGGCCTCGGACGCAACGGGTACGCGATCGTCGGACAGGGGGAGGTGAGCGGCATCCTACACGCCAGCCCCGAGGTGCTCCTCGGGCACCTCGAGGACGCCGCGGGACTCCGCACGGTCACGCTCGCGCACCGGGAAGCCCAGGCCCGCCTCGAGCGCGCCGAAGCGCACCTGGCGGAGCTCTCCAGTGAACTCGCGCGCCGTCAAACGGACCTCGAGCGCCTCGCCGAGGAAGCCCGCGCCGCCCAGCGCGCCCAGGCCCTTGCCGCGGAACGCCTCTGCGTCCAGCGCGGCCTCATCCAGGCCCGCGTGGCGGAGCTCGAGCGCGAGATCCAGGCCCTGCGCGCCGCGATCCAGGCGGCGCAGGACACGCAGGCCGAGCTGCGGGAACGCCAAACCGAACTGAAAACCGCGCGCGCCCAGGCGGAAGCTGCCCTCGAGGCGGCCCTCGCCCATCAGGCGGAACTCAAGGCGGCCTACGAGGCTCGCCGGGGAGAGGTGCGGCTCCTGGAGGCGCGGCGCGAGCACCTTCAGCGCGAGCGCCGGCGCCTCCTCGCGGAACGCGCGCGGCTCGAGCAGGAGCTCGAGCGCCTGCGACGCCAAGCCCCGCCCGAGCTCCCCGAGCGCCCCGAGGGCGACCCGAACACCCTAGCGGAAGCCGTCGCGCACGTGCGGGATGAACTCGCCGAAGCGGAAGCTGCCCTAACCGACGCGGAAACCACCTACCGTCAAGCCACGGAGGAATACGCGCGTTACCAAAAAGCCCTGGCGGTGCACGAAGCGCAGCGCGCGGCGCGCGCACAAGCCCTGCAGGAACGCGCGCGGCTCGAGGCCGATCGCGCACGCCTCACCGAAGCCTACGCGCGCCTCCAAGCCGAGCTCGAGGCTAAGGAAACCCAGGCGCGGAAACTGCGGGCCGCGCTGAACGAAGCCTCCCGCGCCCTGAGCGAAACGACGAGCGAGCTCCGGGCCCTCACGCGTGAGAAGGAACGCCTGGCGGCTTTCGTGGCTTCCGGCGCGGACCTCGCGGAAGGCCCGCGCCGCGTCGCGCAATCCGGGATCCCCGGCGTGATCGGCGTGGTCGCGGACCTCGTGCGCGCCCCCGAAGGGCTCGAGGCAGCCCTCGAAGCGGCCCTTGGGGGCCGGCTGCAGTGGGTGCTAACCGAGGACGAGGCAGCAGCCAAGACGGCCGTGGCCTACCTGAAGCGGCACGGGGGGCGCGCCACCTTCCTGCCGCGCACCCTACTCCGCCCCCGCACCCGATCCTGGAGCGCCCTGGCACGCGCGCCGGGCGTGCTGGGGTTCGCGCGCGATCTGGCCCCGATTCCCGGAGAGCCCGAAGCGACCGCCGTGCTCTTCGGGGACACCCTGGTCATCCAGGACCTCGAGGCCGCCCTGGCGATCGCCCGCGCGCACCCGGACCGCCCGCGCCTCGTGACCCTCGAGGGGGAGGTGCTCGAAGCGAGCGGCGCGCTCACCGGGGGGCGCGCCCGCAAAGGCGCGGGGCAGACCCTCGCGCTGCGGCGTCGCCTCGCGGACCTCGAGGCGGAGGTCGCCGCGCACGAAGCGGAGGTTCGTGCGCTTCAGGACACGATCGCGCGCACCAAGGCGGACCTCGCCGCCCTCGAGGTCGAGCAATCCCGCGCGCGGGCCGAGGAACTGGCCCGTGAACTCAAGGCCCTAGAGCGCGCCCTCGCGCACACCACGCTGCCCGAGGTGCCGCCCGCCCCCGAGCCGGTCCCCGAACCGGACCCCAGGCCCCTTGAGGCCCTCCGGGAACGGGTCGCGGCCCTCAAGGACGAAGCAGGGCGACTGGAAGCCGCCGCAGCCCGCTGGGAGGCGTACCGCCGGGAGGCAGCCCACTACCGCGCGCTTCTCGAGCGTTTTGAGGCGGACCAGGCCCGTGCCCAAGAGGCCATGGCCCGCCTCGAAACCCTACGCGCGGAGCTCGAGCAGCTCGAGGCCGAACACGCCCAGCTCGCGGCGGACCTGGACCGCGCTCGCCAGGCCGTGGACGAGCTCGACCTGGAAGCCGCTGCCCGCCGCGTTCAGGCGCAACGCCAAGAGGTCGAGCGCCTCCTCGCGGAGGAGGAGGCCACGGTGCGCCGCCTGAGCGAAACGCTCACTCAAGCGGACGAGCACCGCCTCACCCTCGCGCGGCGCGAGGCCACCCTCGAGGCGGTGCGCGCCGAGGCCGCCGCCCTCCCCCCAGGCGAGGCTGCCGAGGGCACCTACCGCACGCTGCAGCGCCGCCTCGCCCAGATCGAGCGAGAAATCTCGGAGATGGGGCCCGTCAACCACCGGGCCGAGCACGCGCACGCCCAACTCGCGGCGGAAGTGGAACGCCTGAAAGCAGAGGTCGCGGAAGCCGCCGAAGCCGCACGTCAGCTTGAAGCGGGCCTGGAGGCGGTTCAGCGCGAGTACGCGGACCGGCTCGAGGCCGCCTTCCAGCGGTTTCAGGAGCGGTTCGCGCACTACGCGCACGCGCTCTTGGGGGGAGGTGCGACGGTACAGCGCGAGGCGGGGGGACTGGCGCTCGGCCTGAACCCGGCCGGGAAGCGCACGCGCCGGCTCGAGCTCCTCTCGATGGGGGAGAAGACCATGGGGGCCTTGGCCTTTCTCTTCGCGTTGGCGGAGGTGGGGGAGGGCGGGCTGCCCCTCGCGGTGCTGGACGAGGTGGACGCCCCGCTGGACGAGGCGAACATCGCGCGGTTCACGCGGTTCTTGCGGCGGTTTTCAACGGAACGGCAGTTCATTCTCGTCACGCACCAAAAACGCACGATGGAGGCCTGTGACGCCCTGTACGGCGTGACCAGCCGGGACGGAATGAGCCGCGTGTACACGATCCGGCGGGAGGAAGCGCCGCTCGGCGTAGAATAGCAGGGATGGCAGTGCAAGCGGAGGTCGCTACCCTAGGCGGAGGGTGCTTTTGGTGCCTCGAGGCGGTCTTTCGGCGACTCGAGGGGGTGCTCGAGGTCACGTGTGGGTACGCAGGCGGGCAGGTGCCGAACCCCACGTACGCGGAGGTCTCGACGGGCACAACCGGGCACGCGGAGGTCGTGCAGGTCGTGTTCGATCCGCAGCGCCTCTCATATCGCGCGTTGCTCGAGGTGTTCTTCGCGGTGCATGACCCCACGACCCGGGACCGCCAAGGGGCGGACGTGGGGCCCCAGTACCGCTCGATCGTGCTGTACCACACGCCCGAGCAGCGCCGCGTGGCGCTAGAGGTGATCCAGAACCTCGAGGCCGAGGGCGCGTGGCCGGACCCGATCGTGACGGAGGTCGTGCCCCTCGAGGCTTTCTACCCGGCGGAGGCGCACCATCAGCGTTACTTCGAAACGCACCCGGACGCGCCGTACTGCCGGGCGGTCATTGCGCCGAAACTCGCGAAGTTCCGGGAGCGTTTCCGGGACCGGACGCGTTGATTTGAGGTCACAAAACCTGGGGAGGTTCACGTGCCGGTTTTGTACTACCGCGCCCGTCCCCCCAAGCCCCTGACTTCTTTGCCGTTCGGTGAGGGCGACACCCCGTGGGTGGCGGGGGTGGCCGCCCCGCCCCTGAACAGCCGGACCGCTCAGGACTGGGAGGCCTTCACCCGCGCGGCGAGCATCGGCCTGGAGCTGCCCGCCGAGAACTGGTGGTACGTCCCGCTGATCCACCGTCCTGAGACGCCCCCGCCCGAGGAGGAGCGGGTGTACCCGGGCACCATCTCCGTGATGTACCCGCTGACCCTAGCCCTTCGGGAGTTCGACCTGCCCCCGCCCGACCGGATCGACGAGGGGGAGGAGTCCCGCTACACCCCCGACCCCGCGGAGCGGGCCGAGCTCGAGGCGGACCGCGACCTTCTGCGGGACTGGCTCGCGGAGCAGCGCCTCGACGACGCGGTCTTCACGGAGCTGCGCGAGCGCCTCCGCACGGCGCCGCACGAGGAGGTCGAGCCGCTCGCGGCGCGGATCACGCACCTGAGCTTGATGCGCGGCGCGGCGCGGGCCCTCGAGACCGAGGACGACCTGATCGGTTGGAGGTGGGCGATCGCCCTTCTCTGCGCGGAGGCGGCCCGGACCTTCTTCCCCCTCGAGGACCTCCCCCTGCCCCCGGCGCGGCGCTGGCGCTACTGGTACCCGTAGAGCCGCGCGGGGCGCAAGAAGAAGCGCGGGGGCCCCGTCCCCGCGCTCGGGTTTTTTGGGGGGGGCTGCTTTACCCCTTACGCACGCTCATCCGGGGGCGTGCTGGGGGGAGAAGGTCATTCCAGATCCTCGAGGCGCTCGACGGCCTCGCGCAGGCCCTCGAGATCCATCTTGGCGTAGATCGCGGTGGTGTTGATGTTGCTGTGCCCAAGGAGACGCGCGGTGACGTGCAGGTCTCGGGTGGCCTTGTAAAAGCGCGTCCCGGCGGTGTGGCGCAGCATGTGGGCCCCGCGGTAGCGGGCGGGGAAGCCGAGCGCGCGGTAGTAGCGGTTGAGGGTCTTGCGGAGCGTGCTGTCGGAGACCGCACGGCCCCGGTTCTTGCGGCCGCCGAGGTTGACGAGGAGGGTGTCTTCGCCGGGCGCGGCGTGCGCAGCACGAACGCGGAGCCAGGCTGCGAGGTCCCGTTGGACGCCGCGGGGCAGGGGAAGGGTGCGTTGCTTGCCCCCCTTGCCGCGGCGGACCACGAGGAGGCCTTCGGCGAGGTGTACGTCCTCCACCTTTAAGTGAATTACTTCACTTATTCGTAGTCCGACCTCACCGAGCAACCGAACCGCCACCCGGTCCCGCAAGACCCGCGGCTCCTCGCCCGCGAGGTGCTCGAGCAGCGCGCGGTACAACCGGAGCGGCAGGGCGGGGCGGCGCTCCTCGCGCGGCGTGGGGTCGCGCGGGGCGGCCACCCCCTCGGGCAGCCGAGCGGCCCCGGCCCACTCGAGGGCCCGGTAGAAGGCCCGCACGCCGGCGAGATAGGTCGCGATCGTGCTGGGTTTGAGGGGAGCGCTCGTCTCGGGAAGGTGCCCGCCGTGAGTCTGGAGGTCGGCCACGTACCGGTCGAGGTCGTCCGCCGTGGCTTTCAACAGGGGCACCACCGGCCCTTCGGCCTCCGGGGGCCAGGCCCAGGCCAGGTAGTCCCGCACCGCGACCCGGTAAGTCCGGAGGGTTTGGGGGCTAGTGGCGGCCTTCTTGCGGCTTTTCAAACGCAGGTAGGCCTCGAGCAGCTCGAGGAGCGCGGTTTCGTCGCGCTCCTGCGCGGCGCGGATCGCCTCGAGGCGGCGCTTTTGGGGGTCGTGCCAGTTGCGGGTCGGTACGAGCATGGCTTTATACTATCATATTCCCGTTAATTTCCCTTAACGGGAATATGGGGTGCGCGATCGACTCAGCGCAGGCCCTCGAGCCCCAGGTAGGCAGCCGGGCGGCCTCCGTTTGGGAAGCCCTCGGAGCCGTTTACCGAGGGGCTAGTGCCCCGCTGGTTTCCCTTCCAGATGGCGGGCCCTGGGGGCTTTGGATCGCAGTTCTCGAGGCCCTCATCTTCTATACTCTGGTCGCCCTCGGGTACACCACACCGTTGCCTTCTGGGTCAGCCGCTCCTTGATCGTGGTAACGGCCCTGCACGTCCTGACCAACCTGACCGTTTATCGCGCAGTGCACGAAGCCTTGGAAGGAGCGGCGTAAGGGTGGCTTCCACCGTAGCGCCTTCTTAATGAAGATACGCGGGCCCCCACGGCGTACCGGTGAGCGCCCGCGCATGGAGTGGGCGGACTGAGTCTAGCGCACCCGCCAGGTTCGCGCAAGCCCCGCCGCGCCGGTCCCGCCATCCCCTCCCCCGCCCCTTGCTACAATCAAGGCAAGGCCCAAGGCCGGAAAGGGGAACGGCATGAAGTACCTGGTGCTCGTGTACCGGGGGCAGGACGCGGTCCCCGTGGATGACCCCGCCGCGCTCAACCAAGCCAACCGGGACTGGATCCAAGCCCATAAGGCCGACGGCATCCTCGAGGCAGCCTACACCCTGCTGGATAACGCCAGCGGCCTGATCGGCGCGGGAATCGTGAACGTGGCCTTCCACGAGGCCCTGCGGGAACTGCTACTCTCCTACCCGGGGTACCTGCAAGCCGAGTTCGAGGTGCACCCCATCCTGGACGCGGAGGTGGCGATCCAGCAGAACCTGCGCTTCTGGAAGAAATGACCCGGAGCGCAAATGCTACAATAGCTCCGTGATTCGCGCGGTTAAGGGTACCTACGACCTGTACGGCTCCAAACTCCACGCGCACCGCTACATCATCGACACCGCCCGCAAGGTGCTCGAGTCCGCCGGGGCTTTGGAGATCCAGACCCCGGTCTTCGAGGAGACCCGCGTCTTCGAGAAGGGCGTGGGGGCCTCGACCGACATCGTGCGCAAGGAGATGTACTCCTTCACCGACCGCGGCGGCCGGCACCTGACCTTAAGGCCGGAAGGCACCGCGGGCATCGTGCGCGCCTACCTCGAGCACGGCATGAAGGTCTGGCCGAGCCCGGTCAAGCTCTGGATGGCCGGCCCCATGTTCCGCGCCGAGAACGTGCAGCGCGGGCGTCAACGCCAGTTCCACCAGGTGGACTTCGAGGCGCTCGGGCTGGAGGATCCGATCGTGGACGCGGAGGCCATCGCGTTGATGGTTGAGGTGCTGCGCGCCCTGGGGCTCACGGGCCTCGAGGTCAAGCTCGGCTCGGTCGGGGATCCGGAGGACCGCGAGCGGTACAACGCGTACCTGCGGGAGGTTCTCGAGCCTTACCGCTCGGAGCTTTCCGAGGACTCCCAGGAGCGGCTCGAGCTGAACCCCATGCGTATCGTGGATTCGAAGAGCGCGCAGGACCAGGAAGTCCTGCGGCGGGCCGGGGTGCGGCCGATGCTGGAGTTTTTGGGCGAGGCGGCGCGGGCGCACTTCGAGGCGGTAAAGCGGCACCTGGACCGCCTGGGGGTGCCGTACACGGTGGATCCCACGATCGTGCGGGGCCTGGATTACTACGTGCGCACCGCGTTTGAGATTCACCACGCGCGGATCGGCGCGCAGTCCGCGCTGGGGGGTGGCGGTCGGTACGACGGGCTTTCCGAGCTGTTGGGCGGGCCGCGCGTGCCGGGCGTGGGGTGGGCGTTCGGCGTGGAGCGGATCGCGTTGGCCCTCGAGGAGGAAGGCCTGACTCCACCGCGCCCTTCGGGGCCGGATCTGTACCTGGTGCCGCTGGATGAGGCCGCGGTGGCGGAGGCCCTCGAGCTCGCCACGCGGCTGCGCCCCCAGGCGCGGGTGGAGTTCGCGTACGCGCCGCGCCGCGTGACCAAGGGCATCAAGGAGGCGGAGAAGCGCGGGGCGCGGTTCGTGGGGTTGATCGGCGAGGGGGAGCGCGCGCGCGGCGTGGTCGCGGTGAAGGACCTCGCGAGCGGCGTGCAGGTTGAGGTGCCCCCGAGCGAGGTGCTGAGCGTGATCAGGGGAGGTACGCGGTGAAACGCACGCACTACTGTGGTGAGTTGACTCGAGCGCACGTGGGGGAGCGCGTCACGCTCGAGGGGTGGGTGAACCGCCGGCGGGACCTGGGGGGGTTGATCTTCGTGGACCTCAGGGACCGCGCGGGGCTCGTGCAGGTGGTGGTGCCGCCCGAGAGTCCCGCGTTCGCTGAGGCGGACCGGGTGCGCGGCGAGTACGTGGTGCGCGTCAGCGGCACCGTGCGCGAACGGCCGGCCGATCAGGTGAACCCCCGGCTGGCCACCGGGGAGGTGGAGGTGCTCGCGGAGGCGGTGACCGTCCTCGCTGAGGCGAAGACCCCGCCGTTCGCGGTGGACGCGGGGTGGCGGGGCGAGGCGGACCCGACGGACCGGGTGAACGAGGATTTGCGCCTCAAGTACCGGTACCTGGACCTGCGGCGTAAGGGCATGCAGGACAAGCTCCGCTTGCGCCACCGGGTGATCAAGGCCATCTGGGATTTCTTGGATCGGGAGGAGTTCATTCAGGTCGAGACCCCCTTCCTGACGCGCAGCACGCCC
This sequence comes from Marinithermus hydrothermalis DSM 14884, assembly GCF_000195335.1. NCBI lineage: Bacteria > Thermotogati > Deinococcota > Deinococci > Thermales > Thermaceae > Marinithermus > Marinithermus hydrothermalis. Next base: position 1,207,492 of record NC_015387.1, read on the forward strand.
GAAGGCGCGCGGGATTTCCTGGTGCCGTCGCGCCTCGAGCCCGGCCGGTTCTACGCGCTGCCGCAGTCCCCGCAGTTGTTTAAGCAGATGCTGATGATCGCGGGGGTGGACCGGTACTTCCAGATCGCGCGGTGCTTCCGGGATGAGGACCTGCGCGCGGACCGCCAGCCGGACTTCACGCAGCTGGACTTGGAGATGAGTTTCGTGGACGTGGAGGACGTCCTCGAGCTGAACGAGCGGCTCGTGGCGCACGTCTTCCGGGAGGCGCTCGGGGTTGAGGTGCCCACGCCGTTCCCGCGCTTGGCGTACCGCGAGGCGATGAACCGGTACGGTTCGGACAAGCCGGAGATCGGGTTTGGCCTCGAGCTGGTGGACGCGACCGAAGCCTTCCGGGCCTCGGAGTTCCGCGCGTTCCGGAGCGTGGTGGAGGCGGGCGGCGTGGTGAAGGCCCTGGTCTGCCCGCGGGAGCTGAGCCGCAAGGAGGTCGCGGCCCTGGAGGAGGAGGCTAAACGCCACGGCGCGAAGGGCCTCGCGTGGGCCAAGGTCACGCCGGAGGGCCCCGCTGGGGGGATCGCGAAGTTCCTCCCCGCGGACCTCGCGCAGACGCTCGGGGCGGAGCCGGGCGCGACCTTGCTCTTCGTGGCGGACTGCTGGGAGACCGCGGTGAAGGCTCTCGGCGCGGTGCGCCTCGAGCTCGGCCGGCGGCTTGGATTGATCCCCGAGGAAGGCTTCCGGTTCCTGTGGGTGGTGGACTTCCCGCTCCTGGAGTGGGACGAGGAGGCCGGCCGCTGGACGTACATGCACCACCCCTTCACCTCGCCGGTCGAGGCGGACCTCGAGTACCTCGAGACGGACCCGGGCCGCGTGCGGGCCAAGGCGTACGACCTGGTGTTGAACGGCACCGAGGTGGGGGGCGGCTCGATCCGCATCCACCGGGTGGACGTGCAGCGGCGCATGTTCCAGGCGTTGGGGATCGGCGAGGCTGAGGCGCGGGAGAAGTTCGGGTTTTTCCTCGAGGCCCTGGAGTACGGGGCGCCGCCTCATGGGGGGATCGCGTGGGGGTTGGACCGCATGCTCGCTTTGATGGCGGGGGCGGCCTCGATCCGGGAGGTGATTCCCTTCCCCAAGAACCAGTCGGGGCGGGATCCCCTGACCGACGCGCCGGCGGTCGTCGCGCCGGAGCAGCTGGCTGAGCTGGGGATTCGGGTGGTGGAGGAATGAAGCTGCCGTACCTCTTGGTGGACGCCTTCACCGAGACGCCGGGGACCGGGAACCGCGCGGCGGTCATCCTGGACGCGCGGGGCATGAGCTGGGAGGAGATGATGCGGGTCGCGCAACGCCTCGCGGCGCCCGCGGAGCACGAGCGGAAGAGCCTCGAGGCCGTGTTCGTGACGCACTGGGAGGGGCCGGCGTTCTGGGTGCGGTTTTTTACCGCGACGCGGGAGATCGAGTTCGCGGGGCACGCCGCGATCGCGCTCGGGCTCACGTTGGTGCGCGAGGGGCGTGTGCCGGAAGGCACGCGGTTCGTGTACCTCAAGACGGCGGTGGACACGGTCCCGATCGAGATCGAGTACCAGGACGGCGTGCCGTACCGCGCGATCATGCGCGCGCCCGCCCCGCGGTTTCGGGACGTGCCCCCGTGGCGGACGGTGGAGGAGGTCACGGAGGTGCTGGGCGCGAACGAGCGGTACCTGCACCGGGGTCTTCCGGTCGGCATCGCGTTCACTGGGTTGTGGTCGTTGTTCGTGCCGTTCGTGGCGCCGGGGTTGGTGGACGAGCTCGAGCCGGACATGGCGCGGCTCACGGCGCTTTGCGCGCGGCTGGACGTGGCCACGGTGCACGCGTACGCGCCGCTCGGGCCACGCACCTTCTACGCGCGGGATTTCGCGCCGGCCCTCGGCATCCCGGAGGACCCAGTGACAGGGTCGGCGAACGGCGCGCTCGCGGCGCTTTTGGCCCGCGCGGGCGTGGTGCCGCGCCGCGAGGGGTCGGTGGAGATCCAGGTGCTGCAAGGGCACCGCCTGGGCGTGCCGGGCACGGTGCGGGTGCGCGTGAACTACGGCGCGACGGGCGAGCCGTACGCGGTGTACGTGGGGGGCGGTGCGGTGCTGGCGCACGCGGGCGTGCTCGAGGACTAAGCGCCGCCAGGGGTTCGCGCCGCGGAGCGTGCTCCGCGGCGTTTTTTGTGTAGGACGCGCTGGATACACCCGCGGGGCGTGTGCCCGACCCGCGGGTACACGCCTGCCCCCGGGGTGCGCCTCGCGGATACTGACCCCGTGAAAGGAGGCGACATGCCGGAAGTGACGACGAGCGGGATCGAGGTTCGCGGCGCGCCCCTTCCGGAGGCCCGGGAGGTGCTGACCCCGGAAGCCCTGGCCTTCGTGGCGGCGCTGCAGCGGGAGTTCGGCGAGGCCCGCGAGGCCCTCCTCGCCGCGCGCGCGGCGCGCCAAGCTGCGCTCGACGCTGGCGAAATGCTGGACTTCCTCCCGGAGACCCGGTCCGTGCGCGA